>JBBQHA010000163.1:0-6370 GCA_038323475.1 Lysobacterales bacterium
ATCGCGTCGATCCCGTGCGTTTCGCCGCGCGGCTCGCGAACGCTGGCGTCGTGCTGAAACTCCCGCGCGGCGCGCAGCCAAACCTGTCGATCATCCTCGGCGGCGACGGGGTGACGCTGGAAGACCTCGTCGGCGCGTATACCGCGCTGCATCGCGGCGGCATCGCCGGTCGCGTGCGCTTGAAACCCGATGCGCCGCGCGTGGATCGCATGCTGCTCTCGCCGGGCGCTGCGTGGATCGTGAAGACGATCCTCGACGCGAATCCGCGGCCCGGATACCGCGCCGACACCTTCGATCCGGGCTTCGGTCCGCGCGTCGCGTGGAAGACCGGGACGAGCTACGGTTTCCGCGATGCATGGGCGGTCGGCGGCACGCAACGCTACACGATCGGCGTATGGGTCGGCCGGCCGGACGGCACGCCGCTGCCAGGCCAGTACGGCGCGATCACTGCGCTGCCGTTGTTCTTCGAGGTGATCGACAGCCTGCCGCGCAACCCGGCCGATGCGATCGCGAGGCCGCCGCCGGCGAGCGTGACCAGTGCGGATATCTGCTGGCCGCTCGGAACTGCATTCGATCCTGCGCACCCCGAATCGTGCGCGCGCAAGATGCAGGCGTGGGTGCTCAACAACGGGATTCCGCCGACCTTGCCGGAGCGACGCGCGCGCTTGTGGAGTGCGGGACTTTTGCCGCTGCGCGTCGACGCGTCGACCGGCGAGCGCCTGAGCGCGATCTGCTCGAATCCGCATGTGGCGCGCGACGCCGGAATCGCGCGTTGGCCGGCACTGGCATCGCCATGGCTGTCGGCAGCGGAACGGCAGCGCTCATCGATTCCAGCGCTTGCGAAGGATTGCGAAGCAGACGGTCTCGACGCGACCGCGTCGCTGCAGATCGAAGGCGTCGCCGATCGCGCAACCGTCGCGCGCGCCCCGAACAGTCCGACGCCGGTGCGTTTGTCGCTGCGTGCACTCGGTGCGGCGGGGCGAGTGATGTGGATGGTCAACGGCCGCCTGCAGGGCGAAACGATGGGCGGCCGGTCGTTCGTGCACGACTATCCCGACCCTGGCGTGCAGACGATCACGGCGATGGCGGAGACCGGTGCGTGGACGCAGATCGTGTTTCGCGTTTTGCGCTGATCGCGGGTTTGCCTGCCTGAAGTGCCGTCCGTATCGGATCGGCGTACATTCCAGCTCCGGCAGTTCGCGCCGGTTCGTCCGGCGCACGGAGGATGCAATGCGATACGCGAGGCTTCCCCCGGCTGCGGCGCTCGCCTGCGGCATGGCCGCGTTGGCGCATGCCGGCGGATTGCACGCGGAGCACGGCATGACCATGACCCTTACGTCCCCTGCGTTCGCATCCGGCGGCGCTATCCCATCGACCTACATCTGCGAGGGGGCTGGTGTTTCGCCGCCACTTGCATGGAATGGCGTGCCGGCGGGAGCGAAAAGCCTGGTATTGATCGAGGACGATCCCGACGCGCCCGATCCGGCGGCGCCGAAAACGACCTGGGTGCATTGGGTGTTGTACGACCTGCCGACGACGTCACGGGTATTGCCGGAAGGCGTGGGTTCCACCGCATTGCCCGCAGGCACACACGAGGGTCGCAACGACTGGAAGCACAGTGGTTATGGCGGTCCGTGTCCGCCGATCGGCCGGCATCGCTACGTCCACAAGCTCTATGCTCTGGACGTGTTGCTCGACGACCTGCGCATGCCGGACAAGCTCGCGCTCGAGTCGGCGATGCGCGGCCATATCGTCGCGCATGCCGAACTCGTCGGCACGTACCAGAAAAATCCGTGAAATCGGCAGCGTAGGGAGACCGGTCCAGGGTTGCGCGGACCCATCGGCCGCGGATGTCGGGTGGCGCGGATGTATCGTTTCGCCTGGTAATGATCCTGCAACGTCTGCCTCAGGGCGACCGCAGAAAAAAGAAGGGCCCGCGTGGGCCCTTCTTCATTTTCCATGCGTTGTGCCGTCACTTAGCGGTGATAGTCGCCGCCGTCCTGCAGTTTCACGTCGACCCGGACCCGGACCGTGCGGCCTGGACGAACGCTGGTGAAATCGCGGTACTGCTGGCCACCATAACGGTAGGTGACGGCATAACCGCCAGGACCGCCATTGCCACGCTCGCCGGTCTGCACGAATACCGTACGGCAACGACGGACAGTGCCGCGGTCGTCGCGGTAGTTGTAATCGGCATTGTTGTTGTTGCCCGTGTTGGCGCCGATGCCCGCGCCGATCACGGCGCCGGCTACGGTTGCTGCCTTGCGGCCATCGCCCTTGCCGACCTGGTTGCCCAAAGCGCCACCGACCAGAGCGCCGATGATCGCGCCCTTCGTGTTGCTGTGGGCGTCGCCCCGATACAGACGGCCATCGTGGTCGCGGTAGTAACCGTCGTCGTAGTTGCGGGTCTGCTCGTTCCAGCATTGCTGGCGCTCGTAACCGACCGGGTCGACCGGGTACTGGCCACCGACCCGCTCGACGCTGACCACTTGCGCCCAATCGCTGCGCGCGTTGGATGGGCCGTTGCGCGGGTCGTTGTGATAGTCCTGCGCAAATGCGAGGCCGGTGGTACCGGCGACAGCCAGGGCAAGAACAGTGATAGCGATCCCTTTCATGATTGACACTCCAGAACGCCTGATTGGCGCGTGGGAACACCCTACGGGGCGCTGGCTTTCCGTAGCCTTAACAAAGCTGGCGGCACGAATATCGTTAATGCTGGCTACAGCAGGCTGGCCCGATCCCGCCGGCTATATTGTGCAAACCGGCGGCTCGATGATCCATGCATCCGAATGGGCATCACGATGGGACAAGCCCTTATGGACGATAATGGCGGCCCTTCGCTGCGGCGCAGCCCGGATCCGATGAAAGCCCGTCGATGAAAACGATTCAATGAAAATTCCCAAGGGCCTGCAGCCGCTGGTCGACGATGGCGTGATCGATGCGGTCCTGCGGCCGCTCAAGAGCGGCAAGGAAGCATCGGTGTACGTGGTGCGGTCCGGCGACGACATCCGTTGTGCGAAAGTCTACAAGGACATGGCGCAGCGCAGTTTCCAGGCGCGCGTGCAATACCAGGAAGGGCGGAAGGTGCGCGGCAGCCGGCAGGCGCGCGCGATAGGGAAAGCTTCGAAGTTCGGTCGCAAGGAGCAGGAAACCGCCTGGAAGAACACCGAGGTCGATGCCTTGTATCGGCTTGCCGATGCTGGCGTGCGCGTGCCGCAACCGCATGGCTATTTCCATGGCGTGCTGCTGATGGAACTGGTCGTCGACGATTCCGGCCACAGCGCGCCGCGCCTCGGCGAGGTGGATCTCATCCCGGAACTCGCACGCTGGTACCACCACGACCTGATCGCCGACGTGGTCCGCATGCTTTGCCTCGGCCTGATCCATGGGGACCTGTCCGAATACAACGTGCTGGTCGCCGCGGAGGGGCCGGTGATCATCGACTTCCCGCAGATCGTCAGCGCCACCGGCAACAATGCCGCGCGCGCGATGTTGCTGCGCGACGTGCACAACCTGCGCGACAGCCTCGGCCGTTTCGCGCCCGAACTGCTGACGACGCATTACGGCGAGGAAATGTGGGCGCTGTACGAGAAGGGCCAGCTGAAACCGGATTCCACGTTGACCGGCGAATTCGTGTTCGACGAACGCAAGGCCGATGTGGGCGCGGTGATGATGTCCATCGAGGACGCGCGCCAGGAAGCGATCATCCGCCAGCAGGGGCGCGAGGCTGCCGCAGAGCAGGATTGAGGCACGCCATCCGCCGCGTTGGGAGCTTCCGTCGTGGCCCCCAACCGTTCCGCGCAGCTTGGCGATCCTCTCCGGCTTGGCGCGCAGCATCGCGTCCATGTAGCAATCCATCATGCGGCCAGCATCGCGTTTGCACGGTCCGGAAGTCACCCTCCACAAAGGCACGGTGCGCGTCGCGATCTACGCGACATACTGCAGGTGACGCAGCCCGAACGCGGGGACGACGCATGGGGACGACATGGCTTGCCAACTGACCATCGAATCGGTCCGCTATCGCTATCCGAACGGCCACGACGCCGTCGCCGGGATCGACCTGCAGATGGGGCCGGGCATCCTTGGCTTGCTCGGTCCGAACGGCGCCGGCAAATCCACGCTGATGCGGATCCTCGCAACCCTGGTCAAGCCGACCAGCGGGCGCGTGCTCTGGAATGGCGTGGACATCGCGCAGAAGCCGGATGCCTTGCGTGTCGAGTTGGGTTACCTGCCGCAGGATTTCGGTGTCTACGAGGCGCTGAGCGCGCGCGAATTCCTCGCGTATCTCGCGGCGGTCAAAGGCTTGCCGTCGAAGATCGCGCGCGAGCGCATCGATGAATGCCTGGGACTGGTCGGGTTGTCGGATGTCGGCGATCGCCGACTCGGCGACTTTTCCGGCGGCATGCGCCAGCGCGTGGGCATCGTGCAGGCGCTGCTCAACAATCCCAGCCTGCTGATCGTGGACGAACCCACGGTCGGACTCGATCCGGAAGAACGCCTGCGTTTCCGCCATCTCATCACCGACCTTGCCGCGCAACGGCTGGTGATCCTGTCCACCCACATCGTCTCCGATGTCGAGGCCAGCGCCACGGCGCTCGCGGTGATGGCGAAGGGCCGGCTGCTGTTCAACGGCGCTACCGAGCCGCTGGTCGCCGAGGCCGAAGGCCACGTCTGGGAATGGCTGGTGCCGGAATCGTGCGTTGCGGAAGCCCGCGCCAGGTTCACGATCAGCACGTCCTTGCGCCGGCCCGATGGAGTGCGCCTGCGCATCGTCGGCGACAAGTCCCCGTCCGACGATGCGCAATCCTGCCAGCCCGATCTCGAAGACGCCTATCTGTGGTTGCTTGCGCGCGAAGGCACGAGTTGACATGAGCGCGCTGCGCCGCTTTGCCGCGATCCTCGTCGCCGACCTGCGCGAACGCAGCCGGTCGACGCGCTTCTGGGTGGTGCTGGCACTGGTCGGCATCGCGACCTGGTGGTGCTTCCCACCGTCGGACGCCCACTACCAGACCGTCGGTTTCGGCGACAACGTGCGCGGCATCTATTCGAGCGCGTGGGTCGGCATGGTGCTCGGCCTGATGTATTCGACGATGTTGTCGCTGATCGGTTTCTATCTCGTGCGCGGCACCCTGGTGCGCGATTTCGACACGCGGGTCTGGCAGTTGCTGGTCGCCACGCCGATGACGCGCAGCGGCTACCTGGTGGCGAAGTGGGCGAGCCACATGGCCGTCTTCGTTCTGATCATGCTGGTCGGGCTGGTGGTGGGCGCGGTGGCGCAGGGCGTCCGTGGCGAAGATCGCGCGTTCGACCTCATCGAGTTGACCAAGCCGGTCTTCGTACTTGCGCTGCCGGCGCTGGCGGTGACCGCGTTCTTCGCGGTCGTATTCGACTTGCTGCCGCCACTGCGCCGTACCGGCGGCAACGTGCTGTTCTTCTTCGTCTGGACGTTCTATTCGGTCGCCACCACGAGCTTCCTCCAGCCGGGCGCGGCGCCGTGGACCCACCACACGTGGCTCAGCGATCCGAACGGATTGGCGCTCGCAATGCGCGACCTGTCCTCGTCCTTGTCGGTCGCGGCGCCGGGGATCAAGCCGACCGGCATCAGCATCGGCATGAGCGAATTCAAGGGCAAGGCCATCGTGTTCGCGTGGACGCACTGGAACCTGCGCACGGTCGACCTGATCGGCCGCGCATTATGGGTCGCGATCTCGATGCTTGGGGTGATGGCGTTCGCTCCCGCGCTGGATTGGGCCGCTGCGCGCACGCGCAGCACCGGTAGCGGATCCGGCGCGCATCCAGGCCGCCGCCTGGGTTGGCTCGATCCGATGTTGCGGCCGCTGGAATCCGGTGCGACCGGCATGGTGTTCGCTGCCGAACTCAAGCTCGTACTGCGCCAGCGACGCGCGTGGTGGTGGCTCGCGCTGATCGGATCGTGGATCACGCAGGCCACCGGTACGCGCGAAGCGGTGGGCATCGCCGCGATCGGCACGTGGCTGGTCAGCGTGGATGTGTTCGCGCGCGCGATCCTGCGCGAACGCGACACCGGGACCGGTCCGCTGCTGTTCGCCGCCGCCGGCGCCACCCGCCGCTTGCTGATCGCGCGCATCGGCGTGGCGCTGTTGCTGGCGTGCGCGACGATCGCGCCTGGCCTGATCCACCTGGCCGTCATCGATGCGACGGCAGTGTTCGTCTTGCTGCTCGCTGCCTGCAATGTCGCCATCGGTGGACTCGCGATCGGCTTGCTCTGCGCGAATCCGCGACCATTCGAAATATTGCTGGTGATCCTCGCCTATGCAGGAGTGCAGGGTGCAGGACCGCTCGCCGTCGTCACGGGCTCACAATCGGCGCTGGCCCTGCACGCGATGCTGCT
>JBBQHA010000164.1:0-6328 GCA_038323475.1 Lysobacterales bacterium
TGTACACGCTGGCCCTGCTCGCGATGTTCCTGGGCTACTACGGACTGCACCACGTCTTCTACGGCACCTGAGCCCGGCAGGGCATCGTCGTGCCCTGCGGTCATGCCGACGGATGCCGGCAGGTGGCAGATAACTCAACGCTTGAGTTCGTGGTACGGCAGGGTGATGCCGGAGATGTTCACTTCCTTGCGGACCGTGTCCCCGCGGGCCGCGAGTTGTTCGTGGGCGCGTTCGGTGAACAGGATCGCATTGCGTTCGCCGATGTCCTCGCTGAGCTTGCAGGCGAGATTCACCTCGTCGCCGAACAGGTCCTGATCCGCGATGTTGAGGATGAAGCCGTAGCCGATGCCGATCGAGGCATACAGGTGACGGTCCTCCGGCAATACCAGGTTCACCATCTCCAGCCGGTTCACGATGTCGTTTGCGGCCAGCAGTGCGGCATCGACGGTCTCGAACAGGCAGAACAGGTTGTCGGCTTCGGTCTTGATCAGGGTGCCGCCGTGTTTCCCGATCGACGGGCAGGTCATCCTGTGCATCTGGTGGATCATCAGCAGGAACGACACGATCCCGTGCGTGCGCGTGGTGCGCGTGAAGCCGGTCATGTCGAGGATCAGGGTCGCCTGCTGGTTGCCGAAGCGCCTTTCGACTTCCTCGACGATCGCCGCATGGCGCTCGGGGTGTTCGATCATCTCGTCGAGCAAACCGTCGAGCATCTTGCGCGAATTGGGCGGCTGGGCGACGTCGTCTTCGGGGCAGGGACTGGTCATGGGGCGAGTGTAGGCCAAACCGCATGGCGGCGGTATGACGCCGGGCGGCCGTTCGGATTCATGCTGTCCCGGCCGCCAGCCGAGCCCGGTCGCGCATGAAGTCCAGTAACGCGGCCAGTCCATTGTTGCGCGTGGGCGACAGGTGTTTCGCAAGGCCGATGGCGGCGACGTAGTCGGGCTCGGTCGCAAGGATTTCCAGGGCGCTGCGGCCCGAATACACGCGCAGGGCGAGGAAGATCAGGCCGGACACGATCGCCGAATCGCTGATCGCACGGAAGTCCAGCGCTTGCGCATCGCCGTCCGCCACGATCCAGACCATCGATTGGCAGCCGAGCAGGCGCTGCTGCTCGGTTTTCAGATCATCCGGGAACGGCGGCAGCTTGCGGCCGAGATCGATCAGGTACTGGTAACGCTCGGACCAGTCGGAGAAATAGCCGAATTCCTCGGCGATCGCGGCCTGGGCCTCGACCGCGGAGGCTTCAAGCGGGAGGTGTGGGGCGATCGTCATATCTGGGCCATTGTTGATGTGTTCCATGGTCAGGCGCGCATGCCGGCGTTCGAAAACGCAACGGATGCCACTGGCATCCGCTAAGCGCGTTTCCTCACCCAGCGCACGCCCTGCGGGGTGTCTTCCAGCACGATTCCTTCGTCGGCGAGTTGTTTGCGGATCGCATCGGCACGGACGAAGTCGCGCGCGGCCTTGGCTGCGTTGCGCTCGTCGATCAGGCCTTGGATGCGGGCGTCGTCCCCGGCGTCGGAGCCGCGCGCGAACCACGCGGTTGGTTCCATCTGCAGGACATTCAATGCCCGGCCTGCGCCCAGCAATTCGGCCTTGAGGGCCGCGCGTTCGGATGCGTCGGTAGCCTTGCGCGCGGCCGCGGCAACGCCGGCTATCGTGCTCAAGACGGTCGGCGTATCGAGGTCGTCGTCAAGCGCGTCCTCGATGGATTGCGGTATCGCGATCGCGTTGGTATCGATCGTGACGTCACCGAGGTCGCGCAACGTACCGTACAACCGATCCAGCGTGCGCACGCTCTGTTCGATCAGCCCATCGGTCCAGTCCAGCGGTTGCCGATAGTGCCCCGACAGCAACGCATAGCGGAGCGCCTCGGCCGGAACCTCCTTCAACAAATCGTGCATGCGGAACGTGTTGCCGAGCAACTTCGACATCTTCGAACCGCCCAGGTTCAGCATCCCGCTGTGCATCCAGTGGCGCGCGAACACGCGACCGCCGTGCGCGCACTGGCTCTGGGCGATCTCGTTCTCGTGGTGCGGGAACTGCAGGTCCATGCCGCCGCCGTGGATGTCGATGGTCTCGCCGAGGTGCGCCTCGGCCATCGCCGAGCATTCGATGTGCCAGCCCGGACGGCCGCGGCCCCATGGCGAATCCCAGCCGGGCAGGGTTTCGTCGGATGGCTTCCAGAGCACGAAATCGCCGGGGTCGCGCTTGTACGGCGCGACATCGATGCGCGCGCCGGCCAGCATGTCCTCGGGATCGCGGCGCGAGAGCTTGCCGTAGTCGGAGAACGTGCCGACCGAAAACAGCGCGTGGCCTTCCGCCGCGTAGGCGTGGCCACTTTCGATCAGGCGCTCGATCATCGCGATGATCTGGGAGATGTGCGCAGTCGCATAGGGCACGATGTCGGGGATCAGCAGGCCGAGCCCGGCCATGTCCTCGATGAAGGCGGCGTCGTATTGCGCGGTGATCGCACTGATCGGCGAGCCGAGTTCTCGCGCGGCGGCGTTGATCTTGTCGTCGATGTCGGTGATGTTCCGTGCGTAAACCACCTGCGCGTAGCGGCGTTTGAGTACCCGGGCAAGCAGGTCGAACAGCAGGAACGTGCGTGCGTTGCCGATGTGGATGTAGTTGTAGACGGTCGGGCCGCAGACATAGAGGGTCACGCGGGCAGGATCGGCCGGGACGAACGGTTCGACCCGTCGGGTCAGGGTGTTGTAGAGGCGCACGGGGATGTCGTTCTGATGGAGACGTAGGCAAGTGTAGCAACCGGACATCGTTCACAAATCGTTATCAGGCATGGTTCAGCGGCCGAATGCTGCAATGCACACTTGCGGTTAGCCGCCTCCATTTCAAAACACAGCAGGAGTACTTCCATGAAACCCGGCTATCTGATCGCCCCGTTGGTCCTTGCGCTGTCGATGGCTGTGGTCTCCCAGGCCGCCGATGCGCAGCCCTATGCGCGTTCGGTTGAAAACGTCAGCTACGGCTACGCGACCGTGCTGCGCGTGAATCCGGCCTACGAGACCTTCCGCACGGTCGACCAGCAGCAACAGTGCGACGACGAAGGCGGCTATCAGCGGGTGCGCAAGGATACGACCGGAGCTACCGTGCTCGGAGCGCTCGTCGGGGGCGCGCTCGGCAACCAGGTCGGCAAGGGCGACGGCCGCAAGGCGGCGACGATCGCAGGCGCGGTCGTCGGTGGCGCGATCGGCCACAACGTCGCCAAGAACGGCGACTCCGGCTACTACCAGCAAGGGCCCTGTCGCATCGTCGACGTAGAACGCGAGGATCGGCGTCCGGTCGGCTACGACGTCGAATACAACTACAAGGGCGACGTGTACGTTGCGCGCATGCCCTACGATCCTGGCAATCGCATCCGCGTGCGCGTGTCGGTGGTGCCGGCAGACGATGGTCCGCGCCGCTGAGCAGCGCCTGATTACGCGCCGTTCCGCGCGATCGGCAAGCGAATGAAATGATCGACGAACCCTCGACGCCTCTGCCTCACCGCAGGGGCGTCTTGCTGTGCAGGGCTCGGACTTGCTTGCGTGAGGCGCATGCCCATGCAAGACTTCGCGTCCATGTTCGACCTTCTCCCAGATGCAAGCATCCTGACCTCCGCCCGGATGGCGGCAGGGATGACATCGCGCGCGCGCCGACCGCTCTGCCTTCCATCGCGAGCTGGGTAGCGGTTTTCCGCTGTTTTCGATTCAACGAAAAAACCCGGCCCTGCGCCGGGTTTTCTGCTTTTGGAGCTCCACGATGACGATTCGACATTTCTTGAATACCCAGGACTGGAGCCGCGCCGAACTCGACGCCCTGCTTGCGCGGGCGAGCACTTTCAAGCGCGACAAGTTCGGCGATGAACTCAAGGGCAAGACCATCGCACTGGTGTTCTTCAACCCGTCGCTGCGCACGCGCACGAGTTTCGAAGTCGGCGCATTCCAGCTCGGCGGCCATGCGGTCGTACTGGCGCCAGGAAAGGATGCATGGCCGATCGCCTTCGATTCCGGCACGGTGATGGATGGCGAGGCCGAGGAACACATCGCGGAGGTCGCGCGCGTGCTGTCGCGCTACGCGGACCTGATCGCCGTGCGCGCGTTCCCGAAATTCCAGGACTGGTCGGTGGACCGGCAGGACACGGTGCTGAGAGGGTTCGCCCGGTATTCCGACGTTCCCGTCATCAACCTAGAAACCATTACCCATCCATGCCAGGAACTCGCGCACATCCTCACACTGCAGGAACGCTTCGGCACCGACCTGCGTGGCAGGAAATACGTGCTGACCTGGACCTACCATCCCAAGCCGCTGAACACCGCCGTCGCCAATTCCGCCCTGACCATCGCGACCCGCATGGGCATGGACGTGACATTGCTGTGCCCGACCCCGGACTACACGCTCGACGAACGCTACATGCAATGGGCCGCGCAGAACGTCGCCGAAAGCGGCGGCTCGCTCGCGATCAGCCACGATCCGATGGATGCGTATCGTGGCGCCGACATCGTCTACGCGAAGAGCTGGGGCGCGATTCCGTATTTCGGCCGCTGGGACGAGGAGCGCGCGATCCGCGACGCGCACAGGCATTTCATCGTCGACGAAGCCAAGATGGCGCTGACCAACGATGGCGTGTTCAGCCATTGCCTGCCGTTGCGCCGCAACGTCAAGGCGACTGATGCAGTGATGGATTCGCCGAATTGCCTCGCGATCGACGAAGCCGAGAACCGCCTGCACGTGCAGAAGGCGGTGATGGCCGCGCTCATCGGAGTGGGGAACGGGGAACGGGGAACAGGGAACGGATAGAAGCCACGCCTGCGTCCAGCAATGTCGAATCGAAGTTCTTGGAGCTCACATGTCGCATCAGAATGCTTCCCCCGTTCCCCGTTCCCCGTTTCCCGTTCCCTGCGAGGACGTTGTCCTCGCCTTCTCCGGCGGCCTCGACACCAGCTTCTGCATTCCGTGGCTGATCGAGCGTGGCTATCGGGTGCACACCGTGTTCGCCGACACCGGCGGTGTGGATGCCGACGAACCTGCGTACATCGAAGCGCGTGCGCACGAACTGGGCGCTGCCTCGCACGTCACCATCGATGGAGGTCCGGCGTTGTGGCGCGACTTCGTGATTCCATTCGTGATGGCTGGCGAGGGCTACCAGGGCCAGTACCCGCTGCTGGTGTCCGACCGTTACCTCATCGTCGAGGCGGCGCTCGATCGTTGCGACGAACTCGGCACGAAGCTCGTCGCGCACGGCTGCACCGGCATGGGCAACGACCAGGTGCGCTTCGACCTGAGCGTCAAGGCGCTCGGCGACTACGTCATCATCGCGCCGATCCGCGAAATCCAGCGCGAACACACCGAAGTCCGCGCGTACGAGCAGCAGTACCTGGAACAGCGCGGCTTTGCCGTGCGCGCGAAACAGAAGGCCTACACGATCAACGAGAACCTGCTCGGACTGACCATGTCGGGCGGCGAGATCGATCGCTGGCAGGCGCCTGGCGAGGGCGCGCGCGGCTGGTGCGCACCGCGCGCGGAGTGGCCTGAAGCGGCCATGCAGGTGCGCATCGGTTTCGAGCAGGGCGTTGCGGTGTCGCTGGAAGGCGAGCGCATCGCAGGGCATGCACTGCTCGCGAAACTCAATGCCGTGTTTGCGCGTTATGGCGTCGGGCGGGGGATGTACACGGGCGATACCACGATCGGCCTGAAAGGCCGCATCGTGTTCGAGGCGCCGGGTCTGGTGGCGTTGCTTGCGGCGCACCGCGCGCTCGAAGAGGCCGTGCTCAGCAAGTCGCAGAATCGCTGCAAGCCCGTCGTCGCGAAGCAATGGGTCGAGCTCGTTTATGAAGGCTTCTTCCACGATCCGCTCAAGGCCGATCTTGAGGCCTTCCTGAGTTCGAGCCAGCGCTGCGTGACCGGCACGGTGACGCTGGAGACGCAAGGCGGCAACGTGCATGCGGTCGCAGTGGAATCGCCGCATATCCTCGCCGCGAAGGGCGCGACGTATGCGCAGTCGGCGGACTGGGGCGTCGCCGAGGCCGAAGGATTCATCAAGCTGTTCGGGATGAGTTCCACGCTGTGGGCCGAAGTGAACCGGAACGACATCGGCGGCAGTCGACATGCTTGATTCCGTGCTCGAACATCTCGAAGCACTGGTGTCGTTCGACACGCGCAATCCGCCGCGCGCGATCGATTGCGGAGGGATTTTTGACTATCTCCGCACGCAATTGGCCGATTTCCGGATCGAGGTAACCGATCACGGCGCTGGCGCGGTGTCGCTGCTCGCGGTGCGCGGCGATCCGCGGCGCGTGTTCAACGTGCATCTGGACACGGTACC
>JBBQHA010000165.1:0-6304 GCA_038323475.1 Lysobacterales bacterium
ACCAGTTGCGCGCCGTGTTCGCGGACGCCGACAAGAACGGCTGGTACATCGAAGCGATGTTCCTCGAGCCCGTGATGGGCGAAGGCGATACGGGCCGCGCGGTTCACGTCGCGTTCTACGAGGCCGCCCGCGAACTAACGAAGGCTCACGGCACCCTGCTGCTCGTCGACTCGATCCAGGCCGGCCTGCGCGCACATGGCGTGCTGTCGATCGTCGACTATCCGGGCTTCGAGCACATCGAAGCGCCGGACATGGAAACCTATTCGAAGGCGCTCAACGCCGGCCAGTTCCCGCTGTCCGTGCTTGCCGTCGGCGATCGCGCCGCCGGCCTGTACCGCAAGGGCGTGTACGGCAACACGATGACCAGCAACCCGCGTGCGATGGACGTCGCCTGCTCGGTGCTCGGCATGCTCACGCCGGAGCTGCGCGCTAATGTGCGCAACCAGGGCCGCGCCTTCATCGCCAGGCTCGAGAAGCTCAAGGACGAACTCGGCGGCCTGATCACCAAGGTCCAGGGCACCGGCCTGCTGTTCTCCTGCGAACTGTCCGATGCATTCAAGTGCTACGGCGCCGGTTCCACCGAAGAGTTCATGCGCGAGCGCGGCATCGGCGTGATCCACGGCGGCGCGAACTCGCTGCGCTTCACCCCGCACTTCGCGATCGCCGACGACGAGATCGAACTGGTCATCGGGCAGATCCGCAAGGCGTTGCTGGAAGGCCCGCGCAAGGCGCAGGCCGAGGCCGCATAGGCTTCGTAACTGTCGCTCGTGTGAGACGAAAGAGGCCGGAGAGATCCGGCCTTTTTCTGTTGGATACCGACCGGGGAGGAAAGATGAGCTCGCCCGAGCAGCTGGCGAAATGCTCTTGATCTACGGATCGCGCAAACGCGCACTGCGAGTGATCACCACTCGGTCAGCCCCTCGACCGCGTACAACGTCTTCCAGCTCGGGCGCGCGCGCACCACGTCCGCGAGCGCCTTGAGCGAAGCCCATTCCGTCGCCGGTTTCGGCATGTTGCGCGACCAGCGCATCAGCATCGTCAACAGCAGGTCGACGCCGGAAAATTCGCTGCCGAGCATGTACGGTCCGTGCGCCGACACGTGCGCGTCGAGGAGGTCGAACGCGCCTTCGATCCTGGCCTGGATGACCGCGCGCACGTTGGCCGGATGTTCGTCGGCGCCCGCATCGGGCGGATAGAACCACAGCCGATAGGCCGGCATGAGCGTATTGGCCATGAACACGATCCACTGGTACCACGCCGCGCGTCCGGGCGTGCCGATGGCGGGCGCGAGCCGCGCTTCCGGATGGCGTTCGGCGAGCAGCATCAGCAGCGCAGCCGATTCGAACACCGGCCTGCCATCGACGATCAGGGTCGGCACCCTGCCCTGCGGATTGAGCTTGAGGTATTCGGGATCGCGTTGCGCGTTCGCGCTGAAATCGACGCGTTCGAGCGTGTGCGGCGCGCCGATTTCGAGCAGCGCCAGGTGCACGACCATGCTTGCAGTGCCAGGCGAGTAGTAGAGCGTATACATGGGAAGTTCCAAATGGATTTGGCGATGCCGGAGGCAGCGCATGCCGGACGATGTCCGCACGCATCATCCTTCAACATGAAGAAAGTTTCACCTCGCGGAATGCGTTGCGGCGAGTGGGCGTGCGTAGCATCCGCCTCGCAATGTCCCGTCGGTCGTCCGACCCGCTTCAACGAGGTGCCGCCATGAAGTCCAGCATCATCGCGCTGTCTGTCGCCGCCCTGCTCGCGTTCGGCGTCGCCAATGCGGCCACGCCAGCCGCCGCTCCGGCTCCATCCGCCAAGCCAGCTGCAGCCGCAGCGACGACTCCTGCGGCCGCACCGGCCAAGGCGAAGACCGCGCAGCAGCAAAAGATGAGCGACTGCTCCAGCGCCAACAAGGGCAGGAAAGGCGACGACTACAAGAAGCCGTTCGGCGATTGCATGAAGGCAGGTCCAGCTCCTGCCAGCGCAGCGCAGAAGGCACAGCAGAACCGGATGACGTCCTGCAATGCCGATGCCGGCAAGCAGAACCTCAAGGGCGATGCCCGCAAGACCTTCATGAGCAATTGCCTGAAGAAGAAATAAGCAGCGCGAAGCTTCGTCGCTTGCGTTGCACCACGGCGCGTCCATGGGGATGCGTCGTCTTTCTTTCCTCCGGCCGTTCGCGCTTGCCCGCGACCGGCCGCCGCGCGTCACGATCGCTCAGCGCCGGCGCTTCCGCGCCAGCAGCAGCAATGCGAGAACGAAGCCTGCGACGATCAGCCACGTGGCATGGTCTCCGAACATGCGTTGCGTCCATGCAGGCAGGTCGCTGCCAGGCGCGACGGGTTCGGATTGCGGCGGCTGTACGGCAACCGACGTCGCAGCGGTCGCGGACGCCACCGGCAATTCCCAGCGTCCGTCGACCAGAGCTGCCCCTGTCGGAGCGGACGCATGCGCGATCACCCGCCAGCGCACGCGTACGTCGCCGATGTCCGGATGCGCGGGATCCTGCGACGTGGACAGCCAGTCGCCATCTGGCTGGAAGCTGACCGCGAGATTCGTCGGCAGTTGCGAGAGGTCGGGCTTGAGCGGCGTCCATGAATCCAGCGCGCCGAGCACATCCGCGGAAACCGGATGGCCGTCGAGCTTCGGATCGGTGGTCCACCAGCGCTCGCCATTGAACGGCAGGTCGCCGGTGTTCATGTGCGCGGCGTCGAACGCGGAGGAATCGGTGCGCCCGGCGGTCCACGCCTGCTCGTAGTGCGGCGGCGCGGGGACATCGACCTTGCGCCATTGCAGCATCTCGACGCTGCGCTCGAGTCCAAGCGCCTTCGCGCCGACATGGAACACAGGATCGTTGACAGCGACCGCAGATTCGATCTGGCCTTGCGGATGCACCTGCTCCGGGGCGGCTTGCGTCGGGGCGGTTGCCGGCGTCGTGGCGGCGGGCGCGGGAGTCTGCGCCTGCACCGGCAACGGCGTGACCAGCATCAGTGCGAGCAGCAGCGCCTTCATGCGGACAGCGCCCGTGCGTGCAATTCATGGACTTCGTGGTCGGTGCCGAAGCGGCCCTTGTCGTCGCGGGTGACGCGCGCGAGCGCGCACTCGACGTCGTGGGTAAAGAACAGGCGCACGCCGCGCGCGAGCTTGTCCGTGAGGAAGTCGCGCTTCTCCTCGATCAGCAATTCGGGATAACGGTCGTAACCCATCGTCACCGGCAGATGCACCCATGCGCGGCCGGGGATCAGGTCGGCGCAGAACACCACGCCGCCATGGTCGTCGTGTCCGCGCAGCTCGGCCAGAAGCAATCCCGGCGTATGGCCTTCGCTGTGGTGGAAGCGCACGGTCTCGCCGAAATACGGATGGCTGTCGCCGCTGACGATCTCCAGGCGGCCGCTCGCTTCAAGCAGGCCCGCGAGTTCGGGGATGAACGAGGCGCGGTCGCGCGCATGCGGATGCGTCGCGCGTCCCCACGCGTCCTCGCCGACGAAGTAGCGCGCATTCGGGAACAGCAGCGACGGAGCCATGCCTTCGCTCCACGCGGCGAGCAATCCGCCCGCGTGGTCGAAGTGAAGATGGCTCAGCACGACAGCATCGATGTCCTCGTGGGTGAAACCGGCGGTCGCGAGCGAATCCAGCAGGACGTGGCGATCCTCGACGACGCCGTAGCGCTCGCGCAATTTCGGATCGAAGAACGCGCCGATGCCGGCTTCGAACAGCACGGTCTTGCCGTCGACGGCTTTCGCGAGCAGCGCGCGGCAGGCGAGCGGGATCCGGTGCTGGTCGTCGGGCGCGATCCATTTCGACCACATCGCACGCGGCACGTTGCCGAACATCGCGCCGCCGTCGAGGCGCTGTGAATTGCCCAAGATCGACCAGAGTTTCATCGCGCGACCTGCTGCTCGGATTGACGGCGGCGGCGGTGACTAGGCTCAACATCCCTGTTTCGCCAAGTCACCCAGCCTTCGGCTCCTGCCTCCGGCTCTCGCGGGTGCGGAATGCGCTTCAACGCATTCCGCAGATCCCCCACTCGTCCGTCGAGGCGCTGGGAATTGCCCAAGATCGACCAGAGTTTCATCGCGTCTTGACCGCCTTCGCCTTGATCACTTCCGTCTTGCCGACCTCGTTGCGCGGATCGGTCCCGCCGCTGAGCGTGTTGCCCGCACGATCCCATTCCACGGCCTGCATGCGGCCCCACACGCTCTCTCCGGTGGCGACGGTGTGTCCCATCGCTTCCAGTTGCTTGACGACCGCTGGCGACAGCGCGCCGGGTTCGAGCGAGATATTGTCGGGCAGGTATTGGTGGTGGAAGCGCGGCAGCGCGACGACCTGCTGCGGTGTCAAGCCTTCGTCGAACCCGAGGATGCCGAGCAGCACCATCGTGATGATCCTGCTGCCACCTGGAGTGCCGAGCACGATGACGCGATCGCGGCCGAACATGAACGTCGGCGTCATCGACGACAGCGGACGCTTGCCGGGCTTGACGCTGTTCGCGTCGTAACCGGTCACTCCATAGGCATTCGGCGTGCCGGCCTGCAACGCGAAATCGTCCATCTCGCTGTTCATCAGCACACCGGTGCCGGCCGCGACCATGCCGGAGCCATAGGCCGTATTCGTCGTCATCGTCACCAACGCGTAGTTGCCCTCGGCATCGATGATCGAGAAGTGGGTCGTGTGCGCACCGACTGCTGGCGGCGGCGCGCCGGGCAACGAGGAACTCGGCGTCGCCTTGTCGAGCGAGATGCCCGCGCGCAGACCGTCCGCGTATTCCTGGCTCGTCAGGCGCCCGATTGGCATGTCCTTGACGAAATCCGGGTCGCCGAGGAAATACGTGCGGTCGCGATACGCGCGCCGCATCGCCTCGACGATCAGGTGCACGCGCGTGGCCGGATCGAGCTTCGGCAAATCCCATGCGGACAGGATCTGCAGCATCTCCACGAGCGCGACGCCGCCGGACGAGGGTGGCGGCGCGGTCACGACATCCCAGTCGCGATACTTGAAGCGCAACGGCTCGCGAAGCCTGACCTGGTAGTCAGCCAGGTCGCCTGCGGTCCAGTTGCCGCCGGCGGCATTGATCGCGACAACGATTTTTTCGGCGACCTTGCCACGATAGAAACCATCGAAGCCCTTGTCGGCGAGCACCTGCATGGTGTCGGCGAGGTCGCGCTGGCGCAGAGTGTCGCCATTGGCGAGCGGATGTCCCTGCGGCTCGAAGATCGCGGTCGTCGCCGGCCAGCGACGCATGACGTCGCGTTGCTCGGCATATTCAGACAGCATGCGCGGATACACCGGGAAACCATCGCGGGCGATCCTGATCGCCGGCGCGAGCGACGTTTTCAGCGGCAGGCGTCCGTAGTGTTGCGCGAGGTAGGCCCAGCCGGCCGGCGCACCCGGGATGCCAGCGGCGAGCGCGCCGTTGAGCGCCTTGTCGTGGTCGAGCTTGCCGTCCTTGCCGAGATACTCCTCGGCGGTGACCGCAGCCGGCGCGGTTTCACGCGCGTCGATGAAAACGTCCTTGCCGGTCTTGGCGATGTGCAGCAGGAAGAAATCGCCGCCGCCGATGCCTGAACTTTCAGGCTCGACCACACCAAGCGTCGAGCCGACCGCAATCGCCGCATCGAATGCGTTTCCGCCTTCCGCGAGGATTTTTTCGCCGGCTTCCGTGGCGAGGTAGTGCGCGCTGGCGATGACAGCGCCAGGGGGACGAGCAGCGATGATCGACGACTGCGCCGGTTGCGCTGGTGCAACCGCCGTCGAAACAGGCGCGGCGGCCGCCGCGGCGCACGCCAGCAATGCAGCGAGCACGCAGGAGACTGGACGACCCGATTGTTTCATGCGGATTCCTGTTGGAGCTGCTCGTATTTCTGCATCAGCTCATCGCGCGACTCGACACGTTCCGGATCGACGAAGATGCATTCGACCGGGCACACCTCGACGCATTGCGGTTCGTCGTAATGGCCGACGCATTCGGTGCAGCGCGATGGCGCGATCTCGTAGATGGCCTCGCCTTGCGTGATCGCGGTGTTGGGACACACCGGTGCGCAGACATCGCAGTTCACGCACAGGTCGTTGATCAGAAGGGCCATGCGTTATTGTCGCCGATCATTCATGGCGGTGCGGACTTTTCCATCCGTGCGGTTACCAGGACGTGCCGAACGCAGCGCGATGCCGGCGGACGTATCGATCGGCTTCGCCGACCAGGCGCGAAACGCCTGGCCGGGTCCAACCGCGGCGATTATTTCGCTTCGACGAACCGGTAGGTCGCGCCGGTCGTGGCTACCGCAGCCTTCACGCGATCGTTGTCCGCGCTCTT
>JBBQHA010000166.1:0-6298 GCA_038323475.1 Lysobacterales bacterium
CTCAGCGCTTGCGGGCCGCCGGCGGCTTGCCGTCGACGTTCGTGCAGCCGGTGCAGAAGCGCTCGACGGCATAGCCTTCCTTCTGCAGCAGGCGCACCACGCCGTCGGGTCCGGGCAGGTGCAGCGCGCCGACGATCACCAGGGTGTCGTCGCTGCCGGCATCGAGCATCTTCTCGATCTGCGGACTCCAGTTGCGGTTGCGTCGCACCAGGATCCTTTCGTGCATGCCGGGGATCTTCGCGTCGTCCTTCTGCTCGCCGGCCAGCATCGCGTTGGCATCGCCACGGCGCCAGGTGTCGTGTTCCTTTTCCATCTCTTTCTTGAAATTGGGCACTTCGTCCAGGCTCTGCTTCAGCATTTTTTCCTGGATCGCGATCGGCGCGTCGTAGAAGATCGCCAGTTGCTGGTCGACCGTCTCCAGCCCCCCGGTCGGCTTGTGGTCGGCGGAGGCCATCTGCATGAAATGCATGTCCAGCCCGATGTCCGGCTTCAGCCCCATCTTCTGGCTTTCGAGCGCGACGAGGGTCATGAACATCATCCAGGGCTGGAATTTCTGCAGCTTGGCGACCGGCAGGTTGTTCTTCGCGCCGTAGTCCACCACGGCCCGCCAGGTCGGCGCCGACAGGTCGTCCTGCAACTGGTGACCGGGAGCCATGTAGACGCCATGCTTGAGGACCTCGGCGGCCATCGCGATCGGGTTCATTTCGGCGGGGGAGACTTCGAATACGAGCTTCTCGGCATCCTTGTAGGCCGCATCCACGTCGGCCGACAACGGATAGTCGCTGTCCATCAGGAAGTGCATCGAGCCGAGCAGGTAGACCGTGCTTTCGCCCTTGCTGACCTTCCACAGGATCGGCTGCGGCGGCGTCGCGCAGGCCGCGCCAGCGAGGAACAGTCCGAAACCCAGCGTCGCGGCGAACCGGATGAATGTGTTGCGCATCGGGAATCCTCAGTTGGTCTTGGCGTTGGTCGCCGGAACAGCGGTGGCATCGTGATGCACCGCGCCGCGATAGGATTTCTCGCCTGCGGTGATGGTCAGGTCGAGGCGATTTTCCGGCGGCGGCAACGGGCACGTCGCATAGTGCGTGAACACGCACGGCGGATTGTAGGACCTGTTGAAATCCACGACCGTCATGCCGTTCTTCGGCGGATCGGCGTACAGGAAACGGCCGGCGCCATAAGTCGTCTTGCCATTGGTGCGATCGGCGTAGATCAGGAACAGCTGGCCATCGCCTTCGTCGACCGCTTCGAGGCGATAGGTCTTGCCGTCTTTCTCGAAGACGACCGTACCGGGATTCGCCATCGGGTCGATCGTGTTGATCACGCTCGCGATCTGGATCGTCTTGCCGGGCGGGTGCGGCTCGAAGCGCGCGCTGAGGCGCCACGCCGGATCGGCCTTGAAATAGTCGATGCCAACGAACCCCGTGCGTGTGGGCGCGTTGGCGTCCTTCACCCGCAGCGCGAACTTGCCGCTGCGCTCGATGACCTGGAAATTCGCGCTGCCCTTGTTGAACGCGACGATGCTCGGGCCCTGCGCGTCGTTGGTCGCATCGGTACGCATCACGAAAACACCGGACGCGGGCTTGCCGTCGATCGTCACGCCTGCCGCGCGCTCGGTCCTGAATGTGGCCTGGCCATCCCTGAGCGCGAGCGTCCCGAGCTTCGCGGGGCCGGTGCGCAGCTGGACGTCGTTCGATGCGGCCATGCCGAGCTGGTGCACGCCCGGTTCGACCCAATGCAGGCCGACCAGCGACAGCCAGCCGTCAGGCTTGCGCAGGCGTTCGACGCGACCGGCGCGCCATTGCGCGACATCCTTTTCGAACGCGGCGCGATCCATATGCGCCGGCTGCGACGTGCTCGCCGTCGATGCCGGGGCAGTTGCCGACTCGGCGCGCTGGCCTGTCGAGAATGCAAGCAAACCGACTGCCATGGCGATGGCGAATTGCGCGATGACATGGGCGTGGCGCATGCAGGTTCCTCGATGGAAATGGATGGATTTCAGCGACCGCGCAGGAACAGGCGGTCGAGTTCGGCACGACCCAGTTGCACCCAGGTCGGGCGGCCATGATTGCACTGCGCGGAGCGCTCTGTCGCCTCCATGTCGCGCAACAGCGCGTTCATCTCGGCGATGCCGAGCCGCCGGTTCGCGCGCACCGAACCGTGGCAGGCCATCGTCGAGAGCAGTTCGTTGCGGCGTTCCTCGACCTTGCGCGTGCCCCCGTGTTCGCGCAGGTCGGCGAGCACGTCGAGCAGCAACTGGCGCGGATCGGCACCGTCGAGCAGGGCCGGCACGCTGCGCAGGCGGATCGTCTGCGGACCGCTGCGATCGACCTCGAAGCCCAGCTCGCCCAACGCCTGCGCATGCTGTTCGGCGGTATCGGCCTCGCGCTCGGACAGCGCCAGGCCGAGCGGCACCAGCAACGGCTGCGCGCGGATGCCGACGCCTTCCTGCGCGGACTTCAGGCGCTCGTAGGTGATCCGTTCGTGGGCGGCGTGCATGTCCACCAGCACCAGCCCCTGCTGGTTCTCGGCGAGGATGAAGATGCCGAGCAATTGCGCGAGCGCGTAACCCAATGGCGGCGCTTCGCCTTCCGCAGCCGGCTGCGGAATCGCCTGCATGGGCATTGCGGGAACGAGCGCATCGCTGCCATAACCGCCCGCGTAAGCGGCCGTCGGATCGTTCACCGCAAGCGACAGGCCCGATTGCCGCATCGGCGACCATGCGGACGACGCATGCGCTGCCGACGGCGGCGTTGCGAAGGCGTGCGCATCCTGCGGCGGCGACGCCACGAGACCGGCGCGCGCGCCGGCCAGCGCCTCGTGCAGGGTGCGGAACACGAAGTCGTGCACCAGCCGTCCGTCGCGGAAGCGCACCTCGAACTTCGCCGGATGCACGTTCACGTCCACGCGCCGCGGATCGAGTTCGAGGAACAGCACGAATGCCGGATGGCGGCCGTGGTAGAGCACGTCCGCGTAGGCCTGGCGCACCGCATGCGCAACCGTGCGATCGCGCACGCCGCGGCCGTTCACGAAAAAATATTGCTGGTCGGCATTCGAGCGCGCGGTGGTCGGCAGGCCGATCCATCCGTGCAACCGCAGGCCCGCAGCCGAATGATCGAGCGCGATGCATGCCGTCGCGAAATCCTCGCCCAGCACTTCGGCGACGCGGCCGATGCCATTGTCGTCGCCACGCAGCGGGCGGTAATGGCGGATCAGCTTGCCGTTGTGGTTCACCCGCAATTCGATGCGTGGCCGCGACAGCGCGAGCGCGCGCAACCAGTCTTCGACATGGCCAAGCTCGGTGCGTTCGGCTTTCATGAAACGGCGCCGCGCGGGCACGTTGTAGAACAGGTCGCGCACTTCGACCGTGCTGCCCTGCGGGTGCGGATGCGGCGTCACCGCGCCGGGCTTGCCGCCATCGATCTGCAACTGCGCACCGTGCTCGGCGTCCCTGCTGCGCGACCGCAGGCTGAAACGGCTGACCGACGCGATCGACGGCAACGCCTCGCCGCGAAAACCGAGCGTGACGACTTCCTCGAGGTCGTCGAGCGAAGCGATCTTGCTGGTCGCATGCCGGGACACCGCGAGCGGCAATTCATCCGCCGCGATCCCGCCGCCGTCGTCGCGCACGCGGATCAGGCGCACGCCGCCCTCTTCGAGATCGATGTCCAGCCGCGTGGCGCCGGCGTCGAGCGCATTCTCGACGAGCTCCTTGACCACGGATGCGGGGCGCTCGACCACTTCGCCAGCCGCGATCTGGTCGATGAGTACATCCGGGAGTTGTTTGATCGGCATCGCGGCATTCTAAGGTTTCCAGGCGCGGACATCATGGCGCCCTCTGGAAACCATGCCCTTCGCTTTTCATCTGCGCAGTCCTGCTGCGATGAAAAGCCGTGCCCGGACATCCTGTCCGTGCGCTCGCGGCAATGCCGCTCGCCCTGCTAAGGGCGTTCGCATGCATGCGAGATGACGTTAAGTCATCTCGCAAGCGTGCAGGCTCACCCCGCGCCGGAGCGCTGCGGGATGCGCAGTTTCTGGCCTGGACGCACGCGGTTGCCTTCGATGTCGTTCAATGCGCGCAGTTGCATCAGCGAGACGCCGTACTGGTTGGCGATGTCGCTCAATTTCTCGCCGCGCTGGACGACATGGATCTGCTGCGCGTCGTCCGCCGACGCCAGTTGCACCGGCAGCGCATCGGTATCGGCATCGCCCTTGTAGTAGGTCGGTGCGGCTGCGGCAGCGGGCTGCGTTGTCGCCGGTGCATCGTTCGATGCGAAGGCCATGGCGCGCGTATTCCGTGCATTGCGTTCGTGCAACGCCGCGAACTGGGTACCGGGCAACGGATTGTCGATGAAATAGCTGCGCACGCCGCCCAGCACGGCGCCCGCAAGGCGCGCGCGGTAATCCGAGTCGTTCAGGTGCTGCTCTTCCTCGGCATTGGTGATGAACGCGGTTTCGACCAGCATCGAGGGCACGTCGGGCGAACGCAGCACGACGAAGTTCGCGTTTTCCGGATGCGACTTGTGGGTGCGGCCGATGTCGCGCAGCGCCTGGTGCACGCGATCGGCGGCGTCGCCGGAGGCTTTCATGGTCGCGCTCTGCGACAGGTCGAGCAGCACCGATGCAAGGGTATCGTCCTTGTCGCTGAGCGAGACGCCGCCGATCAGGTCGGCCGCGTTTTCGCGGTCGGCCAGCCAGCGCGCCGCCTGCGAGGTCACGCCGCGCTGCGAGAGCACCCAGACCGACGAACCGGTCGCCGAATGGGTCGGATCGGCATCTGCATGTACGGAAATGAACAGGTCGGCCTTGGCTTCGCGCGCCTTGTGGTAGCGCTCGGCCAGCGGCACGAAGTAGTCGCCGTCGCGGGTGAGCACGGCCTGCATGCCCGGTTCGGCATTGACCTGCCGCGCGAGTTCCCGCGCTGTGGCGAGGGTGACGTTTTTCTCGAGGCTGCCCGAATAGCCGCGCGCGCCGGTGTCCTGGCCGCCGTGGCCGGCGTCGATGGCGATCACGATCTTGCGCTGGCCGGCGCCGAGCACGTCGCGCATGGTGCGCGCGCCAGGCCGTTTGGGCGGCGGCAGCGGCTGATCGGTCGTCGCGGTGTATGCATTCGGGCCCGGATCGGGCGTGATGACCACCGTACTGACCGGAGCAGGGACCCTGGGATTGAGCTTGCGCAGGTCGTCGACCTTGGACTGCCCGGCTGACCGCGCGTTATTCGCGGTCTTCGGCGCCTCGGGCTGTTCACCAGGGCTGTCATCGCCACGGTATGCCGCATTGTCGGCCACGGTGTCGGTGGACTGCCTGGTCAGTACCGCGACCACCGGGTCGGGTTTGGCCGCATTGGGCTTGGCGGTGTCCGCGGCGGTCAGCAACTCGATCACCAGTTGCGAATGGCCGTGATCGTCATGGAAATAACTGCGCGGGCGGACCGATGCGGACAGCTCGAACACGACCCGGACGTCGCCGGGGTTCGGCTGGCCGGTACGCACATTCGCGACCACGCCATCCGGACCCGGGGTGCGGAAATGGTTGCCAAGGTGGCTGTTGTGCAGGTCCAGCACCAGCCGGTTGGGGTTGGCGAGGGTGAAGACGCTGTAGTCGGTGCCGTCGGCAACCTCGACAAGGGCCCGCGTACGGCCCCCGGATTCGACCACGGTCACGCCCTCGACATCAGCCGGAGCGGCATGGGCCAGTCCGCTGCAAGCCAGCAGCAGCGCGGCGGAAAGCCCTGACATGTTGTGATTTCGTTGCATTGGCGCGATTGATAGCGCAATGCGACACCGATTTCAAGGGTTTTTCCCTTGTGAATCCGTCAGCTAGCCCAACTATCTGGAATTTACAGCAGGAAAGTGCGCCAGGTTGGGGTCCGACTGCAGCCTTCCCAGCCAGTCCAGCCCCCCCTTGGACATCCCTGCCAGCAACGCGGAACGGCCTTCGCCTTCGACCGCCAGCTCCACCCGAAGATCGGCCTGTGGCAAGGCTTTGCCGCCGCGCTCGGGCCATTCGACCAGCCACAGCGCGGCCTGGCCGGCGAGATCCTCCAGCCCGAGGAATTCCAGTTCGTCGGCGGCAGCGATGCGATACAAATCCAGATGGACAGCCTCGTCGCCACCTTCGAGGCGATACGGCTCGATCAAGGTGTAAGTCGGGCTGCGGATGGCCCCGCGCACGCCAAGTGCGCGCAGCAACCCGCGTGCAAGGGTGGATTTTCCAGCGCCGAGGTCGCCGTGGAGATGGACGACCGCCTGCAACGGCCGGCTCGCGGCCAGTGCGGCGCCGAGCCTTGCGGTCGCGT
>JBBQHA010000167.1:0-6279 GCA_038323475.1 Lysobacterales bacterium
CGAGAAGGACCTGCGCTCGTGGACCGAAAAGGGCCACACCTACTACGAGGTCAAGCGCGCCGACGACGAGGAATGGTTCCCGAACCAGTTCCTGTACATGCCCGGCGACAACGAGGTCGAGCTCATCGTCGCCCGCGTCGAAGGCGAGCGCGCGGTGCTGCGCATCGTCGACGATTTCCGCCACGCGCAGCGCTCGGTCTGGGGCATCACCGCGCGCAACCGCGAGCAGAATTTCGCGCTGAACGCACTGATGGATCCGGACATCGATTTCGTCACCCTGCTCGGCACCGCCGGAACCGGCAAGACCCTGCTCGCGCTCGCCGCAGGCCTCGCGCAGACGATGGACCAGCAACGCTACCGCGAGATCATCATGACCCGCGCGACGGTCAGCGTCGGCGAGGACATCGGCTTCCTGCCCGGCACAGAGGAAGAGAAGATGACGCCGTGGATGGGCGCGTTGACCGACAACCTCGAAGTGCTCACCCGCACGCCGCAGGAAGGCGGCGCCTGGGGCCGCGCGGCGACCAACGACCTGCTCGCGTCGCGGATCAAGATCCGCTCGCTGAACTTCATGCGCGGCCGCACGTTCCTGAGCCGCTGGCTGATCCTCGACGAAGCGCAAAACCTCACCCCGAAACAGATGAAGACCCTGGTCACCCGCGCCGGCCCCGGCACCAAGATCATCTGCCTCGGCAACGTCGAACAGATCGACACGCCCTACCTCACCGAAACGACGTCGGGCCTGACCTACGCGGTCGACCGCTTCAAGGGCTGGGCGCACAGCGCGCACATCACCCTGCGTCGCGGCGAGCGGTCGAGGCTGGCGGACTTTGCTTCGGAAGTGCTTTGAGTCGCTCTCGAGCACTGAACATTCACCGCCTGTTGGCAGCAGCGCTCTTGGTAGTGCTGAGTGGTGGCGCCTTGGGGGATGAACCTTTGCCGCCACCAGCACGTGTGATTGTCTGTTCCCCCAATGGAAAATTCTGCGCTACCTCGAGCCCCAAACTGAACGTTACGGTCGTCGCACGCAAGTCTGCCGAAGAAACGCTATGGTCGGTTCCAGGCTGGCACCGCTGGTTGTTCGTTGCCGATGATGGACAATCAATCGTAGTTGGCTATGAGGGCATGAATCTCGTTCCGCCTGATGTGGCTTTGTCCGAGCCGGTTCTGTTTTTCTATCACCGCGAGAAGCTGGTTCGAACGATCACGCTTGGCGACTTATATCGACAGAAATCCCAGATGCAGCGTACCGTTTCGCATTTCGCATGGGCGAATACAGTAAGCATCAACAGATCCAATCAGCTCGTCCTCGATCTCGTTGACGGTCGCAAGATGGCCTTCAATGTGAGCACTGGCGAACAAGAGAACATGACGCCTTGATCGTGCTTGAAAAGCACCCAAGCCACGTCGCGACGCGGCTTGGGCGGAGCACACGGAGACCCGGGGTTCTCGCAGATCGATGGACCGTTCAATCCCGCTTCGTGAAAATGTCCGCCACGTTCAGTGCACTTTTGCGAATGATGTATCAAACATCACCATGAATGTTTGATACTTGCATACGCAGGTCTTGCCTGCTGAAATAGGCACCCAGCCTCCGTTAGCAGGCACCATGATCACCGCAGCACAAATGCGCGCCGCGCGCGCGATGCTCGGCATCGACCAGCGCACCCTCAGCGCGATGGCAGGCGTGTCCCTGCCGACGATCCAGCGCATGGAATCCAGCAAGGGCAACGTGCGCGCCGTGGTCAGCACGCTGACCAAGATCCTTGAAGCGCTGGACGCCTCCGGCGTCGAACTGATCGGCAATGACCAGCCCAGCCAGGGCCGGGGGCGTGGCGTGCGGCTGAAGGGCCAGGACTGATGTCCACAGCCACCAAGCAATACGCGCAGATGTTCGTGCCCAAGCTGTACACCATCCTGCGCGGTGGTTACGGCTGGGTCGATCTGCGCGCGGACGCGATCGCCGGACTCACGGTCGCAGTCGTTGCGCTGCCGCTCGCGATGGCGCTCGCGATCGCGAGCGGCACGACGCCCGAGAAGGGCCTGTACACGGCGATCGTCGCCGGCTTCCTGATCTCGGCGTTCGGCGGCTCGCGCGTGCAGATCGGCGGCCCGACCGCGGCGTTCGTGCCGGTCGTGTTCGTGGTGATCCAGAAGTTCGGCTTCGGCGGGCTGATCCTGTGCACGATGCTGGCCGGGCTGATGCTGATCGCGGCCGGGCTGATGCGCCTGGGCACGCTGATGAAGTACATGCCGCAGCCGGTGATCACCGGATTCACCGCCGGCATTGCGGTCAGCATTTTCTCGAGTCAGGTCAAGGACCTGCTCGGCCTGCACATGGACAAGGTGCCGGCGGATTTCTTCGGGCGCTGGGCTGCCTATGCGCAGCACATTGCGACGACGCAGCCCGCCGCGGTCGGGCTCGCGGCACTGACCCTCGGCATCATCGTCGCGCTGCGGCGCTGGCGACCGGCATGGCCGGGATTCCTGATCGCACTCCTGGCCGGTACCGCAGCGAGCATGATCTTCGCGTTGCCCGCCGAAACCATCGGCACGCGCTTCGGCAACCTGTCCTCGTCGCTGCCGATCTTCGATTTCCCGCACATCCCGTTCGCACGCACGCTCGAATTGCTGCCGAGTTCGTTCACGATCGCGTTCCTCGGCGGCGTCGAATCGTTGCTCTCGGCCGTCGTCGCCGACGGCATGATCGGCGCACGCCACCGCTCCAATTGCGAACTTGTCGCGCAGGGCGTGGCGAACGTCGGCTCGGCGCTGTTCGGCGGCCTGCCAGCGACCGGCGCGATCGCACGTACAGCGACCAATGTGCGCGCCGGCGCGAAATCCCCGATCGCCGGCATGCTGCACGCGGTCTTCCTGCTGCTGTTCATGCTCCTGCTGGGGCCGCAGATGCACTACGTGCCGCTCGCGGCGCTGGCCGCCGTGCTGCTGGTCGTTGCCTGGAACATGAGCGAATACCAGCATTTCCTGCACACCCTGTCGGCCCCGAAGGGCGACATGCTGGTGCTGCTGTCGACCTTCCTGCTGACCGTGTTCTTCGACCTGACCGTCGCGATCGAAGTCGGCGTCGTGCTCGCCTCGTTCGTCTTCATGTTCCGCATGGCCGAGGCGTTCGAGGTCAGTTCCGGCGTCAATCTGATCGAAGGCGACGAAGATGACGGCGCCGCAAACGGCACGCGTGCCGCCGATGCCGATCAACGCAGGCAGTTGCCCAGAGGCGTCGAGGCGTTCCAGATCAGCGGGCCGCTGTTCTTCGGCGCGGCCAACCGGCTGGACAACCTGCTCGACCAGTTCTTCGTGCCGCCGCGCGTGTTCATCCTGCGCATGCGGCTGGTGCCGATCATCGATGCGAGCGGCGTGCACGCCCTGAAAAGCCTCGCCGACCGCTGCCGCCGCAAGGGCATCGTGCTGATCGTTTCGGGACTGCAGGCGCAGCCGCAGCGCGTGATTACCGACATGCACGTGGATGAGCGTCCCGGCGAGCTGCACTTCGTACCCGACTACGACCATGCGACCGCGCTTGCCGCGACAATCATCGCGGGGACGCCACCGCCCGCGACAGGTACTGGAGCCAGCGCATGAACGACCCGCGACCCATCAGCGCGCTCGCCATCGCCGGCTCCGATCCGGGCGGCGGCGCGGGCATCCAGGCCGACCTCAAGACCTTCGCCGCGCATGGCCTGCACGGCCTGACCGCGATCGCCGCGCTGACCGCGCAGAACACGCGCGGCGTGACCGCGGTCCACGTGCCGCCCGTGGAATTCCTGCGCGCGCAGATCGACGCATGTTTCGCCGATTTCCGGATCGGCGCGGTCAAGCTCGGCATGCTCGCGAACGCCGAGGTCATCCGCGCGGTCGCCGACGCGCTCGAATTCCACAGGCCACGCTGGATCGTGCTCGACCCGGTGATGGTCGCCACCTCCGGCGCGCGCCTGCTGGAACCCGACGCCCTCGATGCACTGCGCTCGCGCCTGCTGCCGCTCGCGAACATCGTTACCCCGAACACCCCGGAAGCCGAGTTGCTGCTTGGCCACCCGATCGCCGGCGCGGCAGCTGCCGAAGCGGCACTGGACGGACTGCTCGCGCTGCGCGCACAAGCGGTCCTGCTCAAGGGCGGGCATCTTCCCGGCGGCGGCGCGATGACCGATCGTTACGCGAACCGCGACACCCGCAGCGCGTTCGTGCACGCGCGGCTGGACGTGGGCGCCCACGGCACCGGCTGCACGCTGGCCGCGGCCATCGCTGCTAACCTGTGCAAGGGGCGCACGCTCTTGAAAGCCTGCGAGGCGGCCACAGACTACGTCCATGGCGCCCTGTTGAACTCGTACCGGCCCGCGCGATCCAACGTGGCGGTACTCGACCACTTCTGGCAACAACGCTCCAACGCCTGACTTCCGCAAAGGACATCGCCATGCAAAGCAACAACCCGGTACTCGGCAAGAACGCCTTCCTCGACAGCGCGAGCGGCACGGTGGTCTCGCCCGATGGCGCGATGACGATCAACGGCACCGTCAACAAGACCGCCTTCCTGCTGGTCCTCGTGCTGTGCGGCGCGATGTACAGCTGGAGCCGCGTCAACGGCATGGCAGGCGTGGCGGATGTCGCATCGCTGCAGTCGCTGGCGACGTGGAGCGCGCTCGGCGGACTCGTGATGGGAATGATCACGATCTTCAAGAAGGAATGGGCGATGGCGACGGCCCCGGCCTACGCCGCGCTGGAAGGCGTCTTCATCGGCGCGATCTCGGCGATCTTCGAAATGCGCTTCCATGGCATCGTGATCCAGGCGGTCGCGCTGACGTTCGGCACCATGGGCGCGCTGCTGCTGGCGTACCGCAGCGGCCTGATCCGCGCGACAGAGAAGTTCAAGATGGGCGTGTTCGCCGCGACCGGCGGCGTGGCGATTTTCTACCTCGCCAGCATGGTCATGGGCTTCTTCGGCCATCCCTTCAGCGTGATCTACTCGAGCAGCGCGCTCGGCATCGGCGTGAGCGTGGTGGTGGTGATCATCGCGGCGCTGAACCTGATCCTCGACTTCGACATGATCGAATCCGGCGTCGAATCCGGCGCACCGAAGTACATGGAATGGTACGGCGCGTTCGGACTGGTGGTCACACTGGTATGGCTGTACCTGGAGTTCCTGCGGTTGTTGTCGAAGCTCAATTCGCGGAACTGATTTCCCCGATGCTCCCTTCTCCCGCAAGCGGGAGAAGGTTCCGACTGCGAAGACCGGATGCCGAAGCGAACGGCGAGTCCGGAACGAAGGGCCAGTCGCAGGAGCAGCGAGCAAGGCGGATCAGTTTGAGCTTGTCATCCCGAGCGCAGCGAGGGATCTGTGGTTAGCTTGTCATGCCAAGCGCAGCGAGGGATCTGTGGATTGCTTGTCATGCCGAGCGCAGCGAGGGATCTGTGGATAGCTTGTCATCCCGAGCGCAGCGAGGGATCTGTGGATAGCTTGTCATCCCGAGCGCAGCGCGGGATCTGTGGTTAGCTTGTCATCCCGAGCGCAGCGCGGGATCTGTGGTTAGCTTGTCATCCCGAGCGCAGCGAGGGATCTGCTTCTGCTCGATTCATCCCGGAGATCTAAGCATTTCGTCCGCCATGCGGACGGAACGCTTCGCTGACTCAAATCCGCGACGCAATCGCCTTCGCAAACCCCATCGTGTCGCCCTCGCCGCCCAGGTCCGGCGTCAGCGAATCCTTCGCTTCCAGCGTCGCGCGGATGGCCTTGCGCAGGCGTTCGGCGTCGGCGGGCTTGCCGAGGTGGTCGAGCATCTGCGCGGCGCCGAGCAGCAGCGCGCACGGATTCGCGATGCCCTTGCCGGCGATGTCGGGAGCGGAGCCGTGCACGGCTTCGAAGATCGCCGCATCGGCGCCGATGTTCGCTCCCGGCGCGAGGCCAAGGCCGCCGACCAGGCCGGCGCAGAGGTCGGAAAGGATGTCGCCGAACAGGTTCGTCGTCACGATCACGTCGAACTGCTCGGGCTTCATCACCAGCTGCATGCAGGTGTTGTCGACGATCATCTCGTTGCACGCGATGTCGGGATATTTCTGCGCGACTTCGCGCGCCACTTTCAGGAACAGGCCGGACGTGGACTTGAGGATGTTCGCCTTGTGCACGATCGTGACCTTCTTGCGGCCGATCTTGCGCGCCATGTCGAACGCGTAGCGCACGATGCGCTCGGAGCCCTTGCGGGTGACGCGCTGCTGCAGGGTCGCGGTATTGCCGTCGGCCGACGTGTTCTGGCCTTCGCCGATGTATGC
>JBBQHA010000168.1:0-6233 GCA_038323475.1 Lysobacterales bacterium
CGAGCGCGTGCGGCGGGGATTCTGTTCGACCTGCGGTTCGGCCCTGTTCTGGGACCCGGTCAAGCGGGACTTCATCGGCATCGCGATGGGCGCATTCGACACCCCGACGTTGACCCATGTCGGCATCCATGTCTTCGTCGCTGAAAAGGGCGATTACTACGATCTGGTGGACGGCTTGCCGCAGAAACAGTAGTGGCGAACTTGTCGCCCGGGCGAATCGCCCACGGATCGACATCGCTCCCCGTGATCAGGGAAGAAGGCGCTGCAGGGGCACTCCAGCGAGCACGCGTTCCCAGGGAAACAACGGCCCCGGATCGCGTTTGCGTGCGACAGTGCTGGTCGGGTCGTCGCTGGCCGGCACCTGCGCGGTATCGAGGTCCTCGTGGCCGGCGATCCATTGCAGGGTCGGCAGATCGTTGCGCAAATCGGTCAACAGCGTGATCAGGGCACCGATCTGCGCCTCGGTGTAAGGCTCATCCATCGCCTGGTGGCGCGAGTCGAACCAGTCGGGATAGCGGCCTGCATTGACCAGTTCGATACCGATCGAACGCGGGTTGTAGCCGCGGGTATGGTGCGCGACCCGATCGTGGCGCACGTATTGGTGGATGTCGCCATCGCGGTCGATGTAGAAGTGGCCGCTGTTGCCGGTCCGCGATTCCTCGTGCTGCACGCGTTCGCCGTAGTCGCGCGCCATCGCGAGGTCGGGCAGCTCGGTGCAGTGGATCACCACGAGGTCGATTTGTTCGCGCGCGCGCGCCTCGAGGCGCTCCTCGTAGGGCAGCGGCGAATGGCGCACGGACAGGTCGGCAGGCATGCCGCATGCTAGCATCGGCGCCTTCCGCGAGAGTCCCGCAGCATGGCTTCCACCCTCGAATCCCGACCGGTCGCGGCTGCATGATCGGCCACGCGATCCTCTCGCATGGCCTCGAAAGTGGGCCGCACGCGACCAAGGTCAGCGCGCTGGCCGCCGCCGCCGAAGCCTTGGGCTGGACGACCGAGCGACCCGACTACCTCGCTGCCGATCGCGCTGACGGGGCCGGGCGCTTCGGCGACATCGACGCGCGCATCGCGATCCTGCGCGAACGCGCTGCTGCCGCCCAAGGCCCGCTGGTGCTCGCCGGATCGAGCTTGGGCGCGTTCGTGTCCGCGCTGGTGTCGCGCGACGTGCCGTGCGCGGGACTGTTCCTGATGGCGCCGCCGCCGTGGATCGAGGGTTATCCGCAACAACTCGAAGCCGCCAGCGTGCCGACGATGATCGTGCACGGCTGGGACGACGAGCTCATTCCCGCGCAGGCGGTGATCGACTGGGCGCATCCGCGCCGCGACCAACTCGTGCTCGTCGACGACAGCCATCGCCTCGCCGACCATGTCGCGTTCTGCGCCGAACGCTTCGCCGATTTCCTGCGCTGCCTGTCGACGGACGAAGGCCGCGAGCGCATGGATGCGCGTGAGCGGCCAGCGCCATGAAGTTTTTCGCAAGCTGCGCCAAAGGGCTGGAATACCTGCTTGCCGACGAGTTGCTCGCCCTCGGTGCGACCAGGGCGACCGCCGCGCTGGCTGGCGCGAATGTCGAGGGCGATGCCGAAGTCGCGTATCGGGCAGTGCTGTGGTCGCGCCTCGCCAGCCGGGTGATCTGGCCGCTGGTCGAATTCGAATGCGCGAACGAGCAGGCCCTCTACGACGGTGTCGCCGCACTGCACTGGGCCGAACACCTCGATCCGAACGGTACGCTCAGCGTCGATGCGCACGTCTCCGGCGACGCGATCACGCATGCGCGCTTCGCCGCGTTGCGGGTGAAGGATGCAGTCGTCGATCGCCTGCGCGAACAGTTCGGCGTGCGGCCGTCGGTGGATACCGAAGCGCCCGACCTGCGCCTGAACCTGCTGGTGCGCAAAGGTCGTGCCACGCTGTCGGTGGACCTCGGCGGCGGCAGCCTGCACAAGCGCGGCTGGCGCGCGATGCAGAACGAAGCGCCGTTGAAGGAAACGCTCGCCGCGGCGATGTTGTTGCGTGGCAGCTGGCCGAAGGTTTACAGCGATGGCGGCGGATTGCTCGATCCGATGTGCGGCAGCGGCACGCTGCTGATCGAAGGCGCGCTGATGGTCGCCGATGTCGCGCCGGGGCTCGCGCGCAACGACGCGGCAGCGCCGAGTCGCTGGCGCGGGTTCGATGTCGCGTTGTGGCAGCGGCTCGTCGACGAGGCGCGCCGGCGCGAACACATCGGCCGCGCTTCGTTGCGCACGGTTTTCCACGGCTCCGATGCCGATCCGCATGCGATCCGCGCCGCGAGCGCGAATGCACAGGCCGCCGGCGTCGCCGATGCGATCGCGTTCAAGGTGCTGCCGGTACGCCTGCTCGAAGCGCCGCCGGAATCGACCGGGCTCGCGATCTGCAATCCGCCGTACGACCAGCGCCTCGCCGCGGACGATGGCCTGTACCGCGAACTCGGCGACGCTCTGCAGCGCGCGACGCCGGACTGGCGGGTGACGATCCTTGCGGGCGATGAAAACCTTGCGCGGGCGACCGGCCTGCGCGCGAACAAGCGCTACGCGTTCTTCAACGGTGCGATCGAGTGCATGTTGCTGGTCTGCGAACGAGCCCGCCAGTCTTCGCGCAATGAGGCTCCGCCGGATGGCGATGCTGCTGCGCGGACCGCGACGCCGTTGTCCGAAGGCGCGCAGATGATCGCGAATCGGCTGCGCAAGAACCTGCGCAAGTTCAAGCCATGGCGCAAACGCGAGGGCGTCGACTGTTATCGCGCCTACGATGCCGACCTACCCGAATACGCTGCCGCGATCGACGTGTACACCGAAGATGCCGATGGCATCGAAGCGCCGCGCACCTTCCTGCATGTGCAGGAATACCAGGCGCCGTCGACGATTCCAGAAGCCGATGCGCGACGCCGCTTCGGCGAACTCGTGCGCGCGGCCAGCGACGTGTTCGAGCTTCCCCGCGAACATATCGCGATCAAGACCCGCGCACGCGGCAAGGGCGGCAGCAAATACGCTGCCATGGAGCAGCACGGCGAATTCCTGGTCGTGCGCGAGGGTGCGGCACGGTTGCGGGTGAACCTGTTCGATCACCTCGACACCGGCCTGTTCCTCGACCATCGTCCGTTGCGCGCGCGCATGGCGAAAGAGTCGAACGGCAAGCGCTTCCTCAACCTGTTCGCCTATACCGGCGCGGCGAGCGTGCAGGCGGCGGTCGGCGGGGCCGCGCAGACGACCAGCGTCGACCTGTCGGCGACGTACCTGGAATGGGCGGCGGCGAATCTCGCGCTCAACGGCCGCATCGGCCATGCGCACCGGCTCGTGCAAGCCGACGCGCTCACATGGCTCGAGGCCGAACGCGGCAGTTACGACCTGATCTTCTGCGATCCGCCGACGTTCTCGAACTCCGCGCGCGCCGAGGATTTCGATGTCCAGCGCGAACACGTGCGCCTGTTGCAGGCTGCGCTTGCGCGGCTGGCGCCGGACGGCGTCCTGTATTTCTCGAACAACTACCGTCGCTTCCGGCTGGACGAGGAAGCGCTGGCCGGCGCGGCGCGGATCCGCGACATCAGCGCGCAGACGATCCCTCCCGATTTCGAGCGCAACCAGCGCATCCATCGGTGCTGGGAACTGCGTCGATGACCGCCTCCAAGGGGCCGCGGATGGTGCGTGCAGGCGGCAGCAGCGCAGGCAGTCGCCAGAGTGGCCGCTTTAACACGCCCGCAAGGTATGAACGGGCATGATGCGGATCGTATGACTGACCAAGCCAATCCGACCACAGACCGTACGCATGCCTGGACCTTCTTCCGGCAGTGGCTGAAAAACCCGATCAAGATGGCTTCCATCACGCCATCCGGGCAGCAACTCGCGCGCATGATGGTGTCGGAATTGCCGCCCGGCACGCGTCGTGTCATCGAACTCGGCGGCGGGACCGGCGTCTTCACGGCCGCACTGGTCAAGCACGGCATCGCTGCGAGCGACCTGATGGTGCTCGAACTGAATCCCGAGTTGCACGCGCACCTTCACCGGCTGTTTCCCGCAGCGCATGTCGTGCAGGGCGATGCGCGCGAATTGGCGCGTCTTTCCGCGGATAGCGGTTATGCCGCCGGCGGTGGCGCCGATGCGGTGCTTTCCGGTCTCGGCATGCTGTCGATGCCGAAGCAGCTGCAGCACGACATCATGGCCGCAGCCTTCACCTGCCTGCAGCCGCGGGGATGTTTCGTGCAGTTCACCTACGGCCCCACCAGCCCGGTCGCGCAGGACGTCCTCGATACCCTCGACCTCGACACCCGCCGCGGCAGCCGCGCGTGGCTGAACCTGCCGCCGGCGACGGTGTACGTCTATATGCGACGCGGCCAGTAGCTGCCCGCAGCCGGGGTAGTGCGCCTGGCGCCATTTCGTGCTCTCGGGGTCAGGCCTTCACCGTTGCGCCCGCAGAACCATCCGTTCCCGTCGCATTCCCTTGCCCGCACCGGCGCAGGTCCGCACATCGGGTGGATGAGTCGCGCAGTGTGCGCGGACGCGATCGAGGGGATCACCCATGCAGAGCAACCATTCGGCAAGCGACGCCAGCCGCATCCAGCGCCTGGTGCGGGGACGCGCGACGTCCGACGGCGCGGGCGTCAAGCTCACGCGTGTGATCGGCGGCGGCGAACTGCCCGACCTCGATCCGTTCCTGCTGCTCGACGAATTCGGCACCGACCGCGCGGAGGACTACATCGGCGGTTTCCCGGACCATCCGCACCGCGGCTTCGAGACCGTGACGTACATGCTCGACGGCCGCATGCGCCATCGCGACAACCACGGCAACGAAGGGCTGCTCGTGCCCGGTTCGGTGCAGTGGATGACCGCCGGCCGTGGCCTCGTGCATTCGGAAATGCCCGAGCAGGAGTCCGGCCGCATGCGCGGTTTCCAGCTCTGGGTGAACCTGCCAGCGCGCGACAAGATGACCGCGCCGCGCTACCAGGAATTCGCGCCCGATCGCATTCCGGTCGTGCATCCGACTGCTGGAGTCACGGTGAAAGTGATCGCGGGCACGGTTGGCGACGTGCGCGGCCCGATCGAACAGCCCGCCACCGATCCGCTGTACCTGGACATCGCGCTCGTTGCCGGCGGGCGATGGGAATATGCGCTGCCCTCGGGGCACAACGCATTCGCGTATGCATTCGAAGGCGCTGCGACGATCGGGGAAGGCGACGGCGCGCGTCCGTTGGCGACGCACGAACTCGCGGTGCTGGGCGGTGGCGACCGTTTCGTCGCCGCGGCGGGCGAGGGCGGTGCGCGCATGCTGCTGGTCGCGGGCCGCCCACTGCGCGAGAACGTCGCCCGTCACGGCCCGTTCGTGATGAACACCCGCGAGGAACTCATGCAGGCGTTCGTGGATTACCAGCAGGGCAGGTTCTAGGCGCGAAAAGGGACTGGAACAGGGCTGGAGAGAGATCGGAGAAAGGGCCGGAGAAAGGGGCGTTCGAGGTGAGCCTGTCGAACCACGCTCCTGATGGGATTGAATCGCCCAGCTGTGGTTCGACAGGCTCACCACGAACGGATGGGTTCGACAGGCTCACCACGAGCAGATGATGCGGTCAGTGCTTCGCCTGCACTGCCGGCTGCGCTTCGATGCGTTTGAGCTCGGCACGGAAATACGCCTCCGCATCGATGGTCTTGCCGTCCGCATAACGGATCTGGTACGGCAGGCCGCTCATCGACGAATGCGAAGCGATGTTGGTGATGAAGTCGTTCGCGGTCTTGATGCGGTCGCCGGCGCGGCTGCGCTTGTATTGCAGGTGTTCGGCCGCGGCCTTGCCATCGTAGGCGCTGCCGTTGCGGATGAACTGCGCTCCCTGCAATGTCTCGACACTGTGGATCAGGGCGTCGATCTTCTGCTGCTCGGTCGGTGGCGCGGCGAATGCGAACGCGCCGAACAGGAGCGACAGCAACAGGATCCAGCGCAGGCGGTGGTGCATTTTCATGGTTTCGCTCCAAGGAAGTCGATGCTTGCCTGGAGCATGCTGCGCATTCCGACCTGAAGCGCAGCTTCATCGAGGAAGAATTTCGGCGAGTGGTTCGGTGGCGCAAGCGCCGCGTCCTGCCCCACGGGCGTCGCGCCGACGAAGAAGTAGACGCTCGGCGCTTCCTTAGCGAACCATGCGAAGTCCTCCGAGGCCATCCACACTTTCGCATCGATCACATTCCCGGCGCCGATCGCCCTGGCGATGCTGGCCTTCACGCGTACGGCCAGCGCAG
>JBBQHA010000169.1:0-6230 GCA_038323475.1 Lysobacterales bacterium
CGGGATCCGGCGAGGTGGCGCAATCGTAGTTCGGTAGCCATAGCGCTTCTGGCTCAATTTCACGTCGGCGGCAACACCGAGGCGCGAGCGGCAGCTTTCCGGCGGTCTGATCAACAGGTTCGACCGGCAGATCATGGCCGAAAGCAGATATCCATTCGTTTCAGGCAGCAATCTGCAACATGGCTCGCAAACGCGTCCATCCTGATTGCGGAAACCCAGCTCAGGGCTTGCGCTTCGCGCGCGGATGCGCGGCGTCGTAGACCTTAGCGAGATGCTGGAAATCCAGGTGCGTGTAGATCTGGGTCGTGGCGATGTCGGCGTGACCGAGCAGTTCCTGCACGCCGCGCAGGTCGCCGGAGGACTCCAGCACGTGGCTCGCGAAGCTGTGGCGCAACAGGTGCGGGTGCACGCGTTTCCAGATGCCCTGTTGCTGGGCGAGCTTGCGCAGCCGCAGCTGGATCGCGCGCGGGCTGATCGGGCCGCCGCTTCTCCCGGGAAACACCGGCAACACCGCATCGGCATGCGCTGCGGCGTTCGCGGCGTGCTGCCGCGACCCGGCAAGCTCCTCGCGCCACGCGATCAGCGCGGCGCAGGCATGGCGACCGACCGGCACCAGCCGCATCTTCGAACCCTTGCCGGTCACGCGCACCATGCCGCCGACGAGGTCGAGTTCGCGCCAGCGCAGCCCGCAGACTTCGGCCAAGCGCAATCCGGACGAATACATCAATTCCAGCAGGGCGCGATCGCGCTTGCCGATCGCATCCGCGTCCGGGACTTCAACCAGGCGCGTCATTTCGTCCGGATCGAGTACCTGGGGCAATTTGCGTGGCGCTTTCGGCGCGCGCAGGCCGGTCGCCGGATTCGCGAGCAAGCTGCCGCGCCGCAGCTGCCACGCGAAGAAGCTGCGACACGCGGACAGGCGCCGCTGCAGCGACGTCGCACCCAGCCCACGCCGATGTTCGGCCGCTATGAAGGAGCGCAGGGTTTCGCCGTCGAGCTTGTTCCATGCGACGACATCGCGCGCGTCCAGCCACTCGCACAGCGCCGCGAGGTCGCGACCATAGCCGTCGAGCGTGTGCGGCGACATCCGACGCTCGACCGCCAGGTGCGCGAGGAACGCATCGCGTTCGGCATGCAACGGGCTGGCCTCGGCCATGGCGGCGATGACGGTCGCGTCAGTCGTCGTAACGGCTCAACGCGGCGATCAGGGTGTCGCCCATCAGGCGCAGGAACAGCGTGCCCATGCCCGGATAAAAACGGTTTGCATCGTGGCTGCCGACCACGACCAGGCCGCGCTCGCCGAGCGGCAGCAATGCGCAGGACTGCACTTCGTGCACGCGCGCACCGAACAGCACGTCGAGCTTGTCCTGCTGCAGGCGTCCGCACAGCGGCTCGCCATTGGCGAAGAAGTCCGCGAACGGCGTCAGCAGCGCCGCATCGCGCGGCAGCACCTGCAGCCAATCCGCGCCGTCGAGTCCGGCGACCGGCGCATGCAGCAGCACGCGCACGAGCTCGCCCTGGAAATCCTCGGTGAGGCTCGCGACCATCGACTTCAGCGTTTCCGCCGCGTCGCGCGCGCGCATCAGCGCGAGGGTGAGCTGGTGCGTGCGCACGGTCAGCCGCTCGTTCTCCTGTGCGACCTGGAAGAGTTCCTGCAGGCGCTTGTTGAGTTCGCGGTTCTTGTCGCGCAACACGTCCAGCTGGTAGCTCGCGAGCGAGGTCGCGCGACCCTCTTCGCGCGGCAGCACCAGACCGAGCGCGAGGTCGGGATATTCGTTGAGGAAGCGCGGATTGCGGCGCAGGAACGCGGCGACTTCGGTGGAACCGATCGTGTCGTGCAGGGTATCGCTCATGGGTTCCACTCTCCTTCGAAGACGAATGCGGCCGGGCCGCGCATGCTGACAGGCGCGTCGTCGCGCGGCCATGCGATGCGCAGTGTGCCACCGGGAAGTTCGACCGCGACATCGCGGCCCACGCGGCCCTGCCGGACGAGGATCGCGACCGCCGCGCAGGCGCCGCTGCCGCAGGCCAGGGTTTCGCCGACGCCACGCTCGTACACGCGCAGTGCGATGCGATCCGGCGCGAGCACCTGGGCGAAGCCGACGTTGACGCTTTCGGGAAATTCCCGCAACGCCTGCATCGCCGCGCCGAGCTTGTGCACCGGCGCGTTGGCGATATCGAGGACTTCAACCAATGCGTGCGGGTTGCCCATCGACACTGCGCCGAAGCGCACCGGCACGTCGTGCACGTCGTGCACGTCGAGCCAGTAATCGGGTTGTTCGGTGGCGATCGCGAGTGGGACGCGCGCGGGCGCGAAGTCGGGCACGCTCAGTTCGAGGGTGAAATCGTCGTCCGCATGCGCATGCACCGCAACCGGGCCGGCCGGGCTGTCGAGCATGAATGCTTCACCGATCGCCACCCGTTGCTTGCGCAGCCACGCGGCCACGCAACGCGCGCCATTGCCGCACTGCTGGGCGAGCGTGCCGTCGGCGTTCCAGATGACGTACTCGGCGACGCGGGCAGGATTGGCGGAATCGCGGATGCCGATCACCTGGTCGCAGCCGACGCCGTGACGCCGATCGGCGAGCAGGCGCAAGGTCGCACGGTCGGGCGCGGCCACTCCCGCGCGCAGGTCCAGCATCACGAAGTCGTTGCCGGCGCCGTGCATCTTGGTGAAACGCAGGCCGTCCGCCGCTGCACGAGGATCCGCGAATGGCGCGGGCGCAGGGTGCGCTGGAGCGACCACGGTCGCGCTCATCCGGCGCTGGCGGCGGGCTTGTCCGGCAACACCAGGCCGCCCTTGTTGCCGCAGGCGGCGAGCGCCAGCAGGGCGGCGATCAGCAGGACACGCAGGGTCGTTTTCATGGCCCGCAGTATAAGTCGTCCACGGGTGTATCGTCCGGGTTGTCGATCCGCTGTCACGGGCAAGGAATGCCATGCCATTGAGCCAGTTCAACCCCAGCGTCATCCTGCTGGTCCCCGCCTTGTTGCTGCTGTTGATCGCATGGCTGCTGTTCCTTGGCAGCCGGCGCACACGCGGGGCCGGTCGTCTCCTGCGCGGCGCGTTCGGCGCGCTGACCCTGCTGCTGGCGCTCGCGATCGGCGGGCTCGCCCTGGTGCTGCACGATTACCTGCGGATCGCCAACGATGTGGCGGTGGCGCATTTGTCGATGAAGCAGCTCGGGCCGCAGGACTTCCAGGTCGTCTTCGCGCCGGTCGCGGGAAACCCGCGCACCGTGGAACTGCATGGCGACCAGTGGGAAGTGGATGCGCGGGTGATCCGCTGGAAAGTGCCCGCGCAACTCGCCGGCTTCCCGCCGTTGTACCAGCTCGAACGCATCGGCGGACGTTATCGCGACATCGACCAGGAGCGCGCATCCACGCGCAGCGTGCAGGCGCTGAACGACGCCGCACTGTTCGACGTGTGGACGCTCAAGCACCGGTTCCCGAATCTGCTTCCGTTCGTCGACGCCGATTACGGCAGCGGCGCGTACCTGCCGATGGTCGACGGCGGCAACTTCAACCTGTTCCTCAACACGCGCGGCGGCCTTGTCGCCAAGCCGGCCGACGACGCGACCAGGGAGAAGCTCACCGCAGCGGGCTGGTAGGCTTTCTCCCGGCCAGTTTCTGTTTGAGGAAGACCCAGGCGAGCGCCGACATCGTCGCGAGTTGGCGGTTGTCGGCCGCACCGCCGTGACCACCCTCGATGTTCTCGTAATACGACACGTCATGGCCCTGTTCGAGCATGCGCGCCATCATCTTGCGCGCGTGGCCCGGGTGCACGCGGTCGTCGCGGGTCGAGGTCATGAACAGCACCGGTGGATAGGCTGCCTCCTTGCTCACGTTCTGGTACGGCGAGAACGCCTTGATGAACTCCCAGTCGACGGTGTCCGGGTCGCCGTATTCGGCCATCCACGAAGCGCCCGCGAGCAGGTGGCTGTAGCGTTTCATGTCGAGCAGCGGCACCTGGCAGACGACCGCGCCGAACAGCTGCGGATACAGCGTGAGCATGTTGCCCATCAACAGGCCACCGTTGCTGCCGCCCATGATGCCGAGGTGCTTTGGCGACGTGACCTTGCGCGCGATCAGGTCTTCGGCAACCGCGGCGAAATCCTGGTACGCGCGGTGGCGGTTCTCGCGCAGCGCGGCCTGGTGCCAGCGCGGGCCGAATTCGCCGCCGCCGCGGATGTTGGCGACGGCGTAGACATTGTCAGATGCCTTGCCGTCCTCGGTCAGCCATGAACGGCCGACACCACCGCTGTAACCGGGCGTCAGCGACACCTCGAAACCGCCGTAACCGTACAGCAGGGCCGGATGGCTGCCGTCGAGCGAGAGGCCCTGCTTCGCAACCATGAAATACGGAACCTGGGTGCCGTCCTTCGATGTCGCGAAATGCTGGCTGATCTCCAGCTCCGCCGCATCGAAGAATGCGGGCGTGGACTTCACGACCTCGGGTTCCTGGCCGACCTCGCCGAGATACAGAGTGGTCGGCGTGAGGTAGTCGGTCGCGGTCATGAAGTAGGCGTCCGATTCCTCGTCGTCGACTGCAGCGACGCTGACGGTGCCAATGACCGGCGATCCGACGAGATCGGTCGCTTGCCATTGGCCGGCCAGGGCGCTTCCTTCGACATGCGTCAGCACGCGGATCCGGCTCTTCACATTGTCGAGGACATTCAACAGCAGATGGTTTTTCGTCCGGCTGTAGCCTTCCAGCGATGTCGTCGCCGTCGGCAAGAACAACGGCTCGAATCCCTGGATATGCTTGCCCTGCGTGACTTCGTCGAAAGACCTCGCGATGAGCGCACCTGCCGGCCACGTCCTGTCGCCCACCGTCCACGGATCGCGCAATTCGACCAGCAGCCAGTCGTGATGCACGGACTTCTTCGCGCTGTCGGGTACATCGATCTTCGCAAGCTTCCCGTCGGCGCCGCGCACATACAGTTCATCGCTGTAGAACGTCAGCGTCCGGCTCACGAAATCGCGCACGTACCCGCGGCTGTGGTCGCGAAACGCGGTGACCGCGACATCGTCCGCCGTCCCTTCGTATACGACGATTGCCGCTTCCATCGGCGTGCCGCGCTTCCATTCCTTCGCGATGCGCGGATAGCCCGACGACGTCATTCTGCCGGGGCCGAAATCGGTGCCGACATAAACCGTGTCCACGTCCTTCCAGCTCAAGCGCCCCTTCGCTTCGGGGCGCTGGAAGCCATCCGCGACGAACTGCTTCGTCGTGAGGTCGAACTCGCGGGTGACGTCCGCATCGGAACCGCCGCGCGACAGCGCGACCAGGCAATGCCGCCACGGTTCCTGCGGATCCTGCGGCTTCAGGCAATCGACACCGTGCCAGACCCAGTTCGCGTGTTCGGCTGCATTCAGCGCATCGAGGTCCAGCACGGTTTCCCAGGCTGGCTCGGGCTTGCGGTATTCGTCGAGCGTGGTGCGCCGCCAGATGCCGCGTTCGTGCTGCTGGTCCTTCCAGAAGTTGTAGTAATGCGCGCCCAGCTTGTCGACCATCGGGATGCGCGCATCGGAGTCGAGCACTTCGAGGATGCCCGCGTGCAGGGGTGCGAACTCCTGGTCGGATTCGAGCTGCTCGACGGTGACCACATTACGCGCGCGTACCCAGTCCAGCGACGTCAGCGCGGTGACGTCTTCGAGCCAGAGGTACGGATCGGCCGGGTCCGGCAGCGCCGCCCCATGTGTCGCGTTTGGTTCATTCATGTGCCGTGTTCCTGCTGATGCGGGCAGCGCAGCCATCAGCGCCAGGACCCGCCAGGCGATCATCGCTTGCCACATGGCACGCCCTTTCGATGCCAGCGGCAACGCTAGCACGCCACGGCGACAGGCCTGTCCTGAGCGCCGTCGGAGGGCTCTCCTCGTGCAGGTCAACGCGCCAGCAGCTTCAGCTGCCCAACTGTGCCTGGTGCAACAGGCGCGCACGCGTCAGCCGACGCTTGCTTGCCGGATTGCCGTCGCTGCGGGCGCGCCGCGCTTGCGGGCGTTGGATGCGGCGGGGCGCTTCCCGACCGGCCGATGCATGCCGGTGCGACAGCAGCAGGCCCAGCAATGCATAGCGGAAATGCATCGCCAGTGCGCTCAATGGAACCAGGGCGCACCACACTGCGGCCGCACCGGACTGCGGAACGATCCGCGCAAGCAGCGCAGCGGCCGCGATGCCGAGGATCGCGAGTTGCCACAGGGTGCGGCGCAGTGCGAGCAGGGTCGGGGTT
>JBBQHA010000170.1:0-6211 GCA_038323475.1 Lysobacterales bacterium
CTAATTAAGTGCCATTCGGGCCCGAGTGAATTTTCGTTTCAAACGCGAGTTCACTCTGGCCGCCTTTCGGCAGTTCGATTGAGGTTCGACGCTCAGGCCACGCGAAAACCGCGTTCCAGTCGATCCAGGGCCTCGTCGCCAAGTCGGGCAAGGTCGGCTTTGCCGCCGGACGCAAACCAATAGCGCATGGTGGCGCGGATCACGCCGATGGCCGCGCCCGCGAGGACGCGGGCGTGCAACTCGGCCTCGCGGCCAACACCCACCCGGGCGCGAAACGCCTGCGCCATTCCAGTTTCCCAATCACGGTCGATTTCGTTCTCGCGCGCCAGAAGTGCCGGTGCGGTCTGGATCAAGCGTTGCTGGGCGACCAGGGAGTCGCGGTTCTGCATGTATTCCTTGGCGAACACCTGGGCAATGCGCCGAAGGCTGGTGACCGGGCTTTCGCTGGCGGGGGCGCTGCCGAGCAACGCGACAAAGTGCTCCAGCCGCTCGTGTCGGTGCGGAAAGGCCAGGGATTCCTTGTCCGGGAAATAGCGGAAGAACGTCCGCCGGCTGACGCCCACATCCTGGCAGACCTCGTCAATCGTGGTGGTCTCGAAGCCGGTGCGGTGGAAGCGGCGATTGGCCGCCGTGAGCAGTGCGCGCCGGGTCGCAACTTTTTTTCGTTCTCGCAGAGGCAGTGATGGCTTTTTCACGGGCGCAAGGATATAACTGCGACCCGGAAAAAAATGCCACTCAGTGCCAAATTCCTCCGCCACCTTGCTTCGTCAACCTGAACCAGCCGCCCGCTACTGGCGTGCTGGCGCGTCTGCGCCCGCATTTTCCGCCGCTGCGCTGGCTGATGCGTGCGCGGACGTACGCGCTACCCAGCATGTGATTCGCGACGAGCGCGACGGCCGACTGGGCCTGGGACGGGACGGGGAGTGGCTAGCTCACGCCAGCCCTGATGCCTGGCCGGCGCTCGCCACCTTGCCGCCCCTGTATCCGGAATGGCTGGGCGATCGCTCGTTTGCCGAAGTCCACGGCCTGCGGTTTCCGTACGTGGCGGGGGCGATGGCCAATGGCATCGCGACCGTGGCCATGGTGTCAGAGCTGTCCCGCCATGGCTTCCTCGGTTTTTTTGGCGCCGCGGGATTGTCGCCGGGCCGGGTGGAAACGGCGCTCGACCAGCTGCAACGTGAACTCGGCCTGACGAATGTGTCCTGGGGCTCCAACCTCATCCATAGCCCGGCCGAACCCGCGCTGGAAAACGCCATCGCCGCGCTTTACCTGGAGCGCGGCGTGCGCTGTGTCGAAGCATCGGCCTACATGGCGCTCACGCCGGCCGTGGTGCGTTACGCCGCGACCGGACTGAGCCGAGATGCGTCGGGCAACATCCTGCGGCGCAATCGGCTGTTCGCCAAGATCTCGCGCGCGGAAGTCGCTCGACATTTCCTTGAACCACCGCCGGCCGAATTGCTGGCGGCGCTGGTCGAGCGCGGCCAATTGACGGCCGCCGAAGCGGAACTCGCCGCGCAGCTCCCGCTGGCCGAAGACATCACGGTCGAAGCCGATTCCGGCGGGCACACCGACAATCGCCCACTGACTGCCCTGCTCCCGACCATCGCCAGCCTGCGCGACCAGATCGCGAGCGCACGCGGCTATGTGCGGCCGATCAGGATCGGTGCAGCCGGCGGCCTCGGCACGCCATCGGCGATCGCGGCGGCGTTCGCGCTCGGCGCGGCGTATGTGCAGACCGGTTCGATCAACCAGGCCTGCGTCGAGAGCGGCCTTGGCGAACGTGGCCGAGCGATGCTTGCGCAGGCCGAAATGGCCGACGTGATCATGGCGCCCGCAGCTGACATGTTCGAGATGGGCGTGGATGTGCAGGTGCTGCGCCGCGGCAGCCTGTTCGCGGTACGCGCCCGCAAGTTGTACGAGTTGTATCGCGCGTGGCCGTCGCTCGACGCGATTCCAGCGAGCGATCGCGAAAAGGTCGAGCGCGACATCCTGCGCGCCGACTTCGGCCAGGCCTGGCAATCAACGCGCGCATTCTGGATGGGCCGCGATCCCGCGCAAGTCGAACGCGCAGAACGCGATCCCAAGCACCGCATGGCGCTGGTCTTCCGCGCCTACCTCGGCCTGTCCAGCCGCTGGGCGATCGACGGCGTGGACGAGCGCGCCGCCGATTTCCAGATCTGGTGCGGTCCGGCGATGGGCGCATTCAACACATGGACGCGCGGCAGTTTCCTCGAAGCGCCGGCGAACCGTGGCGTCGTGCAGGTCGCGCGCAACCTGATGGAAGGCGCTGCGCTCATCACGCGTGCGCAGCAGTTGCGCAGTTTCGGCCTCGCGATTCCGGCTTCCGGTTTCGATTTCCGGCCGAGGCCACTGGCATGAATTCCCATGATGCATCCGCATCGAATCCGAACGTGCGCGCGAGCGCCATCGAGCAAAACATGAGCAGCAATCCCAACCGGCAGCCCATCGCCATCGTCGGCGTCAGTGCGCTGTTTCCAGGGTCGACCGATGCGACCGGCTTCTGGCGCGACATCCTCGAAGGCCGCGACCTGATCACCGATGTGCCCGCGAGCCACTGGCTGATCGACGACTATTACGACCCCGATCCCTCAGCGCCCGACAAGACCTACGCGAAGCGCGGCGGCTTCCTCGATCCAGTCGGCTTCGATGCGCTCGGTTTCGGCGTGCCGCCCTCGACGATGCCGGCGACGGATACGTCGCAGCTGCTCGCGCTGATCCTCGCGCAGACGGTGCTGCAGGATGCCGCGCGCGAACAGTTCGAGAGCATCGACCGCTCGCGCATCTCGGTGATCCTCGGCGTCACCAGCGCGCAGGAATTGCTGTTCTCGATGGTCTCGCGCCTGCAGCGCCCGGTGTGGGTGAAGGCGCTGCGCGAGTCGGGCCTGCCCGAGGACGAGGTGCAGGCCGCGTGCGAACGCATCGCGGCGAACTACGTGCCGTGGCAGGAATCGAGTTTCCCGGGATTGCTCGGCAACGTCGTCGCAGGACGGATCGCCAACCGGCTCAACCTCGGCGGCACCAATTGCGTGACCGACGCCGCGTGCGCGTCCGCGTTGAGCGCGATGGCGATGGCGATCAGCGAATTGCAGCTTGGCAACAGCGACCTGGTGATTTCGGGCGGCGTCGACACGCTCAACGACATCTTCATGTACATGTGCTTCTCGAAGACGCCAGCGCTGTCGCCGACCGGCGATTGCCGGCCCTTCAGCGACAAGGCCGACGGCACCATGCTCGGGGAAGGACTCGGCATGATGGCGCTCAAGCGCCTGGCCGATGCCGAGCGCGATGGCGATCGCATCTATGCGGTGATCCGCGGCATCGGCACCTCGTCCGACGGTCGTTCCAAAAGCGTTTACGCGCCGGTTCCGGAAGGCCAGGCGAAAGCGCTGCGTCGCGCCTACGACATCGCCGGGTACGGCCCGGAAACCGTCGAGCTCGTCGAAGCGCATGGGACCGGTACCAAGGCCGGCGACGTCGCCGAGTTCGAGGGCTTGCGACAAGTCTTCGATGCCGGCGACACCCAGCGCAAACAATGGTGCGCGCTCGGCTCGGTGAAGAGCCAGATCGGCCACACCAAGGCCGCGGCCGGCGCTGCAGGATTGTTCAAGGCGGTGATGGCGCTGCACCACAAAGTGCTGCCGCCGAGCATCAAGATCGATGCTCCGAATCCGAAGCTCGACGTCGAACAGAGTCCGTTCTACCTCAACACGCGCACGCGCCCATGGATCCGCAAAAGCGCGCATCCGCGCCGTGCCTCGGTCAGTGCGTTCGGTTTCGGCGGCTCCAATTTCCATGTGGCGCTCGAGGAATACCAGGGCGCGGCACCCTGCGCCGAACGCCTGTCCGGCCATCGCCACGATCTCGTCGTGCTGGCGGCCGACGACAGCGCTGCACTCGTCCGACAGGCCCGCGAAATGGCCGCCGGAAACGCCACGCTCACACGGCTTGCGCGTGAGGGCCAGCGCGCGTTCAGGACCGGCGCGACAGCGCGCCTCGCGATCGTCGCGAGCGACCTGCCGCAACTGCAGGCGCGACTGCTCGCCGCCGCGCAGCGCATCGACAGCGCCCCCGGCGAGGCTTTCGTATTGCCCGACGGCAGCGCCTACGGTTTCGGCGCCACGAGCGGAGCACTCGCAATGCTGTTCCCCGGGCAGGGCAGCCAGCTCCTGGCCATGGGTTCGGATCTCGCGGTGCATTTCCCGCTGGCTCGCGCAGCATGGGATCGCGCCGCCGACATCCCGTTCGACCCCGAAACCAGCCTGCACGACGTCGTGTTTCCGCGCCCCACGTTCACGGCCGAAGCCGCAGGACAGGACAGCGCGCGCCTGACCGCGACGCAATGGGCGCAGCCGGCGATCGGCGCGACGTCACTGTCGATGCTGGCCGTGCTCGACGACTGCGGCATCCGCGCCGATATGGTCGGCGGGCACAGTTTCGGCGAACTCGTCGCCCTGCATGCGGCGGGCGTGTTGTCCGAAACCGACTTGCTGCAGGTTGCGCGCAAGCGCGGCGAATTGATGGCGGACGCTTCCGCGATGCCTGGCGCGATGACCGCGCTGGCGATGCCGGTCGAACAGGTGCGCGAACTGATCGTGCGCCTCGGCGCGTCCGTCGTCGTCGCCAACCACAATGCGCCGCAACAGGTCGTGGTGTCGGGCACGTTGCAGGCGATCGTCGATTTCGAAGCAAAGCTGACCGAACAACGCATCGCGTTCCGTCGCTTGGCTGTCGCCAGCGGTTTCCATTCGCGCGTGGTCGCGGGGTGCTGCAAGCCGTTCGCCGAATACCTGTCCGGCATCGATTTCGCAAAGCCGAAGCTGCCGGTATTCGGCAATGCGGGCGCCGCGCCGTATCCGACGGCGCCGCATGCATTGCGCAGCGAACTCGCGGCGCAGATCGCGCAGCCGGTGCGCTTCGTCGAGATGATCGAGGCGATGCATGCGGCCGGTGCGCGCACCTTCCTCGAGGTGGGTCCGGGCGCGGTGCTGACCGGACTGGTCGGCGCGATCCTCGGCGACCGCCCGCACGACGTGATCAGCCTGGATCGCAAGAACAAGGATGGCGTCGAGTCGCTGCTGCTCGCGCTCGCACGCCTGACCGCACTTGGCGTCGACCTGCGGCTTGATCGCCTGTTCGCATCCGAACGCGAACCAGCGATCGCACCAACCCACGGACGCCCGCTGACTCCGATCGACGGCAGCAATGTCGGCAAGCCCTACCCTCCAGTCGGCGGGAAGGATGCTTTGCCTCGCCCGAATCCCCCGCGCGCGGTCTTTTCTGCAGCGCACATCGAGATGCCTGTGAATCCAAGCCCAGTTCCAGCCGCACCCCCGGAAGCGACATCGATGCCGCACAACGCCGATATGCAACCGCAGTTCGCCGCATCCGACGCATGGTTGCACGCATTCCAGGATAGCCAGCGGCAACTCGCCGACACGCACATGGCGTTCCAGCGCTCGATGTTCGAAAGCCATGCGGCCTACCTGCAGGTCACCGAGTCGGCGCTGTCGGGCCTGGCAGCGATGGTCGGCGGACAGGTTCCTTCGCCATCCGCAATGCGTCCCGTCGCCGCATCGAGCCCGACGATCGCGATGCCCATTGCTCCAACATTCGCTGCGGCCGCCGCGATGCCGTCGCCTGCCCCGACGGCGAGGCCCGTCATTCCGATGGCAGCGCCGCCAGCCGCGGCGACTGGAACGGCAACGGTCGAACCGTCGCGTCCACCTGCTGTGCCGATGGCGCCCGTCATCGACCTCACGACCTTGATGCTGCGGATCGTTGCCGAGAAGACCGGCTATCCGGTCGACATGCTCAACCTCGGCATGGACCTCGAAGGCGACCTCGGCATCGACTCGATCAAGCGCGTGGAAATCCTCGCTGCGGTCGACGAACGCGCACAGGGTTTGCCGAAGCTCGACCGCAGCCGCATGGGCGCATTGCATACGCTTGGCGAGATCGTCGATTACCTGCAGGGCCAGCAATCCGCTACGCCTGCCGCGCCGGCACCGATTGCCGCCGCGGGAACCGCAACGACCGTCGCCGCCCCCGCATTCGACCTCACGACCTTGATGCTGCAGATCGTCGCCGAGAAGACCGGCTATCCGGTCGACATGCTCAACCTCGGCATGGACCTCGAAGGCGACCTCGGCATCGACTCGATCAAGCGCGTGGAAATCCTCGCTGCGGTCGA
>JBBQHA010000171.1:0-6141 GCA_038323475.1 Lysobacterales bacterium
GGCCTGGTCGACCAGGTCCGCGATGCGCTGCAGCGGCACGGCGTGCCGCCCGAGGCGCTGGACATCGAGCTGACCGAGAGTTCGCTGATGGAAAACATCGTGCGCGTGCAGGCAACGCTGGCCGAACTCAAGGCGCTGGGAACGACGCTCTCGCTCGACGATTTCGGCACCGGCTATTCGTCGCTGGCCTACCTCAAGCAATTCCCGATCGACAAGCTGAAGATCGACCAGAGTTTCGTGCGCGGGCTGCCCGGAGATGCCGACGACGCGACGATCGCGCGCACGATCGTCGCGATGGCCCACCAGTTGCGCATGCTCGTCGCGGCCGAAGGCGTCGAGACCGCGGCGCAGGCCAACTTCCTGACCGAGATCGGCTGCGACGAATTGCAGGGCTACCATCTGGGACGGCCGGCGACGGCGGCGCACGCCGAGGCATTCTTCGCGGACTAGCAGGGAGCAGATTCTCTGCCCGCCACTCTCCGGCGATCGCGCGACGCACGCTCGATGCGTCGCTTTACGCCGATCCCTTCGCCAAAGCGGCCAGCGCTTCGGCGAACGGCAACGGACGGCCGAGCAGGAAACCCTGCATCTCGTCGCAGCCGCGCGCCTGCAGCCATTCCAGTTGCTGCGCGGTTTCCACGCCCTCGGCGACCGTGCCCAGGCCGAGGCTGCGCGCGAGCTGGATGATCGATGCGCAGATCGCTTCGTCGTCCTTGTCGCGGCCGAGGTCGCTCACGAACGAGCGATCGATTTTCAGCCGGTCGATCGGCAACCGCTTCAGGTAGGCCAGCGACGAATAGCCGGTGCCGAAATCGTCGACCGCGATGCTCACGCCGAGCGCATCGAGCTGTCGCATGGTGGCGATCGCGGTTTCCGGCGTGACCATGATGACGCTCTCGGTCAGCTCGAGTTCGAGCACGCCTTTCGGCAGCGCATGGGTCTCCATCGCGCTGCGCACATCGTCGTACAGGCTCTGCTGGAACTGCACCGCAGAAACGTTCACCGCGATGCGCAGGTGGCCGAATCCCGCCGCAGCCAGTTGCGCATAGTGGCGGGCCGCTTCGTTGAGCACCCAGCGCCCGACCAGCACGATCAGACCGCTGTCCTCGCACACGCCGATGAACTGCTCGGGGGCGATCTGGCCGCGTTCCGGGCGCTGCCAGCGCAGCAATGCTTCCAGCCCGACCGCGACGCCGTCGCGTCCGAACAACGGCTGGAACACCAGCAGGAATTCCTCGCGCTGCAGCGCATCGCGCAAGGCCGAGACCAGGTGCAGCCGCTCGTTGATGTCGGCGTCGAAATCCGCGTGGTAGGCGACTGCGCGATTGCGCCCCTGCTGCTTGGCCTGGTACATCGCGAGATCGGCTTTCTTGAGCAGGGTCTCGGCGTCCATGCCCGCGTCCGGATAGCGGCAATAGCCGATGCTCGCGGTGACGTAATGCGGCGCCCCGCCGATGTCCACCGGTTGCGCGAGCGCGGCGCTGATGCGCTCGATCACGCGACCGACGCCGTCCTCGTCGATCTGCTCAGTCAGGATCACAACGAATTCGTCGCCGCCGAAACGGCCGAGCGTGTCCGGGCTGCGAACCGCTTTCTCGAAGCGCCGCGAGACCGTGCGCAAGACCTCGTCGCCCGCGCTGTGGCCCATGCTGTCGTTGATCAACTTGAACTCGTCGAGGTCCACGAACAGCACGCCGACGCCGCGCCCGTTGAGGTCGGCGTTGCGGATGCCCTGTTGCAGGCGGTCGAACAGCAGTTGGCGGTTCGGCAGTCCGGTCAGTTCGTCGTAGGTGGCGCGATAGGCGAGCTGTTCGAGGATCTGCTGGCGTTCGCTGACATCCGACTGGATGCTCACGTAGTGGGTCAGTTCGCCGGCGGCGTCGCGCACCGGCGCGAGGTGGAAATCGTTCCAGAAATGCTCGCCGTCCTTGCGGGTGTCGCGCAGCAGCGCGCGGGTTTCGCGCTGCTCGCCGAGGGCCTGGTGGATCGCCGCGAATCCGGGGTCGTCGCTGTCGTTCTCGTCGAGGAACCGGCAACGGGTGCCGATGATTTCCGCGGCGCTGTAACCGCTCATCTTCTCGAACGCGCGGTTGACATGGACCGCAGGCAGGTCCGGGTCGCGTGCGTCGGCGATCAGGATGCTGTTGTCGGCCGATTCCACCGCCCGCCGGAACAGGCGCAGGTCGGCTTCGTCGCGGTGTTTCTGGGTGACGTCGAGCATGCCCCCGACCATGCGGATCCCGCGTCCGTGCGCATCGCGCAGCAACAGCGCGCGATCGAGCACTTCGGCGTAGCTGCCGTCCTTGCGCCGCAGGCGATACGTGTCCTCCCAGTCGCTGCGGTCGGATGCGATCGCCTCATTGAGGCTGGCCCTGACCCGCGCGCGGTCGTCCGGATGCAGCAGCGCGCCCAGCACTTCCAGGGTCGTGCCGATCTCGTTGCGCCCGTAGCCGAACAGCGCGTAGGCGTTGTCGCTGCGCCAGGTCGCGTCGGTCTGCAGGTCCCAGTCCCAGATCGCATCGCTGGTCGCGCGCGCGACGAGCTTGAAGCGCTGCTCGCTGCGTTCGCGTTCAGTCACGTCCAGAGCCAGCACCAGCCGCGCGGGACGCTCGTCGAACAGGATGTCGCGGGTGTGGATGGCCGCGCGCAGGCGGCTGCCGTCCTTGCGCAGGTGCGTCCAGACCTGCCCCTGCAACCGCTCGTCCTGGCCGAGTTGCGCGATCGCCACGACCGCAGGCGCGTCTTCGGCAGGACGGATGTCGAGCACGGTGATGGCCAGCAATTCCTGGCGCGAATAGCCGTAGCTTTGGAGCGCGGCGTCGTTGACCGCGAGGAAGCGCAGCGATGCGCGGTCGAACACCCACATCGGCAGCGGATTGTGGTCGAACAGGAAACGGTATTCGTCCTGCGCCTTGCGCAACTGGTCGCGCACCTCGACCAGCTCGGTGATGTCCTGCTGGATGCCGCGCAGCATCCGCTGTCCGGGCCGGCGATCGGCCCACTCGGCGCGCGCATACACCCAGCGCACGCTGCCGTCCGGGCGCACGATCCGGTACTGGGTCTCGTCCAATGGTCCGCCGCCGAGCCCGCGGGCCATGTAGCCGCGCATGCGCTCGCGATCGTCGGGGTGCATGTAATCCGGAATTTCCTCGATCCGCAGCGGGTCATCGCGCGGCGGCACGCCGCAGATCGCGAAGATTTCCGGCGACCACGTCACCTCGCCGGTTTCGAGGTTCCAGGTCCAGTCGCCGAGCTTGGCGATGCGCCGCGCTTCCTCGCCACGCAGCGATTGTTCGCTCAATGCGGCGAACAGCTGTGCCTGCCGCGCGTGGCTGCGCGCGAACGCCCGGCTCACCCAGAACCAGAGCGCGGCAAGCAGCAGTGCGGTGCTGAAGCTGATCACCGCAAATCGCCACCACAGCTCCAGGATGTGGCTGCGCGCGATGCCGACGACGACGATCACCGGCGAATGCGGGATCCGATGGAACACGAACTGGCGTTCGATGCCGTCGAACGGACTGGTTTCGATGAACCGCCCGGATGCCTGCTCGCGCAGCGGGCTGTCGAACAGCTTGGCGTGCTGCACCCGCGTCCCCGCGTAGCGCTGGTTGTCCATCGATCGCGCGAGCAGGACGTGGTCGGTGTGCACGAGGTTGAGTACCCCGCCGTCGCCGAGCGGGTACCCCGTCAACATGCCGGCGAACCAGTCGCTGTCGATACGTGCACCCACGCGCCAGCCTGGCAGGCCGTCCCACGCCACTGGCACGACCAGGCGGGTGTCCGGCGCGATGCGGACGGGGACGCCGATGGTCAGGCCGGACGGACGCGCGTCCGGGTCCGGCGGCGGCAGCCAGCTGGCGTCGGCGGGGCGGCCTTGGATGTCCTGCCCGCGCCCATCGCCGCCCTGGCCGGTACGCAGGAGCACGAGGCCACCGAGGATCGCTCCATGTCCATCGGCCACCGCGCGTTTCGGGTGGGCGGCCGGCGCCGGTGAAGCGGCATCCTCCGCCGCCTCGCGCATCGCGCTCGCGAGCCATTCCAGCCGTTCGCCCAGTTGCCGCTGGATGGATTGCGCGACGACGTCGGCGTGCTCGGCCGATGCGTCGTTCTCACGGCTGAGGTCGTACCAGAGCAATACCGCGAACAGGATCGGCAACGACAACGACAGCCACAGCCCGATGAATACCAGGCTGCGCGGTCCGGTCGGAATCGATCCGCCTGGCTGCGTCGCATCGCGGGCGCCCGCAGCGTCCTTCATGCACCCATTCCGAAGCGTCGCGCCTGGTCGTCCATGTCAATGCGCCGACAGCGACCCATGGGCCGCCATCTGCCTTCTCCATGAGATCGCTACGCCCACTATGCCCCCAATCGGCAGGCTTGATAAGCCGGGCGACGGCGGTCGATCCTGGATGCCTTCGCGCATCGCAGGCCTCAGGCCAGGCGCACGCCCGGCAGCGACAGCACATAGTCCGCGCCCATCAACTGCGACGGCGTGCGATAGCCGGATGGCGCCTCGCCCTGCAGCAGGCGTTCGACGATGCCGAGCGATGCGGTGACCGTCAGCGCGTAGCCGTTCGGCGTGACCAGCTGCCGCTTCGCTTGCTTGCCCGCCGCATTGCGCACCTCGCCCCAGACGTGGGTGACCGAAGCTTCCCGCGTCGCGTCGCTCGGTCCGCGCACCGACTTTTCGACGCGGCGCTTCATGAAACCCTGCACGAACGACGTGCGCAGCAGCGGCCCGAGCAGGCGCATCCGGCGCACGTTCGCGATCGTCTTCGGCGACACCGCCATGTACACCTCGATGTTCGGGATGCCGGTGGTCACGAACGCCGTGTAGACGTCGCCCCACGGGATCGTCATCGCGCTGCGCGACTGGCCATCCCGCAGGAAATCGCGCGACTTCCACGCCAGCGGCACGCGCACAAGCTTGCCGTCGATGCGCGCGCGGCCGCCGTTGCCGAGCCCTTCGACGCTGGTTTTCGCGGTACCGGGGCTCGGGCCGCCGCCGGCCTCGAACGCCAGCACGAGCTGGGTCGCATCCGGCAGGTCCCGTTTGAGCATCGCCGACAGGCAATCGGTCGGCACCACGTCGAAACCAGTGCCGGGCAGCACGACGATGCCGCGCTCGGTCGCGCGCCCGTCCTGCGCATGGCAATGCGCGAACACGTCGATTTCGCCGGTGATGTCGAGGTAGTGCGCACCGGCCTCGAGGCAACCTTCGAGCATCGGTGCGCAGGTCGCCGAGAACGGGCCGGCGCAATGCAGCACCAGGCCGATGCCGTCGAGCTGCAGGCGCACCGCGGCCGCATCGGACAGGTCGAACACGCGGTGTTCGAGGCCGAGTTCGCGGGCGAGCTGCGCCACCGAGTCGCCGCGCCCGGCGAGCACCGGCGTCAGTCCGCGCTGCTTCGCTTCGATCGCGATCAGGCGCCCGGTATAGCCGTTCGCGCCGTAGATCATCCACGCGCCGGTCATGGCTTCTTCCCGCCCATCGCGGCGACGGCGCGCACGAGCTTGCGGAAATACAGTTCCGGGAACAGCCGCTTGATGCGCCAGCGCATCGGTTCGCTGCGCGTGGGCAGGATCAGGAATTCGCCGCGCTCGGTCGCCGCGAACACCTTGTCGGCGACCGAGTCGATGCTGTCCTTGCCGCCGGCCATCATCTTCCCGGCCACGCCTTTCATGCGGTCGGTGCCGCGCCAGTTCTGCAGCAGGTTGGTCTGGAAGAACGACGGGCATGCGACCGAAACGCTGACGCCGGTGCCGTGCAGTTCCGCGCGCAACTGTTCCGACAGCGCGACCACGGCGGCCTTGGACACGCCGTAGCTCATGATCGACGGCGCTCCCGCAAGCCCGGCGAACGACGCGGTGTTGAGGATGCGGCCACGTTTGCGTTCGAGCATGCCCGGCAGGAACGCCCTGCAACCACGCACGACGCCGAGCAGGTTGATCTCGAGCACCTCGCGCCATTCGTCCATCGTGGTATCGACCATCGCCCCGCCGCTGGCGATGCCGGCGTTGTTCACGAGCACGTCGAGCTCGCCGAACTGGGCGTCGATCGCGTGGTGCAGCACGTCGTATTCCATGTCCAGGCCGACGTCCATCGCGATCGCGACATGCCCTTCGCCGGGCAGCAGCGCC
>JBBQHA010000172.1:0-6124 GCA_038323475.1 Lysobacterales bacterium
CTTCGCCCGTACGAACAATGCCGCTACGATCGCATCCATGCCGTGCAACGCGGCCGCATGGGTCGGATCGGTCGTCAGCACGCCGCGATACAGCGCCAGCGCATCGACGGGCAGCGTCGCTGCCGGGACCACTGGCGCGATCGTGTCGTTGAGCTCGGGTGGCGCTCCGCCGGTCGACACGTTGCGCTCGTCCAGCCTGCCGGCATCGAGCGCCTGTTGCGCCTGCTTGAGCGCCTCGTTGAATCTCTTTTTCGGAACCGCGATCGGCACCGGCAACGGCTCGACATCGGGTCTGCGCAGCGCGATGGGTTGCGCGGGGATCGGTTCGGCTTGCGCATGCTTCGCGGCGACCGCAGGCCGCGCCGCTTTCGCCGCCGGCGGCGGCGCTTCGCCATGGCAACCGGCGACGATCGCGATCACCAGGGCCAACGCCAGCATGGAGCTACTGCGGTGATCGCGCATGCGCACTCGCTGGTTCAATGGATCCGCGGTCGGTGCTGCTTCATCCGAATATCCCGTATTCGCCTGAGTGTTGTCGAATCGAGCACGGAAACCCGTGCGCGAGGCAGCAGCCTGCACGGCGCCACCCGGAAAGTAGGCTATCGTCGCGTCTGTCGCAAGCCAACGAGACCGCCGTGCATCATTGGATCGCCGAACCCACCGCCCTCGCCGAGCACCTCGCTCGCTGGGGCGACATCGAATTGCTCGCGCTGGACACCGAATTCATCCGCGAGCGCACGTGGTGGGCGCAGCTTGCGCTGGTGCAGATGACGGTACCCGGCCAGGATGTGCTGCTGGTCGATCCGACCGTTCCGGGCATCCCTGAACTGCTGAAACCGCTGCTGGACAATCCGGCGATCGTCAAGCTCATGCACAGCGCCAGCGAGGACGTGCAGGCGCTGCAGCACGGTTGCGGCGCGATTCCCGCTCCGCTGTTCGATACCCAGATCGCCGCCGCACTGTGCGGCATCGGCGCGGGCATGGGTTACCAGAAACTCGTCGAGACCCAACTGGGGATCGCCCTGCCGAAAAGCGAAACGCGCTCGGACTGGCTGCGCCGCCCGCTGTCGCCAGCGCAACTCGTGTACGCCGCCGACGACGTGCTGCACCTGCATGCGCTGCACGCGATCCTGCGCGACAGGCTGCGCGAACTCGACCGTGCGCAGTGGCTGGCCGAGGATTGCGCGCGCCTGCTGGCGACTTCGAGCAACGAAACTCCCGACCGCTATCCGCATCTGACCCTGCGCGGCGCGCAATACCTCGATGCCGAAGCGCAGGCGATGTTGTGCCGTCTGCTGCGCTGGCGCGAGGTGCAGGCGCGCGCCGGCGACCGCCCGAAGGGCTGGATCCTGGACAACGAACTCGCGATCTCGCTCGCGCGCAAGCCGCCGATCGATTCGCGCGCGCTGCATGCATTCCTCGACACCCAGCCGAAAGCGCCGCGCAAGCTGCGCACCGAGTTGTGGGATGCGCTCGCGGTACCACTGACGGCCGAGGAACGCGACATCCCGCTGGTGCTCACTCCCGACGGCGTCCAGAAGAAGCTGTTGCGCGCATTGCAGGACGCCGTCGCTGCCGAGGCTGCGCGGCTCGGACTCGGCGAAGGCGTGCTCGCATCGCGACGCACGCTGGAATCCCTGCTCGACGGCAACGGCTGGCCCGCAGCGCTGGACGGATGGCGCCGACCCCTTCTCGAACCCTTGCTGGGTCCGATTCTCGCAAGCAGGGACTAGCGCCGCGCCGCTGTGCCGGGTATCCTTGCCGGCCTTGGTTCGATGGGGCGGTAGCTCAGCTGGGAGAGCGTCGCGTTCGCAATGCGAAGGTCCGGGGTTCGATCCCCCGTCGCTCCACCATCGAATAGTCGAAAAGGCCGGAATCCGAGAGGGTTCCGGCCTTTTTCCTGGCGACGGCACTACCACCGAATGCTCTGCGTGGCCGCCCATTCCCGGCCCTTGTCTGGGACATCCCCTGACTTCGCGAAGGCGCTGCCACGCATCGTCCAATGCGGCCGCGATCAACCGACCTTGGCCGCAGAATCCGCAGCGGGCCGACTCAATGGGCAGCGCATTTCCGCCGCCTCGTTGACGCATTGCCGTCCGACTCCGATCCAGTCAGGGAAACACCAGCCATTCCGGCGGATACAGGTTTTCGCTCTGCACGACCAATGGCGTCACCGTGTCTTTCATGATGACCGACGCCCCGAGCAAGCTGTTGAGCGACACGATCCGATCGTGGTGCGCCTGGGTGGTCGTCGAGGCGACCAGCAGGTTGATCTCGCGGTAATACAGGGTCGCGACCCGCAGCAATTCGTAGCGCTGCCACGCACCGTATGCCCACAGGCGATCCTCGATCCGGCGCGCCTTTTCGGCGCTGTTTTCGCCATCCGTCGCGAGAGCGTCGATCCGCTGCTTCGCCTGCGCGAGCAAGGCAAGCGACTGGAAGACGCCCACGAAGTCCGCCGAGACGGTATCGGTCGTGGCCTTCGCTCCTGGGGCCGGGATGACCTGGTGTCCGCCATTGAGGTAACGGTTCGCCAGGTCGGAGACCTGCAACACCGTCCACACCGGCGTGCTGCGCTGCTGAATGAACAGCAGGTGCCGCAGGGACACCCTCAGGAAGACTTCGCGCCCATTGCTTGCGGCGGTATCCATGAGGTCGTAGATCGCGCGCATTTCCGTCGCCGCGTGCGGATAGCGCTGGGCGAAATAGTCCGCGATCCAGCCCTCGTACTCGTCGGGACCCGTCGCGACGCCGCGCCATGCAAGGTTGGCGACTAGCCAGTTCGTGAGCTTGCGCGGCCCCGGTTTCGTCGCCAGCGGATGCATGTACGCAAACAGGCTCCCACCCCCGCCCATCTGCAATCCGAAGTCCTGCAACAGCGACCGGTGCTCGATGATCGGAACGCCGCCATAGTTGGAATTGTTGAAGTATTCAGTGATCCCGAACCGCAGCCCGCCGAGCGCCTTCCAGTCGGCGAGCCGCTGCACATGGATGCGATCGCTGTCGCGCAGGGAAAGATCGTCGGTCAGCGCGCCTCCGAACGATCGCTCCGGGTCGTAATAGACATGGACGTAATCGAGCGAACCCAGCACCGGCAGGATGTCGAGCCGCGTCGGCAGCTCCCAGGTGTCGTTGTAGGTGATGCCGGAAATCGTGACCGGGCGATTCAGTCGCCCATCCGCAACTGCCTGGGCCAGGTCATCGGCGACCCGCGCATAAAACAGCAACAGCGTATCGGTGTTGTTGCCATAGGCGCGCGCCTCAGGGCTCTCGTCCCATCCGCGGATCTTCCCGTCCGAAGGCCAGATCGCGAGCATGTCCACGTCGGCAAGGTCGCCACCGCTGAGCCGCGCGATCATGCGGTCGGCGAACCAGTTCGCGAGATCGGGATTGACGAACGACGGGTTATAGAATGTACCGGTCGTTGCGCTGATCGAGCGGCGCTGCCCATCCACCAGTGCGAACCATTCGGGGTGCGCCGCGAACACGCCGGCAGCCGAGAGTTCCTCCTGCAACAGTCGGTGGCCGCCGTTCCATGCGGTCTGCCCGAGCTTTGCGCGGATCGCCAGCGGCAACGTGCCGGTGAGGTTGAGCCGGTTCCGCGCCATCCAGATCGCGTAGGACTCGCCGACCGGCGTGCTCACGCCATCGAGCGGGATCCAGAACCCGCGCCATCGCACCGCTGGATCTTCCGACCATGCCGGCCAGTCGATGACCGTCGCGGCGAGGTTCGCAGGCACGACCTTGTCGGTCGGGGAATACCAGCGGAAGCCAAGCCGATCGAGCACGCGATATGCGCCGTACAGGACGCCGATGCGCGTCCTGCCTTCGACCAGGATGCCTGCAGTCGAAGTGCTGATGCGGAAGCCCTGGTCGCCAAGCGCAGCGGCCGGCAGGATTGAGAGCTGGATCGTGGGAAGCTTGGCGTTGGCATGTCCGGGCGCATAGACCCTTGCCGGGATGCCGGCGGACTTCAGCGCGGTGGCGAGTTCCAGCGATGCCCAGGCGAGCGTGACGGCGTCCTGTCGCGGATCGTTGCCGAGCCAGTCGATATTCGCCGCATCCGCGTTGGCTGATCCCGCATCGACATAGGGCGCGACATCCGCGACGATCTGTTTTGGAACGACCGTCGCAGCTGCGGCCGAGGCGCACAGGAACAGCAGGCAGACTAGCAGGCGCATGGTCCGACCCCGATGGCAGGTCAATCGATGCTGCGCGCCGGGATTTCCCGAGTCAACGCATCGACTCCAGATCGCTGGCCGGGACCGCGCGCGCAGACGCGGATCGGCGCGGTCTAGATGAATCCCCAGACCAGCAGCACGAGCAGATAGATGCCCACGAGAAACAACCGGAAGCACATTTCCTGCAGGTCACGACTCCATGGAAGCCGTCCCCTGCGGCACCGTCCGGGCTGTACGGCACGGCATCAAGCGCGATGATGCGAACGGCTGGCGCACGACCACCGCGGATCGCGTAGCATTCCAGAGCCCCGGCAGGAAGGTTCGCAATGACCGCCTCCATGCCCGAATCGCAAACGGCGCAGCGGCTGGCCCGTCTTGAAGCGGTCCAGTCGGTGGCGCTCGGCATCAGCCGGCGTTCGGCGCATTGCCACGACCTGCGCGCCTTTTTCCAGGCCGTGCACGCGGCGGTCGGCCGCATCATGCACGCCGAAAGTTTCTTCATCGCCCTCCACGATGCGCAGGCCGACGGGATCCGCTACGCCTACTGGAGCGACGAAAAGGACCCGGCGCCGGAACCCGATGCGTTGTTCCCGCTGCGGCAGAACGACGTCGCGCCGACCGCGATGGTGATCCGGCGCGGCGAGAAGCTGTGTTTCACGATCGAGGAATCTCTCGCACGCACCGAGCAGGGCCAGCCATGGGGATCGGGATCGGAGGCCGAGCACTGGCTCGGCATGCCGCTGACCGGAAACGGCGGCATCACCTTCGGCGCGATCGTGATCCAGAGTTACGTCCCCGGCTTTCGCTACACCAGTGAGGATATCGCGCTGTTCGGCGTGATGTCGCAGCACGTCGCCAATGCGATCGAGCAAGTGCAGTTCGCCGCGCATCTCGAGCTGGCGGTCGTCGAGCGCACGCGCAGCCTCGAGCGCGAAGTCGCCGAACGCCGCCGTGCCGAGAATCTTCAGCGTGCCCTCTACGAGATCTCCGCGCAATCGGTCAGGGACATCGCCCTCGACACGTTCTATGCCGAGTTGCACCGGATCATGGGCGGGCTGATGTACGCCAGGAATTTCGTCATCGCGCTCTACGACGAGGAGAACAACGAGCTGGTCCGGTTCCCTTACGAGGTCGACGAGATCGACGCCGCGATGCCGGCCAGTTACCGCGCGCCCGCGGGACACGGTGCAACCGGTTTCGTCCTCGGTACGCGCCAGCCCCAGCGCATCGACCAGCAGCGCTACCGGAAACTGGTCGAGGAAGGGCGCATCCACCATCCGACCGGCAGCACCGACATCAATGTCTGGCTCGGCGCACCGATGATCTACCAGGACAAGGCGCTCGGCGCGATCATCCTGCAAAGCTACGACCCCGCGATCGGCTACGACGACGACGACCTCGCCCTGCTGACCTTCGTCGCCGACCATATCGCGGCGGCGCTGTCGCGCAAGCAGTCCGACGAGGCGTTGCGCACCGCGCACGCACGCCTGGCGACCGGCACTGCGGCACTGCATGCGAAGAACCGCGAACTCGAAAAATCCCTCGAAGACCTCGGCGTCGCCCAGGGCGAGCTGATGCGGCAGGAAAAACTCGCTTCGCTGGGCGCGCTCGTCGCCGGCATCGCGCACGAGGTCAACACCCCGCTCGGCATCTGCGTCACCGCCGTGAGCCACCTGGAAGAGGAGACCCAACAGGTGCGGCAGCAGTTTTCATCGAAACTGTTGACCGAAGGCAACCTGCGGTCGTTCTTCGAATCCGCCGCCGATACCCTGCGGATCCTGACCAGCAACTCCCAGCGCGCGAGCGGCCTGATCCGCAGCTTCAAGCAGGTCGCCGTCGACCAGTCCTCCGACGACATCCGCGAGGTCGCCATTGCCGAGTACATCGAGGAAACCCTCAAGTCGCTGCGCCCGAAACTCAAGGGCACCCGCCACGCGATCACC
>JBBQHA010000173.1:0-6075 GCA_038323475.1 Lysobacterales bacterium
TTCGTTGGAGCCCAGTTTTCGCTCGGCAATGACGGTATCCAGTTCACTGAAGCGCTGTTGGACTTCGGCCAGGTCTGATTCGCTGGCCTGAGTTGCGGCAAGGGCAGCGGCACCCGATTCGACCACCACGCGAAAGTCGAAACAACGCTGTACGTCCGATATGGTTTCCAGCGGTGTAAAGCGCGGCACGTCCGGGTCGGGCCGGCGCCGCACGACCGTACCGGAGCCCTGGCGGGTGCTGGTGATGCCGTCGGCCCGCAGGCGCGACAAGGCCTCGCGGATGGTGGGGCGTGACGCGGCAAAGCGTTCAGCCAGCGCCAGCTCAGTAGGAAGCTTGTCGCCCTCCCGGAACTCACCCGCGACGATCGATCCGAGCACCTCGCGGTAAACGCGATCGACCAGACCATTGCCGTGCGAGACGATCATGCCGACACCCTGCGCGCGTCAACGGCCCTGCTCGAAGGCCATCAGCGCGTCGACCTCGGCCTGGATGCGGGGCAGGCTCTCCGGGGGGCTTGCGCTCAGCAGCGGCAGGTGGGCGCCCATGTCGGCGATGCCCGACAAGGTTACCGCGTCGTGCAGCACGCGGATCAGCGAGATCGATTCACGCAGGTCCTCCAGCGGCAAGAAGCGCGCATGCAGGGCTTCTGCCTCGGACACCTCGCGGTGTTTGAGGGCGTGCAGCAAGCGCATCGACGCCCTGGGTGCGATGCACCCAGAGCCGGTAGTGAAAGACGCCAGGCCAAACCGGGACAGGTGCACCAGCGCCGGTCGTTCCCCCATGCCGCTGACCACGCGCATCGGCGTTATACGTTCCACCAGCGCTTGCAGGTACGGGTCTTCCACCGGGTCCTGCCGCAGCACGGCGTACTTGACGGCGATCACGCGCCCTTCGTCGACCAGCCGACCGAGTGCCTCCAGTTCCAGATACGACTCGCTCTTGAGATACAGCGTGACCGGGATGCCAGTGAAGTCGACAAAACGCGAGATACCCGCCACGACCCCATCCGATGACGTGAAGCCCTGCATCGGGAGCACCATGGCCGTCTTGTAATCGGTCCCCCGCAGCAGGCGCGCCTGGTCCATCATCTTGCCGAAATCCGGGCCTATCGCCGGTATGACGCGCGTGCCCGCTGCCGAATGGGCGGCCAGCATCTCGATCAGTTGCCCATAGTCCGAGGTGGAGCAGTGGTAGACGTTGGCATTGCCGCCATACAGCAGCGTCTGGTGCCCACCGGCTTCGATATGGCGAATCAGCTTGGCATTCTGTTCGACGTCCAGCGACAGGTCGGCCCTGCGCGCCAACGGTGGAACGGCCAGCACCGATGAGGAAAATTCCGCGACATCCAGGGGCAGGGTATTCATCCGGCGGATTGTATGACATATGCATAGAAGTATGACAAATATCTGCCCCCATCCGCTAATGCGTAACGAAGTTTACAGCGGCGCAAGCGGGGAAGCCGGCCAATGCGGGTAAACCTTGCTTGACAGCGCAAAATTTGTCTGACAAAGTTCGCACGCCCAGATTCTAGGAGACGCACATGTCCAATCCGCACCGCCCCGTCCCGACTCCCGACCAAACCAGCGCAGGCCGGCGCACGGTTCTCAAAGGTTTTGCCGGCGCTGCGGCACTTGCCGGGATGGGCGGCCACGCGCTCGCCCAACAGACCAAGGAATCCCCCCTGTTGACCAAGTTGGTGAGTGACGGCAAGCTGCCTCCCCTGGCCCAGCGCGTATCCACGATGCCTCTGGTGGTGCAAGCAGAAAAGGTGGGCACATACGGCGGCGCCATCCGGCGCGGCTTGCGCGGCAGCGCGGACCACAACGGCATTCTGCGGCTGGTCGGCAACCAGGGCTTGGTACGCTGGAACCTGGGTTTCACCGAAGTGCTTCCGTGCGTTGCCGCGCGCTGGGACGTCAACGCCACTGCCACCGAGTTCACCTTCCACCTACGGCCTGGCATGAAGTGGTCGGACGGCAAGCCCTTCACCGCGGACGACGTGGTCTTCTCGATCGAGGACTGCGCCAAGAACGCGGAGCTGTACAAGTCGGTCCCGTCCACGCTGGTCATCGCCAACAAGCCGGCCGTGGTGACCAAGGTTAGCGACACCGCGGTCAAGTTTGCGTTCGCCACCCCGTATGCCCTGTTTCTCGAGCAACTCGCCACGCCGCTGGGACAGTACCCGACGCTGTTTCCCAAGCATTACTGCAGCCAGTTCCTGCCCAAGTACAACCCCAACGCGGCAGCTGCGGCAAAGACCGCCAATGTGCAGGACTGGCCCACGTTGTTTCGCAACAAGTGTGGCGACATCGAGATTCCGGCGCGCTGGGGCAACCTCGAAAAGCCCACGCTCGACCCATGGATCCTGACCGAGGCTTACTCGGGCGGCGCAACCCGCGTGGTGATGGACCGCAACCCCTACTTCTGGCAGGTCGACCAGACAGGGCAACAGCTGCCCTATGTGGACCGGCTCAACTTCAGCATCGCGCAGGACGTCGAATCCCTCATGCTCGACGTGTTGTCGGGCAAGCTCGACATCCAGGAACGGCACATCGACTCGCTGCAGAACAAGCCGACGCTGTCGCAGAACATGCAGAAGGGTGGCTACCGGTTGATCGAGCTGGTGAACACCGGCGCACAGCAGGTGCAGATCTACCTGAACATGACGCACAAGGACCCCAAGATGCGCGAGATGTTCGCCAACAAGCAGTTCCGCCAGGCCTTGTCGCTGGGCATGAATCGCAAGGAGATCATCGACATCGTCTACCTCGGCCAGTCCGAGCCGTACCAGACCGGTCCCCGGCCGGGTCATCCCTGGTACAACGAGAAACTCGCGCGCCAGTTCACCGAGTTCGATCCCAAGCAGGCCAACGACATCCTCGACAAGATTGGCTACAACAAGCGCGACGCGCAGAAGTTCCGCCTGCGTCCGGACGGACAAAAAGTATTCTTTTCCATCGACGTCATCCCCACGCTGTATCCCGATGCAGTCGACACACTTGAGCTGGTCAAGCGCCACTGGGCCGACATCGGCGTCGACATCAAGGTCAACACCATCGAACGCGCGCTGTACTACACGCGTGGCGACAGCAACGACCATGACGCCGCGACCTGGCCCGGCCCCGGCGGGCTCGACCCGATGCTGGACCCGCGCGACTATTTTGCGCAGCACACGCAAGGCTCGCGTTATGCCATTCCGTGGACGCAGTGGTATGTCTCCGGCGGCAAGGACGGCATGGAGCCGCCGGCCAGCCAGAAGTCGCGCATGAAACTGTTCGACGAGGCGCGTGCCACGGCCGACATCAAGAAGCGCGGCGAGCTGATGAAACAGGTGTTCGACCAAGCCGCCGAAGCCTACGAGACGATCGGCGTGTGCCTAGCCGTCAACTCGTTCGGCATTTGCAAGAACAACCTGCAGAACGTGCCCAAGAGCTATCCCAACGGATGGTCCTGGCCCAATCCTGCTCCAGCATTGCCGCAGCAGTTCTTCTTCACGCGCACCTGAGCCGGACATCGGCGCTTCACCACCCGGCCCGGGTACGGCCGGCCGGCGTCCTGCACATGGCAGGCGTCAGGCCAACCGCGCGTGGCACGGTCGGCTCCGAAACACCGGTTGGCTTTCCATGAGACCCGTCTAGATGCTCGCCTTTATCGCCAAGCGGCTGCTGTGGATGGTGCCGTTCCTCGTCGCCATCAGCTTCCTGTCGTTCGTGCTCATCCAGCTTCCGCCGGGCGACTACGTCACCACGTACATCGCGACGCTGGCCGCCTCCAACGAGACGGTCGACCAGAATACCGCCGCCGCATTGCGTAACCGTTTCGGGCTGGACCAGCCGATGATCGTCCAGTACTGGAAGTGGCTGTCCTCCATCGTGTTCCACGGTGATTTCGGACTCAGCTTCGAGTGGCAGCAGCCGGTCGGCGACCTGATCTGGGAACGCATGGCACTGACACTGGTGCTGACGTTCTCCGCGCTGCTGGTGACCTGGGGCGTGGCGCTGCCGGTCGGCGTGTTCTCGGCGGTGAAGAAGTATTCGATCGCCGATTACGTCGTGACGTTCGTTTCGTTTCTCGGGCTCGCCATTCCGAGCTTCCTGCTGGCGCTGGTACTGATGTATGTCGCCGCGGTCAAGTTCGGGCAGAGTGTCGGCGGCCTGTTTTCCGAGGAATACCTGACCGCGCCGTGGAGCATCGACAAGATGATCGACCTGCTCGGGCATCTATGGATTCCGGTGGTGATCCTGGCCGTGTCGGGCACCGCGAGCCTGATTCGCGTGATGCGCGCCAATCTGCTCGATGAGCTCAACAAGCCGTATGTGACAACGGCGCGCGCCAAGGGTCTTTCCGAATTCCATCTGCTGGTGAAATACCCGGTGCGCATGGCGCTCAATCCATTCATCTCGACGATCGCGTGGTTGCTGCCCAATCTGGTGTCGGGCTCGATCATCGTCGCCGTGGTGATGAGTCTGCCCACCGCCGGGCCATTGCTGCTGCAGTCGCTGATGAGCCAGGACATGTACCTGGCCGGCGCCTTCATCCTGCTGATCTGCACGCTGACGGTCATCGGTTCGCTGATCAGCGACATCCTGCTGGCGCTGGTCGACCCGCGGATTCGCCTTGAGTAGTTCGCACACGCCCGTCGCCGCCGCTTCCGATCTGCCGGAGATGGCAGCCGGGGTCGCAAGCGCGACGATCGCCGAGGTGGCGCCCGACGTACCGCCTTCGCGGCTCGCCGTCGCCTCGCAGTGGCAACTGGTGTGGTGGGCGTTCCGGCGCCACCGGCTGGCGATGGCGGGACTGGCGGTCACGATCGCGCTGTACATCGTCGCCGTGATGCCCGGGTTCTTCGCCGTCAACGATCCGTCGCAACAGAATCCGCGAACCGCGTTTCACCCGCCGCAGGGCCTGCACCTGATCGATATGGCAGCCGATGGCGGCTGGTCGATTCGCCCCTACATCCATCCCTACGTACTCAAGCGCGATCCGGTGTCGCTGGCCTCGATCTATACCGAAGATCGCGAGCGCAAGGTTTATCTGCGCATGTTCGGCGAGGGCTATGAATATTCGATTCTGGGATTGTTCACCGCGAGGATTCACCTGTTCGCCTCCGAGAATGCGCGACAGCCGCTGTTCTTCTTCGGGGCCGACCGGCTCGGACGCTGCGTCTACAGTCGCACGATGCAGGGCACGCAGATTTCGCTCTCGGTCGGTCTGGTTGGCGTGTTCCTCGCGCTGACGATCGGCATCGTGCTGGGCGGCATTTCGGGCTACTACGGGGGGCGCATCGACTTTGCGATCCAGCGCGTGATCGAGCTGGTGCTCTCGCTGCCGACGATTCCGATCTGGCTGGCGATGGCGGCCGCGCTGCCGCACGATTGGCCGGCGGTGCTCAACTACTTCATGATCACCGTGATCCTGTCGCTGACCGGCTGGGCGCAACTCGCCCGCGTCGTGCGCGGCCGCTTCCTCAGCCTGCGCACCGAGGAATTCGTGATGGCCGCGCGGCTCGATGGCGCGTCCGAAAAGCGCATCATCTTTCGGCACATGCTGCCCAGTTTCGCCAGTCATATCATCGCGTCGGTTTCGCTGGCGATCCCGGCGATGATCCTGGCCGAAACCTCGCTTAGCTTCCTCGGCCTGGGACTGCAGCCGCCGACAATCTCGTGGGGCGTGTTGCTGCGCGAGGCGCAGAACATCCGCTCGATTGCGACGGCGCCATGGCTGTTCGCGCCCGGCATTGCGGTCGTGATCGCGGTAATTGCGCTGAACTTCCTCGGCGACGGATTGCGCGACGCTTCGGATCCGTATAACAAATGATCAAACAACGTCATTCCCGCGCCGGCGGGAATCCAGCGACTTGGAGCGAACGACTCTGGGTCCCCGCCTTTGCGGGGACGACAGGCTTGATATGAGCGCACGAAACGTCATTCCCGCAGAGGCGGGAATCCAGCGACTGGACCGAACGACTCTGGGTCCTCGCCTTCGCGGGGACGACTGGGTTTGATATGAGCGTACGAAACGTCATTCCCGCGCAGGCGGGAATCCAGCGACTTGGAGCGAACGACTCCGGGTCC
>JBBQHA010000174.1:0-6013 GCA_038323475.1 Lysobacterales bacterium
GCTGGCAGCCGACCTTGCCCGGATCGATGCCGAGGTCGGCATACAGGCAATCCTCGGCGGATACGCCAGGCTCCATGTGCGCGCGATAGGCTTCGCCGTGCGCGACCTCGATCGCCTTGTGCGGCGGCCAGGCAAAAACGCCCGGATGGCCGAGGTGCGCGCCGACGACCTTCTTGTCGGCGCGTGCCTCGGCCAGCATCGCGTCGACCATCTCCCGGCCGGTCTGCATGCGCGACTTGCTTTCGCGAAAGTGGGGTTGGAGGCTGCGCACATCCCTGTTCATGCAGGCGATCCATTGCTTGGCGATGCCGCCGGACACCGCTGCGAACACGGCATCGGCCTGTCGGGCGCGGCTGCGCGCGAGTGGGTTCGGGTGCGAGCCGAGGGGTGTGCCGAACAGGCTGCCGCTGCGGGTTGCGGTGGTGGAGTTCAAGCGAAGCATCCCCTGGTGGCTGCTGGATCGTGTTCGACCGATGACCGCAACATGAAGCTTGAGGTGGGCGCGCGCCAAGCGTGCGACGGTTCTCGCACCGGATCGTGTTCAGCTCGTCATTCCGGCGAAACGCGCTTCGCCTTTCGCCGGAATGACGACTTGTTCAGATGTCCCCTAGCTGCGTCGGCGATCCAGCCCTCCCGATGGCAGCATCTTGGCGGCTTCGCCTTTGTCGTCGTGGATTGCGACGCAGTTGCGGCCTTCGCGTTTGGCGCGGTAAAGAGCGCTGTCGGCATGGATCAGCAGTTGACGCAGGTCGTAGCCTGATGAGCGCGTGGCGGAGACGCCAAAGCTGGCGTTCACCGGGAAGTCGATGGCGTTGTCCTTCATCTTGCACAAGTCGGCGATGGCCTTGCGCATCTGTTCGGCGATATCGGCGGCGCGCTCGGGCACGCAGTCGGGAATCAGGATGCCGAATTCCTCTCCGCCGAGCCGGCCGAACACGTCCAGCGAGCGCAGATGCGCCTGGCACGCAGCGACCGCGAGCTTCAGCACCGCGTCCCCGGTTGCATGGCCGTGTGCGTCGTTGACCTCCTTGAAATGGTCCAGGTCGATCACGATCACGCATACGTCGCGCAGCGATTTCGCGGCATAGGCGAGGATGCCCCCGGATGCTTCGATGAAATGCTGGCGATTGGAGATGCCGGTCAATCCGTCGCGACGGGCCAGGTTCATGAATTTCAGCTGCGAACGCTTGGTGCGGTAGGCATACAAAGCAATGGATCCCAACACTGTCAGCAAGAGCACGAGCAGCAACTTGCCGGTCTCGGCGTTCTTCTTGTCCACCTGCTGCTTCAATTGCAGAACCTGGTTTTCCTTGTCCAGCGCAGTCACTTGCTGCTTCTTCTGTTGTACCTGCTGGCTGACCATCTGGTAGGCGAGGGCGCGCGCGCTGATGTCGTTGAGATAGCCCTTGTCCATGGTGGCGTACTTTTCATACCAGGTCAGCGCAGCGGCGGCATCGCCTTCGGATTTGCCGATCTCGTAGAGCACCCGGTAAGCAATGGTCAACGCATAGGTATTCGTATCTGCGCTGGCGACCCTCAGGGCGAGCGCGCGTGCGGTGGGTTTATTGCCTTGCATCCATGCGGCGCGTCCCAGCGAGGCTTCCATCTCTACCACCAGGTCGGTGTACCCGGTTTTCCGGGCCTCGGCCAGGTGGGGCTCCAGCACCGCATTGGCCGCATCGGGATGACCTTGGTCGAGGTCGCGTTCGGCGGAGAATACGCGAATGCTGTTGGTCCAGATCGGTTCGTTCGCCTTCACGCAGCGGGCGAGTGCGGCGGGGTAGTTGGTCTCGAAGTCGTTGCCGCGCATCTTCGAAAAGATCAGCATCCGGTAGTACTGGGCCTGGCAGGCGGTGAGGTCGCCGTCGGCATCGGCCAGCAACGCGTTCGCGTAGTGCAGGGCGAGATTGCTCTGTCCGGCGGTTGCGTACAGCAGCGCCGCGTTCGACAGGATATGCAGCCTGGCTTGCCGGTCGCGAATGCCGGGCAAGGCGGCGATCAGCCCGTATTGCAGTTCGTACGCCTCCTCGTAGCGCGTCGCGTTGGCTAGCACGTTGATCAGCGAACCGGTGGCGCGCACGCGCAGGTTGGGGTCGATCGCGTGGGCTGCGACGGCCCGCATCGCCTGGATGGCACCATCGCTGTCGTTCTGGTAGGCCGATTCCCAGCCGTGGAAATAGTGCAGCTGGTCCTGTTGTACCAGGGATAGCGCCGCCGGATCTGCGTCGAGTCGGCGCAGTAGTTCGACAAAGCGGGCGTGGTCGGAAGACTTGATGCCGTCGGCCTGCTCCAGAAGGGTCGACGGATCATTCTGTGCTGCGTTCGCCGGGATCGGCACCCACGCTGAGACAGCGACGCATCCGGCGGCCACCGCCGTGCGGATGAGTCGCGACAGCTTCACTGGGAGATCGGCTGGACGGCCGGATCAGGCATGGGCAAATGCATCGGCCAGCGCGGCGCGAATTTCGTCGTCGTCACGCTTCGGCGCGTCGTCCTCGCCTTCATCCTCGTCGTCTCTTCCGGGGGTTACTACCTTGTGCGCGATCACGCGGCAGCCGGTGATGGCTTCAAGCTTCGACCGATCGTTCGCAAGGATGGCGGCCTGTACCTGCGGAGCGACCGATGCCAGTTCCAGTGCCTCCTGCAATTCCCCGTTTCCGGAATGCCGCAACACGGGGCTGGCCCCTACATTTTCCAGAATTGCGACGACGTTCTTCATGAATTTTCCCCTGTGGTTGTGAAATGGAGTGGTTGCGCTGTGAACCCATGGAGACGCTGCCATCGTTAGTCGTTAGTCCCAAAATGCTCTGGAGCGGCGTCGGCTGGGTTCTCCTGGAAACATATCGCATCTGCGTGCACTGCGCAGCGCTCGCCGGGCTGTCATCCGCCCGCTGTTTCCAGCAGGTCGAGGACGCTCAGCCGCGCACGGGTTTCGCGATCGGGCTTCAGGCGATGGGCCGGCGGCACGATCAAGGTGTGCTCCTGTGTCGCCTCGGCACATACGAGTTCACGCAAGGTCATCCGGCGGACATGGGCGTGTTCGATCGGCAATGTGGCGCAGCGATAGAGGATGACCTCGTGGTCGAGCGGGTAGTCGCGCGCCAGCCGATCCACCAGCACCTGGCGGTAGGCGCGTCCGGTGACGAGTTTCGACAGTGATTGGTCACCGGCGACGCCGACCTGCCACAGGATCAGGTACGCGCTGGGATCGATGCGCCGTTCGTAGAGCAGCAATTGGCTCGCTTCGTAGTGCTGACAGCCGTAACGGCCGGGGTCGATGCCGAGGTCGGCGTAAAGGCAGTCCTCGGCGGAAATGCCCGGCTCCATGTGTGCCTCGTAGCCCTCGCTGCGAGCGATCTCGATCGCTTTGCGCGACGGCCAGACAAACACACTGGGATGACCGTAGAAGGCCCCGACCACCTTCTTGCCGGCGCGCACCTCGGCCAGCATCACCTCGACCATCTCGCGGTAGGTCTGCATGCGCGACTTGCCCTCGCGGTAGTGGGGCTGCAGGCTGCGTACATCCTGGTTCATGCCGACGATCCATTGCTCGACGATGCCGTCGGACATCACTGCGAACACGACGTCGGCCTGTTCAATGTAGCTGCGTGAAAGCGGGCTGATGTGCGAGCCGAGGGTCATGCCAGTGCCGACGCAGACGAGGCTGCCGGAGCGGGTTGCGGGAGTGGATTCCAAGCGAAGCGTCCCCATCGTGGTTGGGCGGATGGTGTGGCAGCTTGGAGCTTAACGGTAGCGTGCACTCTGCGCACCAGCGGCTTTGCGATCGCCTGATCGTGCGCGCAGCCCAAGCCAAGCATCGAACAGCAAGTCTTGCAAAGATGCACCCAAGTCCGCATAATCAACGTTCTACTGCTGCGGGGTGGAGCAGTCTGGCAGCTCGTCGGGCTCATAACCCGAAGGTCGCAGGTTCAAATCCTGCCCCCGCTACCAGCCGGTAACATGAAGCCTCCTCGTGAGGCTTTTTTGTTGCTGCAAGGCTGGAAATGTCTTCAATTGCAGCAGGTTTCATCGCAGTCGTTTCAAGCTGGTCTCGTGTCGGCGCCAACATCGGTCGATGCACCGGAAGCTGGAAGTACCGGAGGGGCCATTGCGGCCCCTTTGTCTTTTCCGGATTGCCGTTTTTCCGGAATCGCAATCCCGAGTTCCCGCACCTGCTGGAGTCTTACGTGTCCGATCGCGCCACCGACATTGCCGCCATGCTCGTGCCGAGCGTCGAAGCCCTGCAGCTTGAACTGCTGGGGGTCGAGCTTGCGGCGTCGGGCACGAGCGCGCTGTTGCGGCTGTACATCGATGCGCCGGGCCGCATCGTGGCGATCGAGGATTGCGAGGCGGTGAGCCGCGAAGTGTCGGCGGTGCTGGACGTCAACGATCCGATCGCATCGCACTACACGCTGGAAGTATCGTCCCCCGGCATCGACAGGCCGCTGTTCACCTTGGCGCATTTCGAGCGGCACCTTGGCGAGACCGTCAAGTTGACCTTGCAGATCCCGCTCAACGGCCGCCGTCGCCTGCAGGGCACGATCGCCGGCGTGGACGGCGAAAACATCGCATTGCGCATCGACAAGGCGGAACTGTCGCTGCAGCACGCGAACATCGAGAAGGCGCGGCTGGTCCCGGACTGGGCCGCACTCGGATTGGCGCCTGGCAAGGCGAAGGCGCTGGGCAACAAGGGCCGCAAGCGCAAGCCGGGCCCGTCATTCAACGACAACGGCGCGGAACCACCGCCCGTCACGGAGCAGAAGCAATGAGCAAAGAGCTGTTGATGGTGATCGATGCGGTCGCCAACGAGAAGGGCGTCCCGCGCGAAGTGATCCTCGAGGCCATGGAAGCCGCGCTGGCGTCCGCCGCGAAGAAGTCCTACCACGACCAGGACGTCAACGTCCGGGTGTCGATCCATCCCAAGGACGGCAGCTACGAAACCTTTCGCCAGTGGGAAGTGGTGGCCGACGACGTGGTGATGGAATCGCCCGACCGCCAGTTGCGCCTGATGGACGCGATCGACGACAACGTCGATGCGGCGGTCGGCGACGTCATCGAGGAACAGATCGAGAACGCCGAGTTCGGCCGCATCGAGGCGCAGGCAGCGAAGCAGGTGATCGTGCAGAAGGTGCGCGAAGCCGAGCGCGCGCAGGTCGTCGAGGCGTGGACCGACCGCGTCGGCGAACTCGTCACCGGCATCGTCAAGCGCGTCGAGCGCGGCAACGTCTTCATCGACCTCGGCGGCAACGCCGAAGGCTACATCCCGAAGGACAAGTCGATCCCGCGCGACGTGCTGCGTCCCGGCGACCGCGTGAAGGGCTACCTGCTCGAAGTGCGCGCCGAGGCGCGCGGCCCGCAGCTGTTCATCAGCCGCGGCGCGCCCGAATTCATGATGGAGCTGTTCAAGCTCGAAGTGCCGGAAGTCGGCCAGGGCCTGGTCGAGATCAAGGGCGCCGCGCGCGATCCGGGCGACCGCGCCAAGATCGCGGTGCTCGCGCACGATCGCCGCACCGATCCGATCGGCGCCTGCATCGGCATGCGCGGTTCGCGCGTGCAGGCGGTGTCGAACGAACTCAACGGCGAGCGCGTCGACATCATCCTTTGGAGCGACAACGCCGCGCAGTTCGTGATCAATGCGATGGCGCCGGCGGAAGTGCAGTCGATCATCGTCGACGAGGAACGCCACTCGATGGACCTCGCCGTCGCCGAGGACAAGCTCGCGCAGGCGATCGGCAAGGGCGGCCAGAACGTGCGCCTCGCCAGCCGTCTCACCGGCTGGCAGCTCAACGTGATGACCCAGGACCAGGTCACCGCGAAGAGCGAGGCCGAGCAGACCGCCGCGCGCCAGCTGTTCATGGACAAGCTTGAAGTGGACGAGGAAATCGCCGGCATCCTGGTCGGTGAGGGCTTCATCACCGTCGAGGAAATCGCGTACGTCCCGAACGCCGAACTGCTTGCGATCGAGGGCTTCGACGAGGACATCGTCGAGGAACTTCGCGCCCGCGCCCGCGAC
>JBBQHA010000175.1:0-5919 GCA_038323475.1 Lysobacterales bacterium
AGATGCAGCAGGACAGTTCGCAATTGCTGAGCATGAAGAACAGCCAGCTCGCCGCGATGCAGCAGCGCCTCGCGGAACTGGAGAAGAACAACGCCGCGGCGGCCGCAGCTGCTGCCGCGAGCAGTGCGGCTCCGGCATCCGCAGCGAGTGCCGGCATCGCCGCGTCGGGTACAGTCGCATCCGCTCCCGACTTGTCGGCTGCGGGCACGCCCCCGGCGACGACTCCCGCCCCGGCCGCGCCATCGACCGTGGCTGCCCCGGCCAAACCGGCGGTTGCAGTCGCGGCAGCGCCGCCCAGCGAACCGGCAGCCGAGCCGACGCCGTGGTATCTGCGGCCGCTGATCCTGATCGGTGGCGGACTGGTGGTCATCGCCGGATTGCTCGGCCTGATGTTGCGGCGCCCGCGCGATCCAGAGCCGGCCCCGCGCGCGCGCAACTTCGATGCCAGCGCCCTGGCGGCCAGCATGGCTGCGGCGCGCGCGTCGGCCAATGCGAATTCGCCCGAAGTTCAGCGCGATGTCGGCGTGAACGATTCGTCTTCCGCCAGCGCTGCGATGGAGAATCCGCCCCGAGCCGACCACGACGTCGACGCTGTCGTGACAGCCGCAAATGCCGCGCCATCCGTTGCAGCACATGGCGCAGGCCACGACGACTGGGCGATCACGGACACGCATGCGGCGATGCCGACTGACGCTGCGGTGGCCGCTGCGACGACCGCGACGCGCCCGGCGATGGCGTCGCAGGACGATCCGAACCGCAGCGTCCCGTCCAAGCTCGAACTCGCGCGCGCCTACATGGAAATCGGCGACGGCGATGGCGCGCGCAGCATGCTCGAGGAAGTCCTGATCGAGGGCAACGCGAAGCAGAAGGAAGAAGCGTTCAAGCTGCTCGATACGCTGGACGGTTGAGCAGGCCGCGTCAGTCCGGGACGCGATCGGGCCCGCGCGCGCAACACGATGCTCCAGTTCGCTTGATCCGGAACGCCTGCAGCCTGGTCGTCCGGATCGATCCCCCAACCTAGTCCCTTCCCGCCCCGGCAGGAGAGGAAAACCGGACGGCACTCGGACCGCTGAGCGCCGAATCAACACGACATGCGCCTGGCACTTGGCATCGAATACGACGGCAGCGATTTCCAGGGTTGGCAAAAGCTCAGCCACGGCCCCAGCGTGCAGGCGGAAGTGGAGTCGGCCCTGAGTTTCGTCGCCGATGCGCCGACCACGGTGCAATGCGCGGGACGCACCGATTCGGGCGTGCACGCGCGCTGCCAGGTCGTGCATTTCGATACCGATGCGCAGCGCACGACGCGTGGCTGGGTGCTCGGCGCCAATTCGCGATTGCCGGACGCGATCGCGGTGCGCTGGGCGCAGCCCGTCGCCGCGGATTTCCATGCGCGTTACGGCGCGCGCGCACGGCGTTATCGCTACCGCATCCTCGATCGCAGCATCCGGCCGGCATTGCTGCGCCGGTTTGTCGCCTGGGAACGCCTGCCGCTGGATGCCGAGGCGATGCATCGCGCGGCGCAGGCGCTGATCGGCGAGCACGACTTCAGCGCATTCCGCGCGGTGCAATGCCAGGCCCACCACGCGGTGCGCGACATGCAGGGCATCCACGTGCGCCGCGAAGGCGAGGAAATCGTCGTCGATGTGCGCGCGAACGCGTTCCTGCACCACATGGTGCGCAACATCGTCGGCAGCCTGCTGGTGATCGGCCGCGGCGAGCGTCCCGAGGCGTGGATGGGCGAACTCCTGCGCGGGCGCGATCGCACGGTCGCAGGCGCCACCGCGCCACCGCAGGCCTTGTGTTTCCTCGGTCCGCTGTATCCGGCGGAGTGGGGGCTTCCCGCCGAGGCGACGCTGTGAGGCATCGTCACGCGGCCTTCCTGCGGCGACCGGCAGCATCGCCATGTTGAACATCGGCGATTCCGGCGTGACGCACACGCGGATCAAGTTCTGCGGGATGACCCGTGCGGACGATGTGCGCCTTGCCGGCGAGCTGGGCGTGGATGCGATCGGCCTGGTGTTCGCTGAAGGCAGCAGGCGCTGCATCGATCTCGATCGCGCGCTCGCACTGCGCAAAGCCGCCGCATCGACGCTCAGCGTCGTTGCGCTGGTGATGGACAATCCAGCGGCCGCCGTCGAGCGCATCGTGCGCACGCTGCAGCCGCAGTTGCTGCAATTCCACGGTGGGGAGGACGATGCGTCCTGCGCGCGTTTCGGGGTTCCGTTCCTGAAGGCATTGCCGATGCGCGATGCCGCTGCGGCGGATGTGCCGGCGCTGCTGGCGCGCTATCCTTCCGCGGCCGGTTTCGTGTTCGACGGCCATGCGCCCGGTGCGATGGGCGGCAGTGGCGAACGTTTCGACTGGACCCGGCTCATGCAACAGCGCATCACGCGGCCCTGGCTGCTTGCGGGCGGGCTGGATGCGACCAACGTCGGCGTGGCGGTGCGAGCCGTGCGGCCTTGGGGCGTGGATGTATCGAGCGGTATCGAATCGGCACCCGGCATCAAGGATGGCGCGACCATGCGCGCATTCGTCGATGCGGTGCGAAACGCGGAACGCGGTTTGACGAACGGACATGAGATGACATGAGCAACGCCGACGCCATCGACTACAACGATTACCCCGACGCGCGCGGCCACTTCGGCGCGTACGGCGGCATCTACGTCGCCGAGACGCTGATCGAGCCGCTGGCCGAACTCGAAGCCGCGTACCGGAAATATCGCGACGATCCCGAATTCATCGCCGAGCTCGCGCGCGACCTCAAGCATTACGTCGGCCGGCCGAGTCCGATCTACGAAGCCGAGCGATTGACGGCGCACGTCGGTGGCGCGCGCATCCTGCTCAAGCGCGAGGATCTCAACCACACCGGCGCGCACAAGATCAACAACACGATCGGCCAGGCGATGCTCGCGCGGCGGATGGGCAAGACCCGCATCATCGCCGAGACCGGCGCCGGCCCGCACGGCGTCGCGTCGGCCACCGTCGCCGCGCGCATGGGCCTGGAATGCGTCGTCTACATGGGCAGCGAGGACATCAAGCGGCAGGTGCAGAACGTGTTCCGCATGAAGCTGCTCGGCGCGACCGTGGTGCCGGTGACGTCGGGTTCGCAGACGCTCAAGGACGCGCTCAACGAGGCGATGCGCGACTGGGTGAGCAACGTGCACGACACGTTCTACATCATCGGCACCGTGGCCGGTCCGCATCCGTATCCGTTGCTGGTGCGCGACTTCAACGCCGTGGTCGGCCGCGAGGCGCGCGCGCAGATGCTCGAGGACTACGGGCGGCTGCCCGATGCGATCACCGCCTGCGTCGGCGGCGGCAGCAATGCGATCGGCCTGTTCCACGCCTTCCTCAACGACCGCGACGTGCGCATCGTCGGCGCGGAAGCGGCGGGCGAGGGCATCGCGACCGGCAGGCACGCAGCGTCGCTGAGCGCGGGGCGTCCAGGCGTGCTGCACGGCAACCGCACCTATGTGATCTGCGACGACGACGGGCAGATCACCGAGACGCATTCGGTGTCCGCCGGACTCGACTATCCCGGCGTCGGCCCCGAGCATTCCTTCCTGAAGGACAGCGGGCGTGCGGAATATGTCGGCGTCACCGACGACGAGGCACTCGCTGCGTTCCACCTGCTCGCGCGTACCGAAGGCATCCTCGCTGCGCTCGAATCCAGCCACGCAATCGCACAGGCGATCAAGCTCGCGCGCGAGCTGCCGAACGACGCGCTGGTGCTGGCGAACCTGTCGGGGCGAGGGGACAAGGACGTGCATACGATTGCGGCGAGGGAAGGCTTCACGCTCTAAGTTGTCATCCCGAGCGTAGCGAGGGATCTGCTTCCGCCGGTGTTCGAAGCAAATCAGATCCCTCGCTATGCTCGGGATGACAAGAGTGGTGGGATGACAAGAGTGGTGGGATGACAAGAGTGGTGGGATGACAAGAGTGATGGGATGACAAGAGTGATGGGGTGACAAGAGTGATGGAATGAAAAGGTTGATGAGTGAAAAGGTTGATGAGATGACAAAAGTGATGAGATGAAAAGGTTGATGAGATGAAAAGGTCGATGAGATGACACGAGTAGAGAACAGGATCGAAAAACGTTTCTCGGCGCTGGAATCGGCTGGCCGCAAGGCCCTGATCCCGTTCTTCACCGCCGGCGATCCGTCGCTGGACGCGACCGTGCCAGTGATGCATGCATTGGTCGCGGCGGGCGCCGACGTGATCGAACTCGGCGTGCCGTTCTCCGATCCGATGGCGGATGGCCCGACAATCCAGCGCAGTTCCGAGCGTGCGCTCGCGCGCGGCGTGGGCACCACCCAGGTGTTCGGCATGGTCGCCGCGTTCCGCGCAACCGACACGACCACGCCGGTCGTGCTGATGGGTTACCTGAATCCGGTCGTGATGCGCGGCGTCGAGCGCTATGCAAGCGAGGCGATCGCTGCCGGCGTCGACGGCGTGCTACTGGTGGACCTGCCGCCCGAGGAGGCCTCTGAGATCCGCGCGATCTTCAACGCGCATGGGCTTGCCCTGATCGCGCTCGCCGCGCCGACGACGTCCGCGCCTCGGCTCGCGCGTCTTGCCCGCGAAGCGCAGGGTTATTTGTATTACGTCAGCTTCGCCGGTGTGACCGGCGCGAGCGGGATCGACACCGGCTCGGTGCTCGCGCGCGTCGCGGCATTGCGTGCGCAAGCCGTCGCTCCTGTCGTGGTCGGCTTCGGCGTCCGGGACGCTGCGACTGCGGCGGCGCTGGCTCCGTGCGCGGACGGCGTGGTGGTCGGCAGCGCGCTGGTCGAGGCGATCGCCGGCTCCGTCGATGCCGATGAAGCGGCACGCCACGCGGCTGCGTTTCTCGCGCCATTGCGCGCCGCGCTGGATGCGACGGGCGTCACCGCATGAGCTCGGACCGGCCTGCTAAACTGCCCGCTTCGATGATCCAGGCGAATCCAACGCAATGAGCTGGCTGCAAAAACTCATGCCGTCGCGCATCCGCACCGAGGGCGGCAACAAGCGCAATGTCCCCGAGGGACTGTGGGAGAAATGCGAGAAGTGCGGTTCCGTGCTGTACGGGCCCGAACTCGAGCGCAACCTCGAGGTCTGCCCGAAGTGCGGCCACCATCGTCCGATCGGGGCGCGTTCGCGCCTCGCCAGCTTCCTCGATCCGGAGTCGACCGCCGAGATCGCGGCCGACCTCGCGCCGACCGATCCGCTGAAGTTCCGCGACAGCAAGAAATACGTCGACCGCATCAAGTCCACCCAGAAGGCGACCGGCGAGAAGGACGCGCTGATCGTCATGCGCGGCAGCCTGAAAGGGCAGGGCGTGGTCGCCGCCGCGTTCGAGTTCCGCTACATGGGTGGTTCGATGGGTTCGGTGGTCGGCGAGAAATTCGCCCGCGCGGCCGAGCTTGCGCTGGCCGACCGGGTGCCGCTGGTGTGCTTCACCGCGAGCGGCGGCGCGCGCATGCAGGAAGGACTGTTCTCGCTGATGCAGATGGCCAAGACCTCGGCAACGCTCGCGCGACTGCGCGCGGCCGGCGTTCCCTACATCGTCGTGCTCACCCATCCAACCACTGGTGGCGTCTCCGCCAGCCTCGCGATGCTCGGCGACATCAACCTCGCCGAACCTTATGCGCTGATCGGTTTCGCCGGACCGCGCGTGATCGAGCAGACCGTGCGCGAAACGCTGCCGGAAGGCTTCCAGCGTTCCGAATTCCTGGTCGAACACGGCGCCGTCGATCTCATCGTCGACCGCCGCGAAATGCGCGACCGGATCGCCGCATTGCTCGCGCTGTTGCTGCGCGCGCCGATGCCGGCAGAATCCGCCACCGTCGCGGCCGGGACATGACCGCCATGAGCGCGCGCCGCCACTTCGGTACCGATGGCATCCGCGGTCGCGTCGGCGAAGGCCCGATCTCGGCCGACTTC
>JBBQHA010000176.1:0-5911 GCA_038323475.1 Lysobacterales bacterium
GGCGATCGCAAGGCCCGGGGGACAGCCGTCGATCACGCAGCCGATCGCGGGACCATGGCTTTCGCCGAAGGTGGTGACCGTGAAGAGTTGGCCGAAGGTGTTACCGGCCATGCAAGGCGCACCGGGCGTTCGGCACAAACATCCTTGTCATCCCGAACGCAGTGAGGGGTCTGTCGGCCAAGACGCTGTCAGTGCGTGACGAGGCCAGATCCCTCGCTACGCTCGGGATGACAAGCCGGAGGCGGGCGGATTCACCGCGCATCGGCCAGCTCCCTGATCCGATCGTGATGCGCGACAAGGTCGTCGCGACCGATCGCGAAGATGCCCATCTGCCCAACCTTGAACTCGATCCAGGCGAACGGGATTTCCGGCAACAATTCGACGAGCGCGCGTTCACTCTCGCCGACTTCGACGATCAGCACGCCGTCGCCGTTCAGGTGCGCGGGCGCGTCGCGCAGGATCTTCAGTGCGAGGTCGAGTCCGTCGTCGCCGGCGCGCAGGCCCAGCACCGGCTCGTGCGCGTATTCGGGCGGCAGCGCCGCGACTTCGTCGTGGGTCACGTAGGGCGGATTGCTCACGATCAGGTCGTAGATCTCGCCTTCGAGCGCACCGAACAGATCGGACTTCAGCAGGCGCACGTTAGGCGCGTGCAGGCGGATCGCGTTTTCCTCGGCGAGCGCAAGCGCGTCGTCGCTGATGTCCACCGCATCGACCTGCCAGTCCGCGTTGTAGTGCGCCATCGCGATCGCGATGCAGCCAGAGCCCGTGCACAGGTCGAGCGTGCGCTGCACATCGAGGTCGCCGAGCCAGGGATGGAAACCGGACTCGATGAGTTCGGCGATCGGCGAGCGCGGCACCAGCGCGCGCGCATCGGTGCGGAAACTCAGTCCTGCGAACCACGCCTCACCGGTCAGGTACGCAGCCGGGATGCGCTCGCGGATGCGCCGGTCGAACAGTTCCAGCACGGCCGCCTTCTCGTCCGAAGTGACGCGCGCCTGCCCGTAGATCGGATTCATGTCGTGCGGCAGGTGCAACGCGTGCAGCACGAGCTGGGTGGACTCATCGAGCGCGTTGTCGTAACTGTGGCCGAAGGTCAGGCCGGCGCCGCCGAAACGGCTCGCGCCATAACGGATGAGGTCGATGATCGTGGCGAGTTCGGCGGACATGCGAAGACAGCGCTAGCGGGGGCGCACGAGTATAACGGTGATGCCCGGTATAATCCTTCGATGACTTCCCGAACGATTCCTTCTGCGCATATGTCGCGCAGGCATATGCGCGGCGCGATCAGCCATTCGACCCTGTACATCCTCGTCGCCGCGGTCGCCGCCGGCCTCGGTCTGTGGGCCGCGCAGAAGCACTACGCGCCTCCGGCGGCCGTCGCAATGCCGGCGATGCGCGCGGTCACCCTGTTCCCGGGAACGCGCGCGCTGGCGCCGTACAAGCTCGACGCATCGGACGGCAGCGCGATCACGCCGGTGACGATGAAGGGCCACTGGACCCTGGTCTTCCTCGGCTTCACGCGTTGTCCCGATGTCTGCCCCACCACGCTGCAAAGCCTCGGCCAGGCCGAAAAGTCCTGGGCGGCGCTTGCCCCGGCGATGCGTCCGCGGGTGTTGTTCGTATCGGTCGATCCCGACCGCGACACGCCGCAGCATGTCGGCGAATACGCGCACTTCTTCGGCAAGGACATCCTCGCCGCTACCGCCGACGAGAAGATGCTGGCCACTTTCGCGCGCAGCCTCGGCATGGTCTACATGAAGGTGCCGACCAAGGGCAGCGACTACACGATCGACCATTCCGCGAGCGTGTCGGTGCTCGATCCGGACGGCAACATGGTCGGGCTGATCCGTCCACCGTTCGATCCCGCAGCGATCGGCGCAGACATGAAGACACTCGCCGAATCCGTACAACCAGGATCGCGCTGACCGTGCGTCCCGCTATCGCCCTGCAATACCTGCTGCCGCACCGGCTGGCGTCGCGGCTCGCGCTCTACGCCGCGAACGGCCGCGCGCGCTGGTGGAAGGATTGGCTGATCGGGCTCGTCGTGCGCACGTTCGATGTCGACATGACCGAAGCCGAACAACCCGATCCACGCGCGTATCCGAGCTTCGGCGCGTTCTTCACGCGCGCGCTGAAATCTGGTGCGCGCGTTCCGGATTCCGATCCACGCACATTGCTGATGCCCGCCGACGGACGCATCAGCCAGCTCGGCGCGATCGCATCGGGAAGGATCTTCCAGGCCAAAGGCCAGAGCTACACTGCCGCCGAACTTCTCGGCGACGCGGCCGCGGCCGCACCGTTCGCCGACGGCCTGTTCGCAACCATCTATCTCGCGCCGCGCGATTACCACCGCGTGCACATGCCATGGACCGGCACCCTGCGCGAAACGCTGCATGTCCCCGGCCGCATCTTCAGCGTCGCGCCGTTCGCGGTGCAGGCGATCCCGCGCCTGTTCGCACGCAACGAGCGCCTGGTCTGCCACTTCGACACCGACTCCGGCCCGATGTGCCTGGTGATGGTCGGCGCGGTGCTGGTGTCGGGAGTGGAAACGGTCTGGAGCGGAATCGAGATCCCGCGCTATGCGTCGAAACCGATCCGCAAGGATTGGCGCGGCAAGGGCATCGTGCTGGAACGGTTCGCGGAGATGGCGCGATTCAATTACGGGTCGACGGTGATCGTCTTGTTGCCGAAGGGCGCCGCTGCGCTGGATGGTGCGTTGCAGACCGAGCAGGCGGTGCGATTGGGGCAGCGATTGGGGCGGGTGCAGTAGCGTCTGGCGAAAGGCGCATGCGCACAGCGCTCGTCGCACGTGGTCTTCGTCGGTTGTCATCCCGAGTGCGGCGAGGGATCTCGTTTCTGCTTTTGCCTTCAGAAAGCAAAGCTTTTCACCAGCGCAGCGGGTGAAATGTTCTTGCTTTCACACAACGAAGAAGAAGCGAGATCCCTCGCTGCGCTCGGGATGACACAGATGGTCGGGACGACACAGATGGCCGGGATGACAGATGGCCGGGATGCCAAACATTCGGGATGACAACCCGTCGGTACAACGAATCCGATCAGCGCCGCGAACACCCAACCAGCTTGATCTTCTGCCCCTTGTGCAAGCGGTACGGCGCGCGGATCCCGTTCGCTCGGGCGAGTTCGCGGGTGTCGCAGTCCTTGCGGTCGGCGATCTCGTCCAGCGTGTCGCCATGGCCGACCGTGTAGCTGCCGCCGCCCTTGCCCTTGTCGCGATCGCGCGCGCGCGGCTCTTCTTCCACCGCGACGCGCACCGGCGGCGGCGGCGGAGCCGGCGCGATGAACACCGGCTTGCGCGCGGCCGCGAGGTCGGATGCCATCTGCGCGCGGGTGTTGTTGTCGACGCAATTTGCGCGATACAGGTGCATCACGTACGGCGGCACCCGCAGCACGGTGCTGGCGGGGATCGGATCACGCGGGTCGTAGCGCGGATTGAGGTTGCGCAGCGCGCGGAACCAGCCGTCACGCACGCCGCCGTTGCCGAGGCAGATCGTGAGTTCGTTGATCGACGTGCCGCGCGCAAGGGTGAGCTGCTGCGGCTCGCCCGCGTTCACCCGCGGAAATTGCAGACCGTAGTCCTTCGCGTTGAGGAACAGCCACGCCGCCGCAAGCACGCGCGGCACGTACTCGCGGGTTTCCGGCGACAGCTGGCCATAGACCTCGGGATCCCAGAAACCCTTGCCGCCGGTGTTGTTGTACAACCGCGCGAGGCGGCCTTCGCCGCCGTTGTACGCCGCGACCGTGAGCTCGAGGTTGTTGCCGAGTTCGGAGAAACGCTCATTGAGGTACTGCACGTTCGCGCGCGTCGCCAGCGTCGGGTCGTAGCGGGTGTCGAAACCGTTGGAGTTGCCCAGCCCGAAACGTTGTCCGGTCGCAGGCATGAACTGCAGCAGGCCGGCCGCGCCGGAACGCGAGACCGCGTGCACCTTGCCGCCGGATTCCTGCGCCATGATCCCGAACAGCAGGGCCTCGGGCAGTCCCTCGCGCTGGTATTCGGGCCACATCAGCTGGCGCATGTACTGGTAGTTTTCCCATGCGTCGATCAGTTGCGGGCGATTGGATGTCAGCCACTCGGTCAGCGCCGCCTTCATCGGTTCGTTGAGGGTGATGATCTCGCGCATGTCACGGCCCTTGAGCATCGCGACCGGTCGCGACGCCGCCGGCAGGTTCGCGATGACCGGCGAACCGTTCGTGCCCACGTGCGGCACCGGCATGCTGCGGTCCTCGACCTCGGCGAAGCCTTCGCCCTCATTGTTCAGCTCGCTGGCCTGGCGCTTCAGCAATGCGTCGTAGGTGGCAATGAAGCGGTTGCTGTCGCAGGGCGGAGTCGCCTGGCATTTGCTGGCCGCATCGAGCAGGTCGCTGCTGGCGGCGTTGATCGCGCTGCGCCCGGCATCGGTGTCGCCGCGCGCGATGCTGTCCAGTCCAGCGTTGTAGCGCGCGGTGTTCGCGTCAAGCCGCACGTACAAGGCGTCGACCGAGGCGATGCCGGTGCGCGCACTGCTGGAGCGGGCTGGCGTGGCAGTCGGGGTGGTCGCACAAGACGCGAGCGCGCAGGAACATAGCAAGACGGCGATGCGGCGCATGGGCATTCCCGGTGAGGACGCGAGGTTGGAGGAACAGGATCCGACCGGGGCAGCGTAACCACCGCGTCGCCTGCGGGCAACCGGTATCGCGTCGCAGCAAGGCCGACTAGAATCGGAAGGACTGTCGCCATGGAGCAGGCTGTGGAATCGAAGCAGGGCGATGGGATCCTGATCGGCAAGAGCATCACCACCGCGGACAGCGGACAGGTGTTCCTGCTGCCGCGCTACGGCAACCGGCATGGCCTCGTCGCGGGCGCGACCGGCACCGGCAAGACGGTGTCGCTGCTGGTCATGGCCGAAGGATTTTCGCGACTCGGCGTGCCGGTGTTCATGGCCGACGTGAAGGGCGACGTCGCGGGCCTCGCGATGGCCGGCATCGCGAGCGACAAGCTGAACCAGCGCATCGCCCAGGTCGGCATCCCGGACTGGCACGCGGAAGCGAGCCCGGTGGTGTTCTGGGACATCTACGGCACGTCCGGGCATCCGGTACGCACCACCGTCAGCGAAATGGGCCCGACCCTGCTCGCGCGCATCCTCGACCTCAACGACACCCAATCCGGCGTGCTCGAGATCGTGTTCAAGTTCGCGGACGACAACGGCCTGCTGCTGCTCGACCTCGACGACCTGCGCGCCCTGCTGAACCACTGCGCCGAGAATCGCGCGGACGTGTCCGGAAAGTACGGTCTGATCAGCACCGCGTCGGTCGGCGCGATCCAGCGCGGCCTGCTGCAGATCGAGCAGCAGGGCGGCGACAAGTTCTTCGGCGAACCGGCGCTGGACCTCGCCGACTTCATGCGCCAGGACATGTCCGGCCGCGGCATCGTCAACATCCTCGCCGCCGACAAGCTGGTGATGCAGCCGAAACTGTATTCGACCTTCCTGCTGTGGCTGCTGTCGGAACTGTTCGAGCGCCTGCCCGAAGTCGGCGACCTCGACCAGCCGAAACTCGTGTTCTTCTTCGATGAGGCGCACCTGCTGTTCGACGATGCGCCGCCTGCGTTGCAGCAGCGCGTGGAGCAGGTCGTGCGGCTGGTCCGCTCGAAGGGCGTCGGCGTGTATTTCTGTTCGCAGTTCCCGGACGACGTGCCCGACAACATCCTTGGCCAGCTCGGCAATCGCGTGCAGCACGCATTGCGCGCGTTTACTCCGCGCGACCAGAAGGCGGTCAGGACGGCTGCGGAAACCTTCGTGCCGAACCCGAAACTGGATGTCGCGCAGATCATCTCGCAGCTCGGCGTCGGCGAGGCGCTGGTGTCGATGCTGCAGGACAAGGGCGTGCCGATGCCGGTCGAACGCACCTTGATCAG
>JBBQHA010000177.1:0-5901 GCA_038323475.1 Lysobacterales bacterium
CATGCTGGCCAGGTAGACCCATGGCACGCCCATCTGCCTCGAGATCGCCGTATAGGGCAGCATCACCGCGAGCATCAGCATCATCGAACGCCGCGCCGATCCGGAGAACGCGAGGAACGAACATGCGTAGATCAGGTAACCCTGCCCACCCGGGTTGAACGGCAGCAGGACATACCCCAATCCCGCGATGCCGAGCGCATACCACAACAGCCAACGCTGCGGACCGTAGAACGCGCGGAAATGCAGCGCGAGGAAGATCGCGAAACTCGCAAGCGTCGGCCACTGCCAGTGCGGGAATGCTTCGGGCACGAACAATGGCGTCGCGAAAATCCAGAACACCCAGATCAGGTTGTACAACGGCACATACCGCAAGCTCTCGCTCGAACCGCCCGCGTCGATGCGGCGACCGATCAACGAATCCGGATGCAGCCTGAAGAATTTGCCGATCGCCATGTCCATCGTTCCTCGAACGCCACGCGGCGGCCGTGCGCAGGCCGCCGCGACGCAAGCCATCCTAACCTCAACGCAGTCTTACATCATCGACCTGGAACGCGAACGTCCCCGCCGGGGCGCCAGCGCAGAACGCGAGGCCGGCGACATGGCCGAGGTCCGCCCCGGTGAAGCCCGACATCGGCAAGGTCACTTCGGTCCATTCCTTGCCGGCGACGAAGCCCTGCATGCTCGGCGTGCGCGGATTCGCGCTGGTGAACAGCATCGCCTGGTAGCGACGTCCATCGCCCTTCACCCAGAACACGAGTTGCTTGCGCGCGGTGTAGTCGACCGTACCCTGCATCGGCACCGGCGTCGGGAAGAACATCGCTCCCGACCACGGGTACGTGAAACCGGTCTTGACCTCGCCCGCCACTGCGAGCGCTCCATGGCTGGAGTGCGCGCCGCCCTTGCCGAGTTGCAGCAACGCAGTCGATCTGCCGCCGGCGAGTTGATCCGTGGTCGGCATCCAGCCGAAGCCGTAGCGGCTGTCGATCTTCGCGCCCTCGAAATCGCTGACCAGCGGATCGGCAGGTGCAGCTGTCCCTGCAGGCGATGCGACCGCGATCGGCGGCTTGCGCGCGATCGCATACCCGTTCTTCCAGACGCCGGCGATCTTGCGCGTCGCTAGGATATTCGTGGTCGGATCGCCATCGACGAGCACCATGTCCGCGCGCAGGCCCGGGGCGATGCGTCCGCGATCGCCCAATCCGAATGCCCTTGCCGGCGCCGAAGTCGCTGCGCCCAAAGCCTGGACCGGCGTCATGCCGGCCTGCACGAGCAGTGCGAGTTCCTCGTGCAGGCTCGCACCGTGCGTGGTGCCCGGATTGCCGGCATCCGTGCCGGCGAGGATCGGCACTCCGGCTGCATTGAGCATGCGTACGCTGGTCAATGCGTTGGCGAGGAATTGCGGATGCTTGCTCGGAAAGGCCTGGCCGAGCACAGTCTTCTGTTCGCTGCCGAGCATCGGCGCGATCGCCGGATCCGCGCGCAGGCGCTCGCCATGCGCGTCGCCGGCGATGGTCGCGGTGACCGCCAAGGTCGGAATGACGAAGGCCTTCCTGCGCAATGCGAGTTGCACGATCGCGGCGTCGGCCGGCTCGTCCGCGAAGATGTGCGCAAGCCCGTCCACGCCGTCGGCGATCGCCTGGCGTGCGTCCTCGCGCTTGATGATGTGGATCACCGCGATCTTGTGGCGCGCATGCGCGGCGGCGATGACCGCCTTCACGGTTTCCGCCGACAGCGTGGGTACGTGGAAGGTCGGGCTGTACGAGGTGCCGTCGTCGCGCACGACCTTGATCCAGTCCGAGTCCTCCTTGATGCGCGCATCGACGAACGCCTGCGCATCGGCTGGCTTGGTCAGCGTCGGGATCGGCATCCCGTACTCGGTGCCATGGCCGCCCGGCGCGGTGACCAAGGTACCGGCAGACCACAGGTCGGCCTGATCGGTCTTCGCTAACGAAGCGCGCTGCCTGCGCGCTTCGGCCAGCGTTTTCCAGTCGGTGAACTGGTCGAGTTCGGTGGTCACGCCGAAGCGCAACGCATCGCGGCGGGCGTCGCCCCATGCATGGACGTGCGCGTCGATGAGACCCGGCAGCAGCGTCTTGCCGCGGCCGTCGACGATGTCCACGCCCTGCGTCGCATCGCAGCCCGGCGCGATCTTCGCGATGCGCCCGCCGGCGACGGTGACATTCGCCTGCTGGATCGTCTTCAGTCCGTCGAACACGCGCACGCAGACGATGCGCACGTTGCCGCCCGCATCGGCCGGGCGAGCTGCGACAGCGGCGGTACCTGTTGCGGCTGCGACCGCGCAGGCGGCCAATGCCGACACTGCGACGGCGATCAAATTCCTTGCAGACATGTTTCTCTCCACTTCATTCTATGGGCCAACGGGGTTGTTTCTTCGCGATGCTTTGTCAAGCATCCTTGACACGCACAGATTGCTATGCCGCACAACACATGTCAAGCACACTTGACATCGCATCTATTGTTTAGGGGAATCAGCCGCCTGCGTTTTCGCGGACGCGCTGCAGCCGATAGGCGCTTGCCAGGAACAGCGCGGTATAGCCGGCGAGGATCGCGAACACCTGCAACGCATTCGCCTCGCCGACGCCGACGATCGAGAGCGCGAGCTTCGCAAGATGGTACGGCGGCAGCACGACGGCGAACTTCTGCAGTACCAGCGGAAAGACGGTGAGCGGCATCCACAGGCCGGACAGGACCGACATCGGCATGTAGACCAGGTTGACGAATGCGACCGCGGCCTGCGCACGCACCGCCGATCCGATCATCAGTCCCATCGCGCAGAACGGCAGCGTCCCGACCATCAGCGTGCCCAGCAGTTCCAGCCAGGTCGCCAGCGGCATGCGCACGCCCCCGGCGAACACCGCGAGCGCGGACAGGATCAGCACCACCAGCAGGCCGAACAGCAGGCTCATCGCGATCTTGCCGGCGAAATACGCACCCATCGGCATCGGCGCGGCGCGCTTGAGCGTCATCCAGCCCATCTCGCGCTCGTTCGCCATGCCGACGCCGAAGCCGAACAGCGCCGGTCCGATCACGCCGAACACGCCGTAGGTCGCCAGCATGTAGGTGGAACGCTCGGCGCTGTCCTTGCCCGCGAGCACGACCGCGAACAGCAGGTAGAACACCGCCGGGAACGCGAGCGTCGGCACCGCGAACGACGGCATCCGCAACGTGCGCAGGAATTCGTAGCTCGCCTCGCGTGCGTAGATCGCGAACATCGAAGGCGAGGGTCGGGACGGGGCGATGGCGTTCATGCGGCTTCCTTGGCGGCGGATGGGTTGGTCAATGCGAGGAATGCGTCGTCGAGCGCGAGCGGCAGCACTTCGAGGCCGGACAGCTGCGCATCGGCGACGAGCAGGCGCCGCAGCACGGACTCGGCATCGTTCGTGCGCAGTTCGGTGATGCCGGCGCGCTGCGCGACTTCGTCGACGCCGGGCCACGCCGCCAATGCGGACACCGCGACGGAGGTGATGCAGCGCACGCGCTTGCCTGCCGCATGCGCCTTGATCTGCGCCGGCGTTCCCTGCGCGAGCACGCGACCCTGCGCGAGCAGGACGATGCGATCGGCGAGCGCGTCGGCCTCTTCCAGGTAATGCGTGGTGAGCACGACGCTCACGCCCTCGTCGGTCAGCGCGCGCAGCACGTTCCAGAACATGCGTCGTGCTTCCACGTCGAGGCCCGTGGTCGGTTCGTCGACGAACAACAGGCGCGGCCTTCCGCAGATCGCGAGCGCGAACTGAACGCGCCGCTGCTGGCCGCCGGAGAGTGCGCCGTAGCGGCGGTTCGAAAGCTCGTTCAAGCCGGCCAGCGTCAGCGTTTCGATGATCGGGCGCGGCGTCGGGTAATAGCCGGAAAACTGGCGGACCAGCTCGACCACGGTCAGCGTGTCCGGCAGTCGCGCTTCCTGCAGCATCACGCCGATCTGCCGGCGTGCGGCGAGATCGCGCGGATCGAGCCCGAACAGTTCCACGCGGCCCGCATCGGCGCGGCGCAGGCCCATCAGCAATCCGAGCGCGGTGGTCTTGCCGGCGCCGTTCGGGCCGAGCACGGCGAGCACTTCGCCGGGGCGCACCTGCAGGTCCACATTGTCGAGCGCGAGCACCTTGCCATAGCGCTTGGTCGCACCGACAAGGCTGGCCAGTGGCGCCCGCGGTTGCGCTGCATCGAGACTGGATACATCCGGATTCATCGTTGCGACTGCGTGCATGAGTTGTCTCCCCGTGGTGCATGCAGTCTCGGCGCGGGGCCGCAGGCGTTGCAGTGCGGGCCGTCAGCAGCTGCAGCTGACAGCTGTCATGGCGCAGATGCGGCCGGGATCCGGGGTCGGGTGCTGGAGACGAGAAACCGGGAAATTTCGAGAGCACGAATCCGGCCAGCGCGACCACCGCCAAGGCTCCCGACCCCCCGCTCGTTCGGGGGTTATATGGGCGAAAGCCGCATGGTAGAATTGCGGCCGCAAGTCGTTCTTTTTCCTGACAGAACGGCTTCGCCAGACCCCGCTTCAACTGATTTCTGAACGACCGAATCAAGTGCGCGGCCCAGCCCGCGCTCTTCGTGCGCCGGCATTCCAGCGCATCTACACCAGGGAGAAACCCATGACCCAGACCACTCGCTCGACCCACCTGCAGGTCCTCGACGCCATGCGTCGTCAGGGCGGCAAGCTGCGCACGCCCGGCCTCGACGACGCCACGATCGAACGCTTTGCCACGACCCACGCCGACCTGCGCGACGCCATCGCCGCGGCCGCCGAGCAGTTCGCCGCGTTGCGCGCCGACCCGCAGTGGACCGCGCTGCTGGCGATGGACGAGGAAGCGCAACTGCATGCCGTGCAGGCCGGCTTCATCAACTTCTATCCCGACGATGCGGTGAACCCGTACATCGCACTGACCGCCCGCGGTCCGTGGGTGGTCACGCTCAAGGGGGCGGTCGTCCACGATTCCGGCGGCTACGGCATGCTGCCGTTCGGCCATGCGCCGAAGCCGGTCATCGACGCGATGTCCAAGCCGCAGGCGATGGCGAACATCATGACGCCGAGCCTGAGCCACCTGCGCCTCGCGAACACGCTTCGCGCCGAGATCGGTCACACCCGCAAGGACGGCATGGGCTGCCCGTACACGCACTTCCTGTGCCTGAACTCGGGCTCGGAATCGGTGTCGCTTGCCGGCCGCTTCGCCGACATCAACACCAAACTGATGACCGACACTGGCGCGCGCCATGCCGGCAAGCAGGTCAAGCGCCTCGCGGTGAAGGGCGCGTTCCACGGCCGCACCGAGCTGCCTGCGATCTATTCCGATTCCAGCCGCAAGGGCTACCAGCAGAACCTCGCGAGCTACCGCCACGAGAACACCCTGATCACGGTGGAGCCCTACAACGTCGACCAGTTGCGCGCCGTGTTCGCGGACGCCGACAAGAACGGCTGGTACATCGAAGCGATGTTCCTCGAGCCCGTGATGGGCGAAGGCGATCCGGGCCGCGCGGTTCCCGTCGCGTTCTACGAGGCCGCCCGCGAACTCACGAAGGCTCACGGCACCCTGCTGCTCGTCGACTCGATCCAGGCCGGCCTGCGCGCGCACGGCGTGCTGTCGATCGTCGACTACCCGGGCTTCGAGGATGTCGAGGCGCCGGACATGGAGACCTATTCGAAGGCGCTCAATGCTGGCCAGTACCCGTTGTCCGTGCTCGCAGTCAACGAGCGCGCCTCGGGTCTGTACCGCAAGGGCGTGTACGGCAACACGATGACCAGTAACCCGCGTGCGATGGACGTCGCCTGCTCGGTGCTCGGCATGCTCACGCCGGAGCTGCGCGCTACTGTGCGCAACCAGGGCCGCGCGTTCATCGCCAGGCTCGAGAAGCTCAAGGACGAAATCGGCGGCCTGATCACCAAGG
>JBBQHA010000178.1:0-5853 GCA_038323475.1 Lysobacterales bacterium
AATAGTGATGCTTGAATGCAGCGGCGGCGTGCAGCCCGACCAGCGCGGCGAGGACCCAGAAGCCGGTCTCGTGCACTTCGCGCGCCCAGTGTTTCAGCACAGGGTCCGGGCCCCACAACGCGGGCAGGTGGATGATGCCGAACCACTGCAGCGGGAAATTCGCCGCCGAATTGAACAGCCAGCCCGACAGCGGCATCGCGAACATCAGCACGTACAACAGGAAATGCACCGCGGACGCGGACCAACGCTGCCACGCCGGCCCCGGCATTTCCGGCGGGTGCCGAGTCGCGAGCCGCCAGACCAGCCGCAATCCGACCAGCATCAGCACCGTGATGCCGAAGGACTTGTGCAGCAGGTAGATCCTGATCTTGTCCGGCGACGAGGGCATGTCGGTCATGACCAGGCCGACGATGCCGAGGCCGACGATCAGCAGCGCGATCAGCCAGTGCAGCGCCTGTGCGAAACGGTTCCAGCGGATCGGTGCGGCCGACGTCATCGCTGCGACTCCTGGGTGGGTGCGGCTGCAGTGGGTGCGGGTTCCGCTGGCTCCACGGCGTGCGCGTTCGCCTCGGCTTCGATGTCGATCTCGATGTCCAGGCCGACCGCGTCGGGGAATGCGTCCATGCCGAGGTCCTTGCGATGCAGGGTCGTCGTCGCGGAAAAGCCCGCGGTCTTGCGGAACACGGTATACAGCGATCGCTTGAGGCCGTTCAGCGCGACGTCCAGCACGACGGTGCTGTCCTGCCCGCGCAAGCTCAGCGTGCCGGTGACTTTCGCGTGGGTCGCATCGACCGGCGCGATGCTGGTGGCGACGAAATGCGCGACCGGCTGCTTCGTCGCATCGAGGAACGCGTCGGAGAGGACCTTCTTCTTCCACCCGTCGTCGCCCATGTCGAGCCTGTCCAGCGGAATGCTCACGTCGAGCTTCGCGCCGCTCCAGTCGGACGGATCGAAATCCAGCGTGCCACTCGCACCCGAGAACGTGCCGATCGCGCGCGAGAGGCCGAGGTGGTCGACCCGGAACGCGATCCGCGTATGCACCGGGTCGATCACGAAATGCTCGATCGCGGCGTGCGCGTCCGCAGCGAGCAGCGCGCAGGCCAGCGCCGGGACGATGGGCGATTGGCGTCGGATCGTGTTTCGCATCGTGGGTTCGCATCCTGCGGATGACTGTCGCGACAGTATCCCGGTTCTGGGCCGGATTGCATGAACCCGCTCGGGCTTGCGATCGCAACGCTGCGTTGCGAGGATTGCATCGGGGAGAAACCATGCGCCTACTGATTGCCTGTTGCCTTTGCTGGCTGCTGGCCGCCGCCCATGCGGCGCTGCCGGAGACGCCGCTGTTCCGCAGTTACGGAGTCGCCGACGGGATGCCATCGAGCGCGGTGAACGCGATCGCGCAGGATTCGCGCGGCTACCTTTGGCTCGCGACCGACGATGGCCTCGTCCGCTACGACGGCGTGGACTTCCGTACCTGGCAACACGACCCGGCCGATCCGGAGTCGTTGCCCGGCAACATCGTGCAGGCCGTGCATGTGGATGCGCACGATCGCGTCTGGGCCGCGCTCGAAGGGCAGGGGCTCGCGGTCCTGCAACCGGACGGCGTGCATTTCCGCAGCTACACCCACGCCAACACGCCGGCGATGGGCGGGGACGACGTGTTCGCGATGGCTTCCACGCGCGATGGGGCGTTGTGGATCGGCACGTTCGGCGGCGGCCTGTACCGCATGGATGCGTCCGGGTCGCTGAAGAGCTTCCAGCACGCCGATGCTGATCCGCACAGCCTCCCGGATGCGAACGTGCTGGCATTGACCGTCGACGCGCATGGCGATCTGTGGGTCGCCACGACGGCCGGCGCCGCGCGCTGGAACGGGCGCGATTTCGAGCGCGTCGATACGCCGGGGCTTGCGGGTGCGTTGGTGTATGCGATCACCGCCGAGCCCGACGGGCGGCTGTGGTTCGCCGGCAAGACCGGCCTCTTCCTGCGCGACCACGACGGCACCGTGCGTGCCTTGCACTGGAGTCCGAACCCCGGCGAGCCGCGCGTCAACACCTTCCTGCGCGACCGCGATGGCGGTTACTGGCTCGGCGTACCGAGCCTGTTGCGGCGACGCGACCCCGGGTTGACCGAAGGCACGCCGGATGCTCTTGCAAGCGCGGTCGTGGTGCCGGGCACGCAACGCATCCTCGCCATGTTGCAGGACCGCGAAGGCAGCATCTGGTTCGCGACCAAGAACGGCGGCCTCGCCCAACTCGTCCCGCACGCGCTGCAGTTCGCGGGATTCCGGCACGACGCCACGAATCCCGCGTCGCTCAGCGCATCCCAGCCCGAAGCGATGGCGCTCGCCGACGATGGCCGCATCTGGGCGGTCGGCGGGCGCAGCGCGATCGATCGCATCGACCCGGCCACCGGCGCGATCGAGCATTGGGCTCCGCCGGAACTCGAACACAAGTACCTGTGGTCGCTGGCGCATCGTGGCGGCGGGCCGTTGTGGGTCGGCTACAGCACCGGCATTGCGCGTCTCGATCCGCGGACGAAGAACGTGCAGAAGTGGGAACAGGACAGCCTGCATGATGCGCCGCTCTCTGGGCCTAACGATCTGGTGGTGGAGACGCCGGATGGCCATGTCTGGTTTTCGAGCCTCGGCACCGGTCTGCAGGTACGCGATGCCGACGGCCATGTGTTGTTCGAGGTCAAGCCGGGCGACGGGAGGGGGCTAGCGGCGGCCGACACCGAACAGCTGGGGCTGTCGCCGCAGGGTGCGCTGTGGCTGGCTGGCGCGCAGGGCATGCTGGCCTGGAACGATGCCGCGCATCGCTTTGCGCCGGTGCCGGGAGCGCCGGCCGATCGTGTCTACGGTTTCGCGTTCGCGAACCCGCAAACGCTATGGATGTATCGGCTCGGCGCGCTCGAACGCTACGGCTGGGACGGCCATGCGCTGCATCAGCAACTGCGCGTGGATCAGCACCACGGATTGCCGGTCGTGGAGTCGGGCGGGGTGATCGCCGATGCCCGCGGCGATGTGTGGCTGACCAGCAAGCGCGGCCTGCTGCGCTACGACGCGCGCCAAGATCGCGTGCGTGTCTATGGCGTGCGCGACGGCCTGCCGAGCCAGGAATTCGGCATCCATCCGCCGCTGCTGACGCCGGCGGGACTTGCGGTCGTCGGCACCGTCGATGGGCTGGTGCTGTTCGAGCCGGTGACGATCGCGCTCGGCAACACGACGCCCCCGTTGCTGATCGATGCGGTCGGCGTGCGGCGTGGCGATCGCGACGTCGCGCTGGATGCGCATGCGCGGATCGTGCTCGGTCCCGACGACCGCGACCTGCGCGTGGTCGCTCGGCTGCTCTCGTACACCGATCCGAAGGCGCATCGCTATCGCTTCCGGTTGCACGGCTACGATGCTGGCTGGATGGATCAGGGCGCGAGCGGCGAGCGCGTGTTTTCGCGACTCGATCCGGGCAGCTACAAGCTCGAGGTCGAGGCGACCAATGCGGACGGCGTCTGGTCGGCGCCGCGGGAACTCGCGATTGCCGTGCGGCCGCCGTGGTGGAAAACCGGCGCCGCCTACATCGCCTACGCGACGCTGGGCGTGCTGGCGCTGCTGATGCTCGCGTGGCTGTACCAGCGCAGGCTCAAGCGTCGCCATGCATTCGCGATGGCCGAGCAGCGCAGCGCGCTCGCCGAACAGACCTCGGAGGCAAAGACGCGCTTCCTCGCGACGATGGGACATGAAATCCGCACGCCGATGACGGGCGTGCTCGGCATGACCGAACTGCTGCTAGGCAGCGAACTGGCCCCGCGCCAGCGCAACCATGCCGAATCGATCCAGCGCGCTGGCCAGCACCTGCTGCGGATCGTCAACGATGCGCTCGATCTCGCGCGCATCGAAGCGGGCAAGCTCGCGCTCGACGATGCGCCTTTCGATCCGCGCGCGTTGCTGCAGGAAGTCGATGCCTTGCTGCGCCCGCAGGCGCAGGCGAAGGCGCTGGCGTTCGAAACGGGCATCGCCGCCGACGTGCCGCGCGGGTTGCGGGGCGATGCGGCGCGCGTGCGCCAGATCCTGCTCAATCTCGGCAACAACGCGATCAAGTTCACCGAGCGAGGCAGCGTGCGCGTCCTGCTTGCACGCAACCCGCAGCACGGCGACGGCTTGCACCTGACCGTCGTCGATACCGGTCCTGGCCTCAATGCCGAACAACGCGAGCGCCTGTTCCAGCGCTTCGAGCAGGCCGAAGGCGCGCACACGTCGGCGCGCTACGGCGGTAGCGGACTCGGTCTTGCGATCTGCCAGGAACTCGCCGCCGCGATGGGCGGCCAGATCGCGGTGGACAGCACGCCCGGGGTCGGTACGCGTTTCGACGTGCTGCTGCCGCTCGCCGAGTGCATGCCGCCGCAGGTTTCCATTGCGACGCCGCGCACCGGCGCGCGTTCGCTGCGCCTTTTGCTGGTCGAGGACGATCCGACGATCGCCGAAGTACTGTGCGGACTGCTGCAGGCGCAGGGGCACGAAGTCGTGCACGCGCTGCATGGGCTGGCGGCGTTGTCGGAACTCGAGAACGCCGATTTCGACGCCGCATTGCTCGACCTCGATCTGCCTGGCGTGAACGGCCTCGACCTTGCGCGTCTGATCCGCGCCCGCTCGATCGCGCTGCCGCTGCTCGCAGTGACTGCGCGTGCCGATGCGGAAGCCGAACCGGATGCGCGCGCGGCAGGGATGGACGGATTCCTGCGCAAGCCGGTGACGGGGGAGATGCTGGGAGACGCGCTGGAGTTGCTGGTCGGAAAGTGAAAGTTTGTGCCGTTGATGATGAAGACTGTCGAACCGCGAGCGACGCTACGGTATTTCCTTGTCATCCCGAGCACAGCGAGGGATCTGCCGTTGTCTTTGAGTCAAAAGACAACAGCCCGAAGCAAAGCTTTCACGCGCTGCTCGCGCGCGGCGCGTGGAAGTATTCGATCTTGCTTGAAAGCGTCTGAACTTGCTTTTGAAGAAGCAGATCCCTCGCTACGCTCGGGATGACAACGATCGGCGAGCAGGCACAGTGATCGTCAGCGCGCGGCACTGAACTCATGCACCGCATCCACCAGCACCCGCACATGTTCCGGATCCATGTCCGGCGACAGGCCATGCCCGAGGTTGAAGACGTGGCCGGTGTTCGATCCATCGCCTCCACGCGCATGGCTGTCGATGGTGCGGCGGACTTCGTGGCGGATCGCGTCGGGCGAGCCGTACAAGGTCGCCGGGTCGAGGTTGCCCTGCAGCGCGACCTTTCCAGCAGTGCTTCGGCGTGCGTCTTCGAGCGAGATCAGCCAGTCCACGCCGAGCGCTTCGGCGCCGCTGTCGGCGAGTTCGGCCAGGTACGGTGCGTTGCCCTTGCCGAACAGGATCAGCGGCGTCCTTTCATCCCGCTCATCCTGAGCCTGTCGTGGTTCGACAAGCTCACCATGATCGGATTCGCCGCGCGGCAGTTCCTGCGCGATGCGGGTGAGGTAGCGCAGCGAGAATTCGCGGTAGTGGTGCGGAGCGAGCACGCCGCCCCAGGTATCGAACACCTGCAGCACCTGCGCGCCGGCGGCGCGTTGCGCGGAGAGATAGGCGATGACCGCATCGGTCGTCACTTCCAGCAGGCGATGGAGGGCGGCCGGCTCGTTGAGCAGCATCGCCTTGATCTTCGAATAATTGTCGCTGCCGCCGCCTTCGACCATGTAGCAGGCCAGCGTCCACGGGCTGCCGGAGAATCCGATCAGCGGCACGCGGCCGCCGAGTTCGCGGCGGATCAGGCTGACCGCATCCATCACATAGCGCAGTTCGCCGGCCATGTCGGGCACGAACAATTTGTCGACATCGG
>JBBQHA010000179.1:0-5702 GCA_038323475.1 Lysobacterales bacterium
GTTGCCCCGGCACGGCGACCCGTGCCGATCGGCCGGCATGGCCTATTTCGGATACATCTGCCGGATGAATTTCTTGTCCATCAACGACAGCCGGGTGTTCTCCGGCGTTCCGTGACCATCGGTGAACAGGCTCGCGTCGAACTGGTAGAGCATGATCGACTTGATGTCGAACGCCGAGGCGACGATCCCCTTCGGGCTGTACTTGTGCAGGATGTTCGAATCGATGTCGGCTTTGCTCCAGTTGTTCGGCGGCCCGGAAAACGCCGCGTACACCGCCTTCTTGTTCCACTTGAGTTTCTCGGTCGGACTCTCGTGCTCATGGATGCAGCCGAGTGCATGGCCGAACTCGTGGACGACGACGCGGCGGTATTCGGTGTCCGACGTATCGTCCTTGAGCCATCCGAAATTCATGGTCGGCTGGTCGACGGGGAAATAGCTCTTCACGAGACAGTCCTTCCCGACCGCGGACCATGACCCGTCGTCGGCCTCGAACGAGATGCGGACTTCCGCTTGCGGATCGTTGCCGAATGCGATCTGCACGTTCGCGAATTGTTCCCAGGTCTTCGCCTGTTCCCGCACCTTCGCTTTCCGGGTCGCCGACCCGTCGAGGAAACGACAGCGCAGCTTCTTGAGATTCGGCCATTTCTTGACCGCGATGTACGCCATCCTTGCGACGTGGATGGTGCCGGCATCCAGATTCCCGAGCGGAACGCCCCTGGTGAGATTGCGGGCCACCAAGGTCGCTGCCTCGTGGCCCTGGTCCACGGACGCGTCCATGCCGAGCGGCACGACGCGATCGATACAGGTGTGCTTGCGCCAGTCGGGCGAAAGGCCGGTCTTCATGGTGGCTCCCCTTGTGCTTTGGCGTCGCGGATCGATGTATGGCCGTCGCGACCGCGACGCATTGGCCGGCGATCGGGGCCAGTCCGCGCCCGCATGCGTTGGGCGCGGACCGGGTGACTACGAGAGCTTTCTTGCCCCGGCCTTGCGCGGCGCTGCCGGTTTCGACGCTTTCTTCGCGCCCGCCTTCCGACGCCACGGGATCGGCTCCTGCAGCACGCAGTTCGCTCCGACCAGTTGCGGCGTCTGCTGGTAGTCCAGGCGCTTGAGCTTGGCGCCGGTCGCCTGCACGAGCGCCTTGTAGTTGAGGTTCGCTGCGCGTTCGCGCCGGCTCTCCCGCAGGTTCTGCGCGAGGCACCAGGTGAACGCGCCGTAGGATGTCGCCCCGTTGCGGTATTCGAACGAAAGCTGGTCGATATCGCAGGCCTCGATGATCACCGGCAGGTACGGCCCGTCATGCCCGAGTTCCTTGCGGGTCCTGTTGTATGCGGCCCGGGGCAGCGAGCGCAGGGACATGCCGCGGCCGAAGCGGTAGGTCGCGCCATTCGATCCCAGGTAGTGCCTGCCATCGCCCGAACCGCCGAGCGACGCATTCGGCGAGGCGAATTGACGCGGCACCCACATCTGTTCGTCCGCGTCCCAGCGCATAGCGCGATGGCGGACATCGTCCGGCGGCGTGATGCCACGGACCTTCGCGCCGCCTTCGCGCGTCATTCCGCCCGAATGGCAGCAGTCGAACATCGCGACGAAGTGGCTCCCATACGGAAGCTGCGAATACAGGCTGCAGAACTGCTGGTCGGTGATCGCCTTTTCGAGCGACCAGTCGAAGTCCCATGGCACCAGCGTCTCGATCACGTGATCGGGTGTGCCCTCCACCCCGTACACGGGCATCTGCGCGCCATGCCCGGAATAGAACAGCAGGCGCTCGTCGCCGTCGGCGACGCCATCGAGCAGCCAGTGCAGGCGTTCCATGATGCCGGCGGCGGTCGCGCGCGCATCGAGCACGACGCGGATGTCCTCGGCCTGGAATTCGCATTCCTGCAGCAGGGAACTCATGAGGAACACGTCGTTGACGCAGCCCTCGAGCCGGTTGGCCGGGTCCGGATAGTCGTTGATGCCGATCAGCAATGCGCGCCGGTTCGGCGGGCGGACCACGCGGGCGAACGCCCGCGCCGTCGAGGCCACCATCGGCGAGTTTCCGCCCTGCACTTCCTGCCACAGCGTGTGCACCGTTTCCGGCCGCGCCAGGTACCACTCCGCGTTGTGGTTCAGGAAGTCGTCGGGAATGTCGAATGGCTCGCGCACCTGCGTGAACGCGGGGTCGGAGATCGACAGCGGACAGGTGAAGACATGGTCGTTCGGGTTGTACAGATGGAACCAGTGGCGCGCCGGAACCATGCGGATGTAGCCCGCGAACACGTCGCGAATCGCCGGATGGCCGATCTGCGAACCGAACGTCGCGAACACCTTGCCCGTGATCTTGTCCGGATTGCGCACGAACGTGTCGTACGCGATCAGCGAGCCGAGGCTGTGCGCGCAACAGACATCGTAGTCGTCGTCCTCCAGCGCATCGAGGACCGCCTGCCTCGCCTTGCCCCGCAGGTCCGGTTCCGCGGCCCACTGGGCGATCATCCCCGCGCTCCAACGCAATTCCTGTGGAAAGTCGAAGAATCCGCGCGAGCCGCCGAACAGGTGTTCGACGCCGTGCACGACGTAGCTCTTGAGCAACGCGGCGATCGCGACGGCATAGTCCCTGAGGTTGAGGCTGGCCTTCTCGAAGAGTTTGTCGTAATCGACGAAGTCGATCCGCGGCCGCACCGCGGCATCCTGGATCCCGAGCGCCTTCGTGATGGCGTCGGTCCACAGGTCCCGATAGCTGTTGTCGAGTTCCTTGTGGCCCACGCCGTGGATGCAGAGAATGCGGAGCGCCGGCATTCGACCCCCTTCACGGCGTCCGCCCGCGCGCTGCGAGCCGTTTCCGCGCCGCAAACCGAGCATAGGCACACGCCCCGGCCCGGTCAATGCCGGGACCATGTCGGGCCTTTCAGCCGGGCGCGCGTACTGGCATGACCTCGCTTTCCCCGGAGGCGTGCATTCGCCGCGGCATCATTGCGCGCCGTCGCGACTGCCGACGGCATCCCTCGTCAACGCACTCAACGCCCTCCTCGGGACGTTCGCGATGTCGTACGCGAGGAACGCGAGGATGAACTGCAATCCGACGATCACCGGCAACGCAGCCAGCATCACCGTGCCTGCGGTCGCGAGCGAACCGCTGTCGTGCGACTGCATCCATTTCACGGAACCGTAGATGAAACCGAACGACAGCAGCGCGATCCCGGCGACGAGCTCGATCGAGGCCAGCGCCATGTCGCGCAGGAAGTAGTTGTAGAAGATCCGCTTCACCAGGTTGCGCACGTGCTTGAACAGGAATTCGCCGAGGATGCGCGACACGCGCAGGCCGCTGACCTCGTTGCCGTAGCGGGCGTCCATCGGGATGTCCTGCACCACTGCGCGCACCGTACCGAGTCGGAACAGCAGGTCGGTCTCGAAGAAATAGCGCCGGCTGACCTTGTCCAGCGGCAGCATGCGCAGTATGTCTGCGTGGATCGCGGTGTAGCCGTTGGTCGGATCGAACAGGTCCCAGTAGCCGGTGGAAAGCTTCGAGAAGAACGACAACACCGCGTTGCCAAACACGCGCACCGGCGGCATCGCGCTGATGTTGCGCAGGTCGAAGAAACGGTTGCCTTTCGCGTAGTCGGCCTGCCCGTTCGACAGCGACGCGACAAAGCGCGGCAGCAACGCCGGATCCATCTGGCCGTCGCCGTCGATCTTCACGACGATGTCCATGCCTTCCTCGAGCGCGCGACGATACCCGCTGATCACGGCGCCGCCGACGCCCTGGTTCTTGCCGTGGGCGATGACCCGCACGCGCGGGTCGCTGCATTGCGCTGCGACCAGCTTCCCGCTTTCTTCGGGGCAGGCATCGTCGACGACGTAAATGCGTTCGCAGTCGGGCGGGATCGCGGCGATCACGCCCAGCACATGGCGGGCGACCTTATGGCACGGGATCACCACCGCGACGCGCGGATGCGTCGCCGCGACGCCCACTGCGGGCGACGCCGGGCTCACGCGGCGGCCAGCGCCATGTCGAGCTCGGCGCGCAGGTCGGCCACGTCCTCGACGCCGACCGACAGCCGCACGAGGTTGTCGTCGATGCCGAGCGCAGCGCGTCGATCCGCAGGCACCGATGCGTGGGTCATGATCGCCGGATGGTTGATCAGGCTCTCGACGCCGCCGAGCGATTCGGCGAGTCCGAACAATTTGCAGCGCTCCATCATCCGCGTAGCCGCCGGCAAGCCGCCGCGGACGTACACCGAGATCAGTCCGCCGAATCCGTCCATCTGCCGCTTCGCGAGTTCGTGTTGCGGATGCGAAGCCAGCCCCGGATAGATGACTTTCTCGATCGCCGGATGCGCGTCCAGCCACTGCGCGAGTTCCATCGCGTTCGCGCAATGCGCGCGCATGCGCAGGTGCAGCGTCTTCAAGCCGCGCAACGCGAGGAAGCTGTCGAACGGCCCCTGCACGCCGCCGATCGCGTTCTGCAGGAAGGTCATCTGTTCGGCGAGCCCGGCGTTGTCGCCGACGATCGCGACGCCACCGACCATGTCGGAATGTCCGTTGAGGTACTTCGTCGCCGAGTGCATCACGATGCTCGCGCCGAATTCGAGCGGGCGCTGCAGCATCGGCGAGCAGAACGTGTTGTCGACGACGAGGATCAGCCCGCGCTCCCTCGCGAATGCGCCGAGCTTCGCGAGGTCGACGACCTTGAGCATCGGATTCGTCGGCGTCTCGGCCCAGATCATCTTCGTGTTCGGCTTGATCGCGGCCGCGAGCGCGTCGTGGTCGTTGAGGTCGATGAAGCTGAAATCGAGCCCCGCCGAACGCTTGCGCACGCGTTCGAACAACCGGTAGGTGCCACCGTAGACGTCGTCCATCACGACCACGTGGCTGCCGCTGTCGAGCAATTCGAGGATAGTCGATGTCGCCGCGAGGCCGGACGCGAACGCGAAGCCGCGCGTGCCGCCTTCGAGGTCGGCGATGCAACGCTCCCATGCGAATCGGGTGGGGTTGTGCGAGCGCGAATACTCGAAGCCCTGATGTACGCCGGGGCTGGACTGCACATAAGTCGACGTTGCGTAGATCGGCGTCATGATCGCGCCGGTGGATGGATCGGGCGACTGGCCGGCGTGGATCGCGCGGGTGCCGAGGCCAAGAGTTGCCGTGTCGGTGGACATCGTCTGATTCCTTGAATGTGCGTGGATCGCAACCTGTCCGACCGCGTTACTGCACGCGACGGCGCAGGTAGTTGAGCAGATCGATGCGCGTGATCAGGCCGAGGAAACGCTCGCCGTCCTTGACGATCGCGACCTGGCCACGATCGAACACCGGCAGCAGCGATTCGATCGGCGACTTCACGTCGAGCACGTCGAGCTTGGTGACCATCGCGGTCGAGACCGGATCGCGGAAGCGCGACTCGTCGCCGTACACGTGCAGCAGCACGTCGGATTCGTCGACGATGCCGACCAGATGCTCGCCGTCCATCACCGGCAGCTGCGAGATCTCGTAGAGCTTCATGCGCTGGTAGGCGGTGACGAGCAGGTCGTTCGGGCCGATCACGACCGTATCGCGCTGCGCATACGGACGCAGGATCAGGTCGCGCAGGTCGCCGCTGGATTCGCGCTCGAGGAAGCCGTTGTCGAGCATCCAGTAGTCGTTGTACATCTTCGACAGGTACTTGTTGCCGGTGTCGCAGACGAACACCACCACGCGCTTCGGAGTCGTCTGCTCGCGGCAATATTTCA
>JBBQHA010000180.1:0-5683 GCA_038323475.1 Lysobacterales bacterium
AGACCGAAAGTATCAGGAGTGATTTATGTCGGATCGTCAGATGGGCACCGTGAAATGGTTCAACGACGCCAAGGGTTTTGGCTTCATCGCCCGCGATAACGGCGAGGACGTGTTCGTACACTTCCGCGCGATCCAGGGCACGGGCTTCAAGAGCCTCAAGGAAGGCCAGAAAGTCAGCTTCAAGGTCGTGCAGGGCCAGAAAGGCCTGCAGGCTGAAGAAGTCGAGCCGATGTAAGCTCAACCCGGCGCAGAACAATCGAAACCCGGAGCGGCGACGCTTCGGGTTTTTTTGACGTACGTGGACGCACTTACGTCGCGGGCGCAGGACGCGCACGCGCGACGCGCGCGGAAAACCCCCAACGAGAAACGGCCGGCGTAAGGCCGGCCCTCTCGCACTGGACCGGTGCTTCGCGATCAGCGGATCAATCGCGCCCTGCCGCCTTCGATGGAGACGTACGAACCCTCGCGGATGCCGGCGGGATCGCGCTGGTTGATGATCAGGCGGCGGCCATCGTCCATGTGCACGTAGATGTCGAAAGTCGTCGCGCCGTTGTTGTCCTTCTCGACCTCGTTTCCGACCGCGGCGCCGGCGACCACGCCCACCACCGTTGCGGCCTTGCGGCCATCGCCCTTGCCGACCTGGTTGCCGAGCACGCCGCCGACGATGCCGCCGATCACGGCGCCCGCGCCACTGGAGTGGCGCTGGCCGTAGATCTGTTCGATGCGTTCGACGCGACCGCAACTTTCGCATCGCGTGCTGTAACTGTTTTCGTAATTGCCCTGCGGCGGGCCGTTGTAGCTGGGCGATGTCGCGCAGGCGGACAAGGCGATCGTCAGTGCGACGGCAGGTATCAGGCGCAAGTTCATGTGCAACTCCTCAGGATTCGAATTCCGGGCCATCCGACGCTCGGCGGCGCAACGCGACAGTAGGCGTCGCGTGCTGAATGCGGGTCGACTGGGACAACGGAATATCCGCGGCAGATGCAACGATCCGACGGTATCGGTCAGTTCTTGAACTCGTCGTGGCAGGCCTTGCACTCGTGGCCGATCTTGGTTTTCGCCGCGGCGACAGCGGCGCAGTCGGCCGGTGGCACCGCAAGCAGCGTGTCCAGGCTGGCGCGCAGATTGCTGGACTTCTGGCGGAAGTCCTGTTCCTTTTCGATCGGCAGGAAGACCGGCTCGATGTCGTTCGAGAGGGACCGCAGCGCCTGCAGGTGCGGCAGGTTGTCGGTGACCGCACAATGGTTCTGGTCGATGTTCGTTTGCAGCGCCTTCATGTGGAACTGCTGCAGGCCCATCAACCCCTCCGCCAGGTGGGGGCCGCTGTTGAGGGCATTCATGGCCATCACTGTGCCGATGATGCCGATGGCCAGGCCCAGCACGATCAAGAGCGCGTAACGCATTTCAGCCTCCGGCGAATGGCGGTTTCAGGGATCGAAGCGACCGCACGATATCATGCGGCCTCGATGAATCGTGGCGCATGCAGGGCATCAGCGGCAGACGCACGTCCCACGGCACGGAACCATGGCATGGAACGCAGGCAAAAGCTCTATCGCGAACGCTTCGCCGGCATCGACCGCCTCTACGGCCGAGGCGCCGCGCTGCGGCTGGGCGGATCCCATGTCGCGGTGGTGGGTTTGGGCGGCGTGGGTTCATGGGCGGTCGAGGCGCTCGCGCGCAGTGGGGTGGGACGGCTGACGGTGATCGACGCGGACGATGTGTGCCTGTCGAACACGAGCCGCCAGTTGCATGCGCTCGACGGCCAGTACGGACGCAACAAGGGCACGGTGCTGGCCGAGCGCGCGCTCGCGATCAACCCGGTGATCCATGTCGATGTCGTGCAGGAATTCCTGATCGCGGCGAATCTCGAAGCAATGCTCGCGCGGGGATTCGATCTGGTCATCGACGCCTGCGACAGCGTTCGCACAAAGCTTGATCTCGTGGTTGCCTGCAAGCGCCGCAAACTGCCGCTGGTCGTGGTCGGTTCCGCAGGCGGCCGCACCGACCCGACCCTCGTTCGCGTGCGCGACCTCAGCCGCACCGAGCACGACGCGCTGCTCGCGCTGATGCGCAAGCGCCTGCGCGCTGACCACGGATTTCCGCGTAACGCCGACCGCTACTTCGGCATACCTGCCGTGTATTCGATGGAGAACGTGAAGTACCCGCATCCGGACGGCAGCGTCAGCGGCGTGCGCCCGAAACTCGCGCCGGATGCGGCGCTCAAGCTCGATTGCGGTGGCGGGCTCGGCGCGGCGACGCATGTGACGGGTGCGTTCGCGTTCGCGGCGGTAGGGCGGGGACTGGAGTTGCTGTTGAAGGGATCGGCGAAGTAGACAAGCTTGGCGAGTACCGATCGATGCGCTCAACGGCGAAGGCTCACATGCAATTGACTCGTTCGGCGCGGCAAGCTGATGCGTTGTGAGTAGTAGCAGTCATCGACCCGGCCGATGAAAACGACCACGACAGCGATCGATCGCGGGTTGCCCCTTGCTGCTGGGTGATGATGGCCGAAAACGGCGAGAAGGCATCGGGGTCGCGTGCTAGCGTTCCAATCGATGTCCGCCAAACCGATCCGCGGACATGGAATCGCCACTGCAGCGGTTTGTTCGGGCGGGTGCCGTGCGTCCCGGCGATCGCCGGTGCAGCGCGATCCCGCGATGCGGGGGAGTTCCTGAAGCGGCCGTCGTGAAACCGGACCACGGTTGGTGGAACGATGGAGCGGAATAGGTCGGGTCGGATTGAAAAGAACCGGGAGTCGACAATGGACAAGAACGCCAGGGTACATCCCAGGTTCGGGCGCATGATCATGTGCACCGAAGCGGCCTCCGCGCGAATGATGTTCGGCTTGTTGTTCTGGGCCGGGAGATCCGGCGTGGAAGTCTACGAACACGGACTGGTGCTGAACCACCGGAAGAAGCGTGAAGAGCTTCCGCTGGAATCGATCCGGACGTTCTCGGCATCCATCGTCAGAGCCCGCGAAAGCGGCCATCACGACCACGCGACTGCGACGATCGTGTTCGCGAAATCCGATGGCGGGACGACTTGCGTCGGCGCGAACATCAGGAAGGACGATCGATCCTGGATGAATGCGTGCCTGCACGTCGGGTTGTTGCTCGCTGAACGCCTGAGGCAGCAGGTCCAGTCCGAAGGAAAAGTGGCTTGGGTGAACGGCGTCGCGCTTTCGAAACAGGGAATCCATGCCTCGGGAAAATTCGCGGGCGGAAATGCGCAGGAGATCGTCATTCCATATGCCGCGGTTCGCAGGCGCCGGATGGACGACTTCAAGCTGCACCTGGACGGCGACAACGCAGGCACGCCATCCGAGTTGGTGATCGACTGCTCGGAGGAAGGCTTCTTCCCGGGTTTCGGCCTGGTCGAGCAATTGGCTGCCGCGTAGAACAACGCGACGCTGCCCCTTCATGTTCGCATTCGACCTCGCCAGGGAAGAATGCGCCCGGCTTCACTTGTCCGGCGGCAGCGGTTCCCGTCCCACGCCGGGATGATGCTTTCGGGGCAACCCGAACAGGCGTGCAGCGTTGTCGCTGGTCGCGTCCGCCAGCGTGTCCGGCGACTCGGCACGCAATGCGGCGACGCAATCCCGCACGACGGTCAACCGCGCAGGCTCATTGCGCTCGCCACGATGGAAAGCATCCGGCTGGTCCGGCGCATCGGTTTCCAGCAACAGGAACTCGACCGGCATCGACGCAACAATCCGTCGCAGCCGTTGCGCGCGCTCGTAGGTGACGGGTCCGCCGATGCCGAGGCAGAAACCGAGCTTCCACAACTGTTCTGCCTGCTGCTCGCTGCCGGAAAAGCTGTGGACGACGCCGCGCAGGCCACCGATGCGACGCAGCGTGGCGATCACCGCATCGACGGCCTTGCGTGCGTGGACGATGACCGGGAGGTCGAAGTCGCGCGCGATCTTCAGTTGCTCCTCGAAGTAGAACTGTTGCCGATCCGCATCGAGTCCCTGGACGTGGAAGTCGAGCCCGCATTCGCCGACCGCGACCGCGCGTTCGGTCGTGAGCAGGGCGCGCAACGCACCGACATGTTCGTCGCGGTGTTCGGCAAGGAACATCGGATGCATGCCGTACGCTGGATGCAATCCCGAACTTTCGGTGCACAGGGCGCCGAGCTTCGCCCAGCCGCTGGCGGTGACCGCGGGAATCACCTGTGCCATCACGCCGGCGGCCCGGGCGCGTGCGATCACGGTATCGCGGTCGACGTCGAATTCGGGTGCGTCGAGGTGGCAATGGCTGTCGATCAGCATGCGGATACAGGGCTCAGGGATTCGGGTCGCGGCGATTGCGCCAGCTTGCGAACAGCAAGGTGCCAAGCCCGAGCATGATTTCGTCGAGGAACGGGATCGGGTCGGGCACGACCAGGTCGACCGCGAACAGGCCCAGGGTGATCAGGAACAGGGTGGGGAAGCGCAACCGGCCGGCATAGGCCAGCAGGGCGCGCTTGATCGGATTGCGCATGGCGATCCCGGTGGGTGGTCGGGTTCCAACCTATCACGCCAATCGCCATGGCCTGTGCGGGGTTACGGCGCCGCGAGCCGCCGGGTAGAATACGCGGTCCCTGCTGCAAGCCCCTTTGCCAACCTCCTTGGCCCACCGCTACTTTCCGGTCCCGATCCCATGCCCCTGAATCCGCTCGACCTGTACGACATCCGTTCCCTGCTCAGCGAAGAGGAGTGCGCGGTGCAGGACACCGTGGCGCGCTTCACCGACGAGCGCGTGCTGCCGATCATCGGCGACTGCTTCGACCAGGGCCGGTTCCCGCATGAACTGGTGCCGGAAATCGCCGAGCTCGGCCTGCTTGGTTCGTCGCTGCCGGAGGAATATGGCGGCCACGGCTTGAACGCGGTCTGCTACGGCCTGATCTGCCAGGAACTCGAGCGCGGCGATTCGGGCATCCGCAGTTTCGTCAGCGTGCAGTCGTCATTGTGCATGTACCCGATCTACGCGTACGGCAGTGAAGAGCAGCGCAAGCGCTGGCTGCCCGGCATGGCCGCGGGCAAGACCATCGGCTGCTTCGGCCTGACCGAGCCGCACGGTGGCTCCGATCCGGCCAACATGAAGACCAACGCCAAGCGCGACGGTGGCGACTGGATCATCAACGGCGCGAAGATGTGGATCACCAACGGCAATCTTGCGGATATCGCGATTGTCTGGGCGATGACCGACGACGGTATCCAGGGCTTTCTCGTCGAGAAGGGCATGAAGGGTTTCACCGCGCAGGAAGTGCACAAGAAGATGAGCCTGCGCGCGTCGGTGACCTCGGCGCTGTTTTTCGACGGCGTGCGCGTGCCGGAAGCGAACCGCCTGCCGAACGTGAAGGGCCTCAAGGGGCCGCTGGGCTGCCTGACCCAGGCGCGCTACGGCATCACATGGGGGCCGATCGGCGCGGCGCAGGCCTGCCTGCAGGAAGCGCTGAAGTACGGCGCCGAGCGCATCCTGTTCAATCGCCCGATCACTTCCAATCAAGCCGTACAACTGAAGCTCGCCGACATGGCACGCCGGATCACGATGGCGCAGCTGCTGTCGTTGCAACTCGGCCGCCTGAAGGATGCCGGCAAGATGCAGCCGACCCAGGTGTCGCTCGCGAAGTGGAACAACTGCCGCATGGCGATCGACATCGCCCGCGAGGCGCGCGACATCCTCGGCGGCGCCGGCATCAC
>JBBQHA010000181.1:0-5478 GCA_038323475.1 Lysobacterales bacterium
TCGGGCGCGATGGCCAAGCCTTCATCTACCGGCTGCCCGCGCGGATCGCGGTGGAACGGCTGTCGATCGCGCTCGCGGACGACAACGCGGTGACGCACTTCACCGTTTCCGCCCGCGAACAGGGCGAAACCGACTGGCGCCGGGTCGGCGACTACATGGCATTCCGATTGCGCGGCGCAGGCATCATGCTCGATGCCGAGCCGATGGAGATCGACCCCAGCCGTTTGCGCGAATGGCGCATCGAACCGGACACGGCCATCGCCAAGACGCCGCTGCTGCGGTTCGACTACCAGCCTGAAGCCTGGGTGGTGTTGATGCACGGGCGCGCGCCGTATGTTCTCGCTGCCGGCAGCCACCGGGCGCAGCGCGGCGCGTTCCCGATCGATGCGTTGATCGGGCAATTGCGTTCGCGTTACGGCGAGCAGTGGCGTCCGCCGACGATCGGCCACGGCCAGATGCGCGCATCCTCGGGCGCCGCTGCGCTGAACGGCTGGGATGCGACCCAACGACGCACCTGGCTGCTGTGGGGCGTGCTCGTGCTGGGCGCGGTCGCGGTCGTCGCGATGGTGGTCGGCTTGCTGCGTGCGCCTCGGAAACCGGATTAGCGGACCGCTATTTCGCGTCGCCTGGCGGCATCAGCGATTGCGGATCGACGCGCACGTTGAACCAGTTCATGCCCCAGTGCATGTGCGGGCCGGTTACGCGGTGGCCGGTGGCGCCGACAAGGCCAATGACCTGGCCTTGCTCGACGCGGTCGCCGACCCTCACGTCGATCCGGCTCATGTGCAGGATGTTCGAACTCACGCCATGGCCGTGGTCGATGAGCACGGTGCCGCCAGTGAGATAGAGATCGGCATTGGCGAAGGTGACGATGCCGCCTGCGGGCGCATGCACCGGCGTGCCCTTGGGCGACGCCACGTCCACGCCCGAATGCGCCGACTTGGGCGTGCCGTTGTAGATGCGCTGGCTACCGAACCAGCCGCTGATGCGGCCCTTCACCGGCCAAATGAAATTAGTGTCGAAGTCGATGCGGTCGTCGTCGCGCGCGCGCGCGGCCTCAACCTCGGCCTGCTCTCGTTGGATGCGCTCGGCGATCGCCGGCGGCGGGTTCACGGAGTTCTCATCGACGCCGTTGATTCGTTCGACCTGGAACGTGCGCGGCGTGATCGCGATGCTCAGCGTCTGCGCGTTGCCGTCGGGCGTGGTGAGGTGCAGCACGAGGTTGCCGGTCTTCTCGCGCGCGACGCCGACCACGAAGCGGCCGTTGGCGGCGACGCGCACGTTGCGGCCGTCGTAGGACAACGTGCTGCCCGCAGGCACGACGCCGAACAGCAGGCCAGCCTGCGGGACGCTGGTGGGGACATGCACGAGGGAGGATACGGAACTACGCGTGAACGTTTCGCCTTCCGAGTGTCTGGGAGCAGGCTCGGTCGCGAGCGGCCCGGAAGACGGTATGGTTGCGCACGCGGAGCACGCCAGGGCGAAGAAGAGGGGCAGGGCTTGTTTCATCGGGGGGGGGGGCCTTGGGTGAAATGATGGTTGTGGCGACATGCCTTGCTTCATTCCCTTCGACAGGCTCAGGGCTGGCCAGGCTCAGCACTAATGGAAGGTGGTGGCGGCGTGCCGTTCGTGGTTCGACAGGCTCACCACGAACGGAAAACTCGGTAGTTCAGTGCTCATCGCTCGACGAGCAAGGGCGAAACAGGGGCCTATCTCGAATACCGCAGGCGCTGGCCCTGTGGCGATCCGACGATCCGCTTGCCGTCCCAGGCCAGTTCGCCGTTGACCCAAGTCGAAGCCACACTTGCATCGAAGCGTTCGCCGAGGAATGGCGACCATCCGCACTTCGCTAGGATGCGTTCGCGGATGATGTCGGTGCCGCCATCGGGATCGACCAGCACGAGGTCGGCCGCATAGCCTTCGCGCAGGAAGCCGCGTTCGGCGATGTCGAAACGCTGCGCCGGCGCGTGGCAGATCTTCTGCACGAGGTGCGCCAGGCTGAAGTGGCCGTCGCGCACTTTCTGCAGCGCGCAGACGAGGAAGTCCTGCACCAGCGGCAGGCCCGAAGGCGCGCTCGCGTACGGCTGCTGTTTTTCTTCCCAGGTGTGCGGTGCGTGGTCGGTGGCGAGTACGTCGACGCGATCCTCGGCGATCGCGCGGATGATCGCGGCGCGATCGCTGGTTTCCTTGATCGCGGGATTGCACTTGATCAGGTTGCCCAGCCGCGCGTAGTCCGGGCGCGCGAAGTGCAGGAAGTGCACGCAGGTTTCGGCAGTGATGCGCTTCATCCTGCCGTTCGCATCGATGAGCGGCCCCGGTTCGAACAGCATCAGTTCCTCGGCGGTGGTGATGTGCAGCACATGCAGCGAGGTACCGCAGCGCCGTGCCAGCGAAATCGCGAGTTCGGTGGACTTGATGCAGGCGAAGCGCGAACGGATCTCGCCGTGCAGGTCGATGGGAATATCGTCGCCGTAGATGTTGCGCGCCTCGGCCATCGCCGCCTCGATCATCGGGGTGTCTTCGCAATGGGTGATGATCGGCGTTGGGCATTCGGCGAACATCGCCTCGAGGATCTTCGGGTCGTCCACGAGCATGTTGCCGGTCGAGGCGCCCATGAAGATCTTCAGGCCGGGCGTGGTCTTCGGGTTGATGCGGCGGATCGCGTCGAGGTTGTCGTTGCTGGCGCCGTGGTAGAAGCCGTAGTTCGCGCGCGAACGGCCCGCGGCGAGCCGGTACTTGTCTTCGAGTGCGTCGTTGTCGAGCGTCGGCGGCTTGGTGTTCGGCATGTCGAGGAAGCTGGTGACGCCGCCCGCGACCGCGGCTGCCGGCTCGGTGTCGAAGCCGCCCTTGTATTCCATGCCCGGCTCGCGGAAATGGACCTGCGCGTCGATCACGCCGGGCAGCAGCCATTGGCCGGCGGCGTCGATCACGGTCTCGTTCGGGCGCGCGGCCAGCGAGGGCGCGATCGCCTCGATGCGGCCGGCATGGATGCGCAGGTCGGCCGCGAACTGGCGGCCTTCGTTGACCAGTTGGGCGTTGACGATCAGGGTGTCGGTCATGCGGGCTCGGTCTTGGTGGTTCAATCGTGGGGATGGTGGCTGCAGTCGCGTGGCAGGCGTTCAGGTACCGGATCGACTCCGCCCGGGTTCAGCGGATGGCAGCGCGCGATGCGCCTGGCCGCCAGCCAGCCGCCGCGCAACACGCCGAAACGCTCGACCGCCTGCATCGCGTAGCTCGAACAACTCGGGTAGAACCGGCAACGCGTGCCCAGCAGGGGGCTGATGACGCGCTTGTAGCCGCGCAGTATCAGCAGGACGAGCGATTTTAGCGGGTTCACCGACAGCTCCGCGCGGCCTGGCGTCGACGAGGTTGCCGCTGCCATCCGACTAGGCTATAACAGCCCGCTGCTTTGTCACACCCTCGCTTGCACACAACATCAGGAATCGCCAAACGTGGCTGCCAAGAAACCCGCCAAGAAACCTGCCAAGCCAGCGCCCAAGAAGGTCGCCAAACCAGCCGCCAAGGCCAAGCCGGCCGCCAAGCCAGCGAGTAAGCCGGCACCGGCTGCCAGCAAGAAGCCTGCCGCGAAGAAGCCCGTGGCCGCGAAGAAGCCGGTCGCGAAGAAGGCTGCTGTCGTCAAGAAACCCGTTACGACCAAGCCGGCGAAGCCCGCCGCGAAGAAGGCCGCAACGACCCCGACCCCCTCGAAAAAGGCTGCCCCCGTTAAAACAGTCGCTGCCAAGAAGACTCCTGCCGTGTCCGCGCCGGCTGCCAAATCCTCCGCGAAGCCCGCGCCAGCCAAGGTTGCCGAGCAGCCCAAGCCGGTCGCAGCCGTGCCGGCCACCGCGCCATCACCAGCGAAAAAGGGCAAGGCCAGCCCTCCGGAAGCGCCCGCCAAACCGGAACCCGTCGCGCCAGCGCCTGCGGTGCGCCCGCAGGGTGCTCGTGCGAAGGCAGTCGTCCGCAACAACGTGCCGGAGAAGGTGGTCCCGATCCTGGCCGTGCAGACCGGCGTGGTGCTGCCCAAGGGTTACAAGCCGACGTCCAGAGAGACGTACATGAATGCAAACCAGATGGAGTATTTCCGTCAGCGCCTGCATGCATGGCGCGCGGACCTGGTCGAGGAATCCAAGCAGACCATCGAGAACCTCAAGGAAGAAGTGCGCGATGTCGGCGACGAGGCCGAGCGCGCAACGCGCGAAACCGAGAACTCGCTGGAACTGCGCACGCGCGACCGCTACCGCAAGCTGATCGGCAAGATCGACGACGCCCTCAAGCGTATCGACGACGGCATCTACGGCTATTGCGTCGATACCGGCGACGAGATCGGTCTGGAGCGCCTCGAAGCGCGCCTGACCGCGGAACGCACGATCGATGCGCAGGAACGCTGGGAGCATCGCCAGAAACAGATGGGCGATTGATTGTCCGGCGGTATCGTCGGAATTACGAGAAGGCCCCGCAATCGCGGGGCTTCTCATTTCAGGTTGCCGCTGGATGCGCAGCTCCTTCTGCGATGATGCGAACCCAGGGTCGGGAGGTGCGGATGCGATCGGTGACGTCGTGGTTGATGGAGGGGCGGCCTCGCCTGTGGCTGTTCCTGCTTCTGGTTTCCGGACCGGCGCAGGCTCACGTGAAATGGTTCGCAAAGGTCGACTCCGCGGAGACCCCACGACCGATCGGCCAGGTGCTGACCGAGCCGTTCTTCGTGCAGATGCTGCTGCTGTCGCTGGCGTCGGTCTACGCGTTCTTCCTCGTCGATCGGCTGGCGGTGCGCAGGGGCGTTTTCGCAGCGCTGGATGCGCGCATGAAGCGCTTCGACGGCTCATCGATCTGGGTGATGCGCATCTGCGCCGCGGTCTTCTTCATGGCGCTGGCGTGGTGGCATTACTCCCACGGCGTCAGCTTCTACCTGACGCCCGAGCTGCTCACGCATGCCGCATGGGTACCGTGGCTGCACCTGGCGATGGCTGTCTGCGTGCTCTGGCGGCGCGCCGCGCCGATCACCGGCATCGGCGTTCTCGTTCTGTATGGCGCGGCAGTGCGGGACTATGGCCTCTACCACCTGATCGACTACATGATCTTCCTCGGCATCGGCTACTTCTTTCTCGTCGCCGGGATCGCTCGCGGCGGCTGGCGGAGGTCGGGTTTCATCGTGCTGTTCGCAGCGACCGGGCTGACCCTGATCTGGGCGGCAATCGAGAAGTTCGCCTATCCGCAATGGACATTCGCGCTGCTCGCGGCCAAGCCGGGCATGCTGATGGGCATGCAGCCGATGAACTACATGATCCTGGCCGGGTTCGTGGAGTTCAACATCACCTTCGTCCTGCTCGGCGCCGCATCGATGGTCGGCCGGCTGGTCGCGTTCGGCCTGCAGTCGGTGTTCGTGCTGGCGATCTTCGAGTTCGGACTGGTCGACGCGATCGGCCACCTGATGATCATCGCGATCCTGTTCGTGCTGTTTTTCCGCGGCCCGACCGA
>JBBQHA010000182.1:0-5306 GCA_038323475.1 Lysobacterales bacterium
GTTGTCGTCGGCGACGGACTGCTTCACCGCGACGCGGTCCTTGAGCGCGACCTTGGTCGCGTCGCGCATGCTGATCAGCCCGTCCTTGCTGAAGCCCAGCGCGCCCGCATCGAACGACGGCTGCAGGGCGGTCGAGAAACGCTCCGCCATCCGCGCCTGGATCGCCTGGATCGCGGGCGTCCTGATGGTGATATCGGGGGATGTCTGCGCCTCGGCGTCGGGAATGATCATCGACAGCAGGCTCAGCCCGGGCGATTTCTTTTCGACACCCTGCCCGTCCTTGACTGGCGGCGCCGGCGTGGACTGGTCGGCCGGGCCGATCACCTTGTCGACGAATTCCTTGGCGGCTTCCTGCGCCTGCGCGGCCGGGAAGTAGACGTTGATCGTCACGCACGCACTCAGCAGCAATGCGGTGATCAGGCTTCCGCCCAGCAGTTTGCGGTGTTCGAGCAGCTTGCGCACGAGGTTCTCCCGGTTTTGTGTGATGCGGATGTGTTGCGAATGCCTGCGACTACTTGATGATGATCTTGCCCTGGGTGGCGGCCTGCAAGCGCGCCACCAGCGTCGGCCAATCCACCTCGCGGGCGAAACCGACCACCGAAATATGCGGCAGGCCCGATCCTTCGACGATTGTATAACCGGCGCCCGCTGAACCGACTCCGTCCATGTGGCAGACGTTGTTGGCGAGCTTGCACGACAGCCCGAGCCGCGCATAGCCGAAGTCCTGGAAGATCTTCAACGCCTGCGCCTGCAGGCCGCCGACGAAACCGCCACCGCCGACGTTCGACAGGTCGGCGATCGCGCGCTGGCTGATGCGGCGGCGATCGGGCGCATTGCCGTCGCTGTGCAATTCGGCGTCGAACGCGACCGGCGACCAGTCGAGCAGGCGCAGGTCGCGGATGTGCCCGTCGAGCCGGCCAGTGATCTCGCCGAAACCGAACACGCCGGTCAATGCCTTCAGGTCGAAGCCCTTGATCGCCACGTCCGCGTTCACGCTCGGATCGGCGCCGAACGGACGCTCCATCGCGAGCTTGCCGACCGACAAGGTGCCGCCGAACACCTGCGCGACCAGGCCACCATCGAAATTCAGCACGCCGTTCTCGTAGCGCGCGGCCGGCAATGTGCCGTCGAGGGTGCCGCCGAACGCGGGCCAATCCAGCGCCTTCGCGAGTTGCGCGACCTGCAGCTTCAGCAACGTCAGCCCGAGCACGAAGCGACTGCCGTTGCCCTTGTCCGGCGCAGTGAGGTCGAATTTATCGAGCCGCAGGGTGCCGCCGAGGAGCGGGATTTCCGCCGTGCCGTCGAGTTGCAGCTTGCGCGACTGGCTATGCAAGGCGACGCGCGTCGGCCCGAGCGCGATGCCGAACAAGGCACCGCTGCTCCAGCGCAGCGCACTCGCGACCGCGGCGGCATCCGCCGTCCAGCGCAGGTCGCCGTCGAGACCATGCAAGACGAAACGCTGCTTGCCGTCGATCGCATCGACGCCGATCAGTTGCGCGTGCGCGCCTTGCAAACCACCCGCCGCCATCGCGAATTCGGCCTGCAAGCCGCCGCGCAATTGCAGGTCGGCGAAACCGGCCTGGCCGAGCCAGCCGGTGAGATAGCGATCGCGCGCATGCGCCAGGTCGTCGCTGCGCAGCTTCAGGTTCAGCGCGCGCAGGTCGAATGCCGGCGAGTAACGCGCGTCGCCGTTCGCGGTCAGCACAGCGCCGTCGTTCCAGCGCAGCGTCGGGAAGATCCAGTCGCCGCGGCCAGCCTGGTTCGCGCGGATGGTCGCGACCACGGGCGTCTTCGGCAAGGTCGCGTACAGGCCGCCGACGAGCAATTCGCCGCCATGCATGGTGATGTCGGCGCCGAGATTGCGCAGGGTCGCGTTCTGGCTGTAGTCGAATTGCAGGTCGGCGTCGAGCGAGCCGACCGCGATGCCGCCATCCGGGGTTTCCAGCGCGAGGCCGCGCAACAGCAATGGACCCTGCACGACCACCGGGCCGCGCGCCGGCACGCGGATGTCCAGGCGCCCGGCCAATGTACCTTTCTGGAGTTTGCCGTCCGTCCACAGCGTCGCCGTGTACGCCTGCAGCCAGGCGGCCGGCACCTGTTCGAACAGCAGCCGCGTGTTGTCCGGCGTCGCCGCGAGGCGCTGCAGGCCGACCGCGCTGCGTCCATCGGACAGGCGAGCCGTGGTCGATGCCGGCGCGATAGCGAGCGTGAGTCGCATCGGTTTCGCATTGCCCGTACGCACGTTGCCATCGCAGCGCCAGCCTTCGCGCGCGTCGCGCGTCAATGGGCATTCCCAATGCACGTTGACGAAGCGGTAGCCGTACGCGGCGGCATCGACTGTGGCGGCATCGATGCGCAGCGACCCACTGGCTGCCGCATCCGGCCAGTCGAGTTGCACGCGAAGCCCGTTGGCGGTCGCGACATCCGAATGCAGCGAATCGGCATGCAATTCCAGCGTGCGCGCCTGCAATGGCGTGGACAGCGGCAGCGCCAACAGCAGCGCAATGCCCGGCGACAGCGCGTGGACGCGCGTTTCGTGGTTGCGGAGATTGGGCGCGCGCAGCATGCTGTCCGCAGTGTGCCATCCATCCCGGTCGCGATGAACCCCAAGCGCTTGCTGCTGGTCGAGGACGACGCGGTCAGTCGTGGTTTCCTGAACCATGCGCTGGAATCGCTGACGGCGACCGTCGTGGATACCGCGAACGATGCCGCCAATGCGCTGGCCCTCGCGCGCGAACATTCCTACGCCTTGTGGTTGCTCGACGCGAACCTGCCGGACGCGAGCGGAGAGCAACTCCTGCACGATCTGCGCGTATTGCGTCCCGGCGTCCCCGCGTTGTGCCTGACCGCCGAGGTGCAGCGGGAGCGCCTGGACCGACTGCAGGCAGCAGGCTTCGCCGAAGTGCTGCAGAAACCGTTGGGAATCGTCGTGCTGCACGCTGCGGTCCGACGCGCGCTCGGCGCGATCGCGGCAATGAACGATGGCGAAGCGGCGGTCTGGGACGATGCGCGCGCGCTGCAGGCCCTGGGCGGCAATGTCGCCGCAATGCGCGCGTTGCGCGGACTGTTCGTGGCGGAATTGCCGCAACAGGCTCAGGCGATCCTGCGCGCCGTCGCCGCCGGCGATGGGGAAGCCGCGCGCGCGGAGCTGCACCGGCTCAAGGCGAGCTGCGGCTTTGTCGGCAGCGCCCGCCTGCTCGATGCCGTGCGCACGCTGCATGAAGCTCCGATGGATCCGATCCGCGCGGACCGGTTTCGCGCGCAGGTGAAGGACGCGCTCGCCGTCGGTCAATCCCGGCCCTGAGCGCCTGCATCGTCGATGCCCGGATTGTCGGCATCGGCAGGCGATACGGGATCGGGGCGCAGCCGCGCAAATTCCGCGAGCAGTCCCCACGAGCGCAGTCCACGCGCGCCCAGATGGTGCGCGATCACGGTGCGCAGCGCGATGCGTTGCTCGCGCAATTGCATGTCTGACGGCATCGCGTCCCCGGCCAGTGCGAGCAGGGCGCCGCCGCCGATCGAACCGGGGTTGCGCATTCCTGCTTCGCGCACCCGCCAGAGGCCGCGTTCCGGGTCGATGCGATAGCGCGCCTGCGCATCCAGCGGCGTGTCGTCGGCGTCGTGCCGCAGATCAAGCGCATAGCCAAGCGCGTCGAGCAGGTCGCGTTCGAAACGCCGTAGCGTCCACGCCAGCGAGGGCGTAGCGGACAACTCGTCCAGCGCATCCGCCAAGCGCAGGAACAGTTGCGGATGCGCGTCGTTGCGCGGCAACAGGCGCAGCGTGAGTTCGCTGAGATAGAAGGCGGCGAGCAATGCGTCGCCAACCAGGGCGATCGCCTGGCCGCTGGCTTCGGCGTGGCGCAGCTGCGCGAGTTCACCGCGTTGCTGGTAGTCCACGCGGATGCGCTGCAAGGGTTGCAGGGCCGCCCGCAACGGCTGCCGTTTCGGACCCTGCACGCCGCGCGCGACCGCGCCGACGCGTCCGTGCTCGTGGGTAAACAGTTCGACCAGCAGACTGCTCTCGCGCCAGCGCGTCGCGTGCAGCACGATCGCCGGCTGACCGAGGATGCGCATCAGATGGCGGGAAACAGGGAACGGGACCGCGAAAACGGGATGTCGGAGCGAACAGCGCAGTTGGCCCGAAAGGCGAACCGCGTGGGCGGTTCGCCAACAGGGAACGGAAAAGGCAGGAGCGCGCCCTGGGTACGGGATTTGGTCAGGAAGTGAATGTGGTGCGATGCGTTCGCGGGATCAGAACGGCACGAGTTGTTTCCCCGTTCCCCGTTCCCCGTTCCCCGTTCCCCGTTCCCCACCTTCACTCATACCCGAACTGGAGCAGCGCGTTCACGTCGTCGGCCCAGCCTTCGCGCACCTTGCACCAGGTTTCGAGGAAGACCTTGCGGCCGAACAGGCGTTCCATGTTCTCGCGGGAAGCGCGACCGATCTGCTTCATGCTCTCGCCGCCCTTGCCGACCACGATCGCCTTCTGGCCTTCGCGTTCGACCCAGACCGTCGCGGCGATCCGGAGCATCGCGCCGTCCTCGTCGAAACGGTCGATCGACACTGTCGCCGAATACGGCACTTCCTCGCCGAGCCGCAGCATCAGTTGCTCGCGCACGAGTTCGGCGGCGAGGAAACGCTGACTGCGGTCGGTGATCTCGTCTTCGCCGTAGAACGGTTCCGACTCAGGCACCACCGCGATCAGTTCGCGCACCAGCGGTTCCAGGCCCTTGCGCTTGAGCGCGGACAGCAGGTGCACGGCGGCGAACTTTCGGTCCTTCGTGCATTCGGCGATGAACGGCAACAGGTCCTGCTTGAGCTTGATCCGGTCGATCTTGTTGACGACCAGGAAGGTCGGCACGCCCGCATCCGCGAGCGCGGCATAGGCAAGGTCGTCGTCGGTGTTCCAGCGGCCGGCTTCGATCACAAGCAGCGCCGCATCGACGTCTGCCAATGCCCCGCGCGCTGCCCGGTTCATGTAGCGGTTGATCGCGCGCGTTTGCGCACCATGGATGCCTGGCGTATCGACGAGCAGCAACTGGCCTTCGGGGAAGCTCGCGATCCCGAGCAGCCGGTGCCGCGTGGTCTGCGCCTTCGGCGACACGATGCTGACCCGCGCTCCGACCATCGCATTGACGAGGGTGGACTTGCCGACATTGGGTCGGCCCAGCACCGCGACGGTGCCGGCGCGATAAGGTTCAGCCAAGTTCCTGCTCCCTGGTCGCGTATCGCTCGAGCTGCTCGAGCAATGCCGCCGCGGCCTGTTGCTCGGCCACGCGCCGCGCGCTGCCTACGCCTTCGGCATT
>JBBQHA010000183.1:0-5228 GCA_038323475.1 Lysobacterales bacterium
AAGACCTCTTCGTGCATTTCCGCGCCATCCAGGGCAGCGGCTTCAAGTCGTTGCAGGAAGGCCAGAAGGTGAGCTTCGAAGTCGTCAAGGGCCCGAAGGGCCTGCAGGCCGACGCGGTGCAGATCCTCTAATAAGCCTTTCGGCTTATGCGTGATCACGAGGCCCCGGGCGGAAACGCCTGGGGCTTTTGTTTGTGCGAAGCCCGGTCGTTCACGCGCTGCGAATGGACGGACAGGCTAGAGTCGCGTCATTCGATCACCCAGGAGGACGACACGATGACCACCGCCTACGACTTCACCGCGCAAGACCTCGACGGGGTCGAAAAACCGCTTGATGCCTATCGCGGCAAGGCGCTGCTGGTGGTCAACGTGGCCTCAAAATGCGGCTTCACCCCGCAATACACCGGTCTGGAAGCGTTGTATCGCAAGCACAAGGACGAAGGGCTGGAAATACTGGGTTTCCCCTGCGACCAGTTCGGCCATCAGGAGCCCGGCAACGCGGACGAGATCAGGAACTTCTGTTCGCTGACCTACGACGTGACCTTCCCGATGTTCGCCAAGGTCGACGTCAACGGCGCGAAAGCCCATCCGCTGTGGAAGTGGCTGAAGGAAGAGAAATCCGGTTTCCTCGGGCTTGAAGGCATCAAGTGGAACTTCACCAAGTTCCTGATCGGCCGCGATGGCAGGGTCCTCAAGCGCTACGCGCCGACCGATACGCCGGAAAAGATCGAAGGCGACCTTGCGGCGGCGCTGAAGTGAACACGGCGCTTGCGGGACGCCTGCTGATCGCACAGTTGCTCGGCCTGCTGGTTCCGGCGATCGCGATGGCTGCGCCGACTGCCCCGATGTGCCATGCAGCCACGGGCGCCCAACGCGGTGCGCTCGTCGAACTCTATACATCCGAGGGCTGCAGCAGTTGCCCGCCGGCCGACCGCTGGTTCGCACAGCTTTCCGGAACTGCGGATCCGGCCCGCCTGAGCCTGCTCGCGTTCCACGTGGACTACTGGGATTCGATCGGCTGGCCCGACCGGTTCGGCAGCGGGGCCAACAGCGAACGCCAGCACGATCGGGTCGTGAACGCGGGCAGTTCGGCGGTGTATACGCCGCAGGTGATGCTCGGGCAGCGCGTCGGATTGCCATGGGGAACGCCCGCGGCGCTCGCGGCCCTGCACGGCATCAATGCGCAGGCCAGTCCGCTCACGCTCGAACTGACCGCGACGCCTGGAGCCACTGGTTTCGACGTCGGTCTCAAGGCGCTGCCGATGGCCGCAGGCAAGCTGCCGAACGCGGCGCTTTACCTCGCGCTTTACGAGAATGGCCTGTCGACCCAGGTCAGGGCAGGCGAGAACAGCGGCGCGCTGCTGCGTCACGAACGCGTGGTGCGGCAGTTGCTCGGGCCGTACCCGCTGTCCGGAACGCAGTGGTCGCGGACGCTGCGCATCGCCTTGCCGCATGATGCGCACGCGGATCGGCTGGGCCTGACTGCATTCGTGCAATCCAGGCCCGGCGAGACCCTGCAGGCGCTGAGCCTGCCGCTGGGCTCCTGCGCGCGTTGAAATGTGCTGCATCCATGCGCCGCCCAAGACTGGCAATCGCTTGAAACCAGCCAAAAGCGCCCATACCTCGCTGAGCGTATCCAATTCGGCCGACCCAGGTCCGTCGTGGCGATGCGCCATTCCCACCCTCATTCGAGATTGCTCATGCAGATCGCCGACGACACCGTTGCCAGCATCCATTACACCCTGACCAACCGAGCCGGTGAGGTCATCGACGCCTCTCCCGCCGGCCAGCCGCTGATCTACCTCCACGGCGCCGGCAACATCGTGCCGGGCCTGGAACAGGCCCTTGAAGGCCGCACTGCCGGCGACCGTTTCGACGTCGCGGTCGCTCCGGAAGAAGGCTATGGCCTCCACCATGAGCAGTTGATCCAGGTGGTTCCGCGCGAGGCATTCCACGGCGTCGACACCCTCGAGCCGGGCATGCAGTTCGAGGCGCAGGGCGGGCAGGGGCCGATGTTGGTCACCGTCACCAAGGTCGATGCCGAAAACGTGACCGTGGACGGCAACCATCCGCTCGCCGGCGAAATCCTGCACTTCGCGATCGAAGTCGCCGATGTGCGCGCAGCGACCGAGGAAGAGCTCGAACATGGCCATGTGCATGGCGCGGGCGGCCATCACCACTGATCCCAAGCGGTTGCGCACGGCTGCAGTCATCGGTTTGCCGTAGAATCGCGGGCCAGCAATCCTGCCGACACGCAGCGGTGCTGGCGTTCGCGATTCCTGCCGCGAGCGCCGCCGCTACAGCCCACACGGCACCTATGTCCCTGATCACTTTCCAGAACGTCCACTACGGTGTCGGCGGCCCGGCGCTGCTGGACGATGTCGTGCTCGGCATCGAGACCGGCGAGCGCATCTGCGTCGTCGGCCGCAACGGCGCGGGAAAATCCACCCTGTTGCGCCTGCTCGCGCGGGAGATCGTTCCCGACGAGGGCGAGATCCGCGTCCAGGACGGCGCCCGCATCGGCCGGCTCGCGCAGGAAGTGCCGCAGGACACCGAAGGCAGTGTGTTCGACGTCGTCGCCGACGGCCTGGGCGAACTCGGCCATTGGCTCGCCGAGTTCCACCACATCAGCCACGCCGCCGACATCGACATGGACGCGCTGTCCGACGTGCAGGCGAAGATCGAACGCAGCAATGGCTGGGACCTCGAACGGCGCGTCACCGAAGTCATCACCAAGCTCGACCTGCCCGAAGACGCTCCGTTCGCATCGCTGTCCGGCGGCATGAAGCGCCGCGTGTTGCTCGCCCAGGCGCTGGTCGCCGAACCCGACGTACTGCTGCTCGACGAACCGACCAACCACCTCGACATCGCCTCGATCGACTGGCTGGAAGAGTTCCTGCGCGGATTCCGCGGCAGCATCGTGTTCGTGACCCACGACCGGCGCTTCCTGCGCGCGCTCGCCACGCGCATCGTCGAGATCGACCGCGGCCAGGTCACGTCGTGGCCCGGCGACTACGACAACTACCTGCGCCGCCGCGAGGAACGCCTGCATGCCGAAGCGCAGGAACGCGCGCGTTTCGACAAGTTCCTCGCCCAGGAAGAAGTCTGGATCCGTCAGGGCATCAAGGCGCGCCGCACGCGCGACGAAGGCCGCGTGCGCAGGCTCGAAGCGATGCGGGTCGAGCGCGCGGAACGGCGCAACCAGGCCGGCAACGTCAAGCTCGTCGTGGCTGGCGCGGCGAATTCAGGCAAGAAGGTCATCCAGGCCGAACACGTGTCGTTCGCGTTCGACGGTCGCACGATCGTGCGCGATTTCGACACCACGATCCTGCGTGGCGACCGCATCGGCCTGATCGGACCGAACGGCGTCGGCAAAACCACCCTGATCCGGCTGTTGCTCGGCCAACTCGAACCGCAATCGGGCGAGGTGCGCATCGGCACGAACCTGCAGGTCGCGTATTTCGACCAGCACCGCACCGCGTTGCGCGAGGACTGGAACGCGCTCGACAACGTCTCCGAAGGCCTCGAGTTCATCGAGACGAACGGCGGCCGCAAGCATGTGCTCGCCTACCTGCAGGATTTCCTGTTCACCCCGGAGCGCGCGCGCGCGCCGATCACGCGACTGTCCGGCGGCGAGCGCAATCGCCTGCTGCTCGCGAAGCTGTTCGCGCAGCCGTCGAACCTGCTGGTGATGGACGAACCCACCAACGACCTCGACGTCGAAACGCTGGAACTGCTGGAAGAACTGCTCGCCGATTATCCGGGCACCTTGCTGCTGGTCAGCCACGACCGCGACTTCCTCGACCACGTCGTCACCAGCACGCTGGTGTTCGAGGGCGATGGCCGCATCGGCGACTATGTTGGCGGCTATTCCGACTGGCTGCGGCATCGCCGGACGCCAGCGGTCGCTGCAGCGGCGAAACCGCAATTGACGCCGCAAATCCCGGTGACGGCGCCAACGCCGGCTGCCTCGCCGCGACGCAAGCTCGGATTCCGCGAACAGCGCGAACTCGAACTGTTGCCTGCACGCATCGAGGAACTGGAGTCGGACATCGCGGCGCGCACGGCGGCGATCCAGCAACCCGAGTTCTACCGCAAGAACGCGGCCGACATCCTGGCCGCGAACGCCGAACTCGCCGCCCGCCAGTCCGAACTCGAAACCGCGTACGCGCGCTGGCAGGAACTCGAAGCGGGTTGATCCACCGCAGTCCGTGGAACCAGCCTCTGGCCGCTTGTCGATGACATCGGCCGTTCGGGCCGGGACACGGCCCTCCCACAACAGCCGTGCCCGCCTACGGAATCACGATCGCCAGCAGGAAGATGCCGAGCATCACGAAGGTCAGCGCAAGCTTGCAGACGGCGCCGATCACCATCCCGATCCAGGTGCCGGCCCCGACGCGCGATGCCTTGGCCAGATCGCGACCCTGCAGCCACTCCCCGATCAGCGCGCCGGCGAACGGCCCGATCAACAGGCCCGGAATGCTGAAGAACAATCCGACGAACGTTCCCACCGCAGCTCCGACGATGGCCAGCCGGCTCGCCCCGACCCGTTTCGCGCCGAGCAGCCCGGAGACGATGTCGATCGCCAGGGCGAGCGCGGTCATGACCGCCAGCACCACGACCGTCGCCACCGAAATCGACTGGAACCCATCGGCCCACGCGGCGAGCAGCATCCCCGCGAACACCAGCGGAGTACCCGGCAGCGCCGGCAGCACGGTGCCGATCATGCCGAGCAGGATCAGGACGGCGGACAGGAGATAGAGCAGGGTGTGCTGGTCCATGCGGTACTCGTTCGATGGGGTGGTTTGTGTGGCCGGATGGATGCGCCCGGCGCCTGCTTCAACCGTGTTCGCATCCGCTGCGGAATGACCCTTGAATGCTGCGCTGCAGCAGCCAGAGCCTCGTTTTCGGACGGGGCACGGCACCCCCGGCAACGGCTCGCATTACGCAATTTCTTGATCTACACTTCGGCCGCTGGTATTGCAGGTCACTGTAGATCGTGACCCGATGCGTGTGAATCTCCGATCCGCTCCATCGTCTCCATCGATGTACTCCTTGCATACCCAGTACCACCGGCCAGCAATGGCCATCAAGACCGAAAGTATCAGGAGTGATTTATGTCGGATCGTCAGATGGGCACCGTGAAATGGTTCAACGACGCCAAGGGTTTTGGCTTCATCGCCCGCGATAACGGCGAGGACGTGTTCGTACACTTCCGCGCGATCCAGG
>JBBQHA010000184.1:0-5200 GCA_038323475.1 Lysobacterales bacterium
CTGCCGGAGAATCCGATCAGCGGCACGCGTCCATTGAGTTCGCGGCGGATCAGGCTCACCGCGTCCATCACGTAGCGCAGTTCGCCGGCCATGTCGGGCACGAACAATTTGTCGACATCGGCGACTTGGCGGATCGGGCGCTCGAACTTCGGGCCTTCGCCGTCGACGAAATACAGGCCGAGCCCCATCGCATCGGGCACGGTGAGAATGTCGGAAAACAGGATCGCTGCGTCGAGGTCGAAGCGTGCGAGCGGTTGCAGGGTGACTTCGCAGGCGAGTTCGGGCGCCTTGGCCATCGCCAGGAAACTGCCTGCGCGTGCGCGCGTGGCGCGGTACTCGGGCAGGTAGCGTCCGGCCTGTCGCATCAGCCAGACCGGAGTGCAATCGACGGGTTCACGGCGCAATGCGCGCAGCAGGCGGTCGTTGGCGGGGACGGCGTTTGGCATCATGTTCCTTGAAGAAGTTGCTGCGGCGACCCCGGAATCAGCGCGGGGCTTCGGCATCCGGCCCTACCTTGCAGCCGGGCGCTCGGCAAAGCATGACCTGCCGTTGGGCAGTTCATGCACGCTTTGCCTCGCCCTGGACGAACACGATCTGGAATCCGCGCTTCACGTTCTGGTCGCGATGGTGCTCGAACGCGGCCAAGGCGTCGTCCTGGTTCAGGTATTGCTCGCGCTTGACCGTGCTGCGCTGGCCGATGTGGCCGCTTTCGCGCACGAGCAGCCAGCCGCCGAGCAGGTCCTGCTGTAGGGCGAGTTGCACGAAACGCGGGGCTTCGGCACCGACGGGCGGATGTTGGAGGAGCAGGCGCATCCGCCAATTCTAACCGACGTGCGTGAACCGGCGGACGCGAACCGTTGCGCATCGGCGAAGGTTCCTCGGAACGACAGGCGGTCAGCCGCCGAGATCGTCCCCGAGCAATTCCAGCACGCGCTGCTGGTCCACGTCGTCGGCGAGGTAGGCGCGCCCGATCCCGCGCCAGAGCACCAACCGCAGCCGGCCCGAGACGTTCTTCTTGTCCAGGCGCATGCGCGCGAGCAGCGCCGCCGGATCGAGTCCGTCGGGGATCGACACCGGCAGGTTCAGGCGTTCGAGCAGTGCGGCCAGTCGTGCGGTATCGATCAGCGGTGCGTAGCCGAGTTCCGACGACAGCCGCGACGCGAGCATCATCCCGATCGCGACGGCCTCGCCATGCAGCAACGTGCCGAAACCGGCCTCGACCTCGAGCGCGTGACCGAACGTATGGCCGAAGTTGAGCAGCGCGCGGGAACCGTGGTCCATCTCGTCCTTCGCGACGACCTTCGCCTTGTGCGCGCAGCACTTGCGCACCGCTTCGGCCAGGGTGGCGGCATCGCGAGCGAGCAACGCATCGGCGTGTTCCTCGATCCAGCCGAACAGGGCGCGGTCGCCGATCGCGCCGTACTTGACGACTTCGGCCAAGCCGGCCGACAACTCGCGCGCGGGCAATGTCGCGAGCACGTCGGTGTCGATCGCGACCGCGCATGGCTGGTGGAACGCGCCGACGAGGTTCTTGCCCTGCGGCAGGTCCACCGCGGTCTTGCCGCCGACCGACGAATCCACCATCGCCAGCAGGGTGGTCGGGATCTGCATGTAGCGCACGCCGCGCATCCAGCACGCGGCCGCGAAACCGGCCATGTCGCCTACCACGCCGCCGCCGAGCGCGATCACCAGCGCATCGCGATTGGCCTGCATGTCGGCGAGCGCCGCGAAGATCGATGCGCATGCATCCAGGGTCTTGTGCTGTTCGCCGGCCGGGATGACGTGCAGCGCGGCCTGGTAGTCGCCGGGCAGCATCGCGAGTACGCGGTCGGCATACAGCGGCGCGACATTGCTGTCGCTGACCAGCAGTACATGCCGGCCGAATCCGATGTCGGCGAACGCATCGGCTTTTTCCAGCAGTCCCGCGCCGATCCGGATCGGATAGCGACGGTCTCCCAGTTCGACGTGCAAGGTGTGAACTTCAGGCTGCCGCATGTTTTTCCTGGCGCTGCCATTGCGCGGCGATCAACCCGGCAAGGTGTTCTGCGGAGGCGTTCGGGCCGGGGCCGTCCGAGTCGAATCGCAGGTCGGCGAGTTCGGCATACAACGCATTGCGTTGCGCGGCGAGGGTAGTGAGCTTGGCATGGCGATCGCCGTCGGCGAGCAGCGGGCGGCTGCGGTCGCGCGCGAGCCGCGCGAGTTGCGCATCGACGTCCAGGTGCAGGTGCACGACGAAGCCGCGCTCGCGCATCCAGCGCCGGTTGTCGGGGTCGAGCACCGCGCCGCCGCCGGTCGCGATCAGCAGTCCGCTGTCGCTGCAAAGCTCGGCGAGCAGGGCCGATTCGCGCGCGCGGAAACCCGCTTCGCCTTCGCATTCGAAGATCAGCGGCACGCGCGCGCCGGTGATTTCCTCGAGGCGATGGTCCACGTCGACGAAGCGCAACGCGAGTTTGGCCGCGACGCGCGTGCCGATGGTGGTCTTGCCTGCGCCCATCGGACCGACGAACACCAGATTGGGGGCCGCATTCATGTCCCGATGCTAGCATTGTCGGACGTGCGTTCCCCATGTGCGCGCCGATTGGTTTCATCCCACGATCCAACCGTTCAGGAGAACGCCATGTCTGTCGCAAAAGTGATCGAGCTCACTTCTTCCTCCACGAAAGGCATCGAGGACGCCGTGCAGGCCGGCCTCACGAAATGCGCCGAGAGCGTGAAGAACATCAAGGGCGCGTGGGTGAACGACATCAAGGTCACGACCAGCGACGACGGCAGCGTGACGGAATGGCGCGTCAACCTGCGGGTGACCTTCGTCGTCAAGTAACGACCGGCTTTCGCGCCGGATCGATCCGGATCGTGCGGTCGGCGATCGCGGGCAGCGTGCGCAGCGCCTGCCGGCTCACCCGTTCGAAGAACAGCACGAAGCGATCGATCGCCGCGCGATCCATGGCGTTGCGGCGCGGATGCGCGGACTGCAGGGCCGCTTCCTGCTGCCAGCGCCAGTCGGGCACGACCTCGAAACCCGGGCCTTGCAGGAACAGCAATCGGTCGATCCGCCCCCACAACTTCGCGTAGCCGGCGAGCGCATGGTTGCAGTACGCGCGCCAGATGCCTTGCGGATCGGCGTCGCGCTCCAGGATGTTCAGCGGTTCGCGCAGAGCGGCCGGATCTTCCGGCGGCACGCGCAGGAACCAGCCATCGAAGATGATCAGGTCGGATGGCCGCGTGACCAGCGTCCAGCGTGATGGCGGCAACCGGCGGTCGGCGATCTTGTCGAATTGCGGCAGCGCGGTCCGGGTTCCCCTGTTCAGGGAATCGATGGTCGATTCGGCCAGCGCGGCGTCGTGGGTGCCCGGCGGGCCGCGGGTGGCGAGCAATGGGTGCACGTTGCGGCCGAGTTGCAGACGCTCGCGACGGCCCAGGTAGAAGTCGTCGATCGACAGCGCCACGGCCGCAAGCCCGCGCGTGCCTGCCAATGCGGCCATCTGCGCAGCCAGCGTGGACTTGCCGCTGCCCTGCAGGCCGGCGATGCCGTACACGCGGCTGCGATGCGCCAACGCGTCGGCGAGCGCAGCGGCGACGACTTCCGGCGGATACCCCGCCTGCGAAACCGGATGCGCGCGCGCTGTCATCGCGCGACAATAACGCATGACCGATCTCCACGCCGAAGCGCTCGCCACATTCCGTGAACTACTCGATGGCGCGCGCGCGTCGGGCGATCCCGAACCGACCGCGATGACCCTGGCGACCGCCGACAGGCATGGTCGTCCCACGGCGCGCACCGTGCTGCTGAAGTCCTGCGACGAGCGCGGCTTCGTGTTCTATACCCACATCGCGAGCCGCAAGGGCAACGACCTGCGGGTGAATCCGCGCGCGGCGCTGCTGTTCCTCTGGAAGACGCTGCGCCAGCAGGTGCAGGTGCGCGTCGAGGGCGCGGTCGATGTCGTGTCGGATGCGGAGGCCGACGCGTACTTCGCGAGCCGCCCGCGCATGAGCCAGATCGGCGCATGGGCATCCCTGCAATCGGAGACGCTGGATTCGCGGGAAACCTTCGAGACGCGCATCGCCGAAGCCGAACGCGAGTTCGATGGCCGCGACGTGCCACGCCCGCCAGGCTGGACCGGCTATCGCGTGATCGCCGACGGTTTCGAGTTCTGGTACGGCGCGCAATTCCGCCTGCACGAACGCCAGCGCTACGACCTGCGCGACGGGACCTGGTCGAAGCGGATGCTGTATCCATGAAGAGGGGAATGGGGAACGGGGAACGGGGAACAGACGAGCAACCAACGACACCGGAAACCCCGCCGATTGTTGCCTTCACCGTTCCCTGTTCCCCATTCCCAGTTCCCGATGTTCGCGGCCCCCAACGCATCGTCTGCCTCACCGAAGAACCGACCGAGACGCTCTACCTGCTCGGCGAGCAGCATCGCATCGTCGGTATCTCCGGCTTCACCGTGAGGCCCGCGATCGCGCGGCGCGAGAAGCCCAAGGTCAGCGCGTTCACGTCGGCGAAGATCGGCGAGATCCTCAAGCTCGAACCGGATTTCGTGGTCGGGTTTTCCGACATCCAGGCCGACATCGCGGCGGAACTGATCCGCCATGGCATCGAGGTGTGGATCAGCAACCATCGCAGCGTGAATGGCATCCTCGACTACATCCGCCGGCTCGGCGCGCTCGTCGGGGCGGGCGGAAAGGCGAACGCGCTTGCCGATCGACTCGCGCGCGGACTCGATGCGGTCGCGCTGCAGGCCGCAACACTTGGGCGTCGCCCAAGAGTGTATTTCGAGGAATGGGACGAGCCGCCGATCACCGGCATCCGCTGGGTCGCCGAGCTCGTGCGCATCGCCGGCGGCGACGACATCTTCCCAGAACGCGCTGCCGAGTCGCTCGCGAAGCAGCGCATCCTCGAAGATGCGGATGAAGTGATCCGGCGCGCGCCGGACATCATCATCGGCTCGTGGTGCGGCAAGAAATTCCGCCCCGAGAAAGTCGCGGCGCGGCCCGGCTGGGATGCGATTCCGGCAGTGCGCGTCGGCGAACTGCACGAGATCAAGTCGCCGCGGATCCTGCAGCCGGGACCGGCCGCGCTGACCGACGGGGTTGCTGCGATCGCCCGCATCGTGCATGGCTGGGACGAACGCAGGCGCAAGCGCGACGACGGCTGATCCGGCTTGCCGTTGCGCATCGCGCGAGTGCATGCTCG
>JBBQHA010000185.1:0-5193 GCA_038323475.1 Lysobacterales bacterium
CCGCCGCCGCCGCCGCCGCCGCCGCCGCCGGCGCCACCGCCACTGCCGCCACCGCCGCAGGTGCCGCCGCCCGTGCTGCCGCCACCGCCAAACACGCCGCCTGAATCGGTGGTCGTGGAGACGCCGCCGCCGCCGATGACCGTGGAGACAAGTCCAGTCGTGGAGGAGGAAGCAACTCCATTCGTGGCGCCTGTCCGCAAGCCCAAGCCGTATCGCAACTGATCGCATGCGAAGCCGTCATCGACGTTTGATCCGCCGGGGCGCGCCAGCCGAGCGCCGCCCCGGCGCGCGCCTGGCCCTGGTGTTCGGCTTGCTCGCCCTGTTGTCGTGCAGCACGGTGTGCGCGGCCACCCAGACCGCGGTCCAGGCGGCTCCTGCCAAGAGCGTCGAGTTCAAGAATCAGCCAGCATCGCCGGAAGTGAAACGCGTCGCCCGCTGGGTGTCCGATTCAAGAGACAACCACGGCATGCCGTACGCGATCATCGACAAGGTCAACGCGCGGGTGTTCGTGTTCGATGCCCATGGAAACCTCCGCGGTGCCGATGCGGCATTGCTCGGCATGGCGCGGGGCGACCGCTCCATCAACGGAATCGGCGACCGCAAGATGTCGATGATCCGGCCGGAAGATCGCACGACGCCCGCTGGCCGTTTCAAGGCGTCGCTGGATCGCGACGTGCACGGCCAGTCGATCCTGGTGATCGACTACGCGGCATCGATCTCCCTGCACGCGGTCGTCAAGGGGACGCCTGTCGAACGACGCGCGCAACGCCTCGCCAGCGCGACCTCGGACGACAATCGCATCTCCTACGGATGCATCAACGTCCCAGCGACGTTCTACAAGAACATCGTCAGCCCCACGTTCACGCATACCTTCGGCATCGTCTACATCCTTCCGGAGATGAGCTCCGCAAGTGAATTCTTCGGGTTCAACAACGTTGCAGTCGAGCCGCAGGGGCTGGATTCGCCGGGCGCCCGAAACGACAAACCGCCGGTTGGTGCCGCGACGACGTCGCAGTAACGACCGCCCGGACTTTCACTCTTTGCGGATACCGATGGCGCTGTCCGCGCCACCGTCAGGCATCCGCCCCAGCGGCGCGTCGCCATCCGAGATCCCCAGCTCCAGCGATCCGTTCCACGCGCTGGCGCCCCATCGCGCGCGACGAGCAGTGCAACAGCCGCGGGCCGGAATTGTGCGACACGCCAAGCGATCTCCTGCAGGAAAAGATGGAACACATGGACCCGGTTTTCCGGTCCGTTCCGTGAACTCCATCGGCTCGGAAACGCCTGCTGAAATGGGCGATTACCGCACAACTTTCGCAGCGCTTTACTTCAGGGAAAGGTAAGCGGAAAACGGTGCGTGGAAAGGGCCGGGCAGTGGTTTGCGGCCACCCACCACGAACGATGGAGGACTCGCCATGCGTCTGTCGATGCTTGCAGCCTTTGCCAGCAAATCACGTGCTGTCACCGCACTCGTCGTGTGCGCTGGATTGATGTTTGGCGGGGTTTACGCCACGCGCCATGCGCGGGTGCCGTCACCCACGACTTCGGACGAACGCGGTCTCGATCCGGACGGAAAGGGCGAGAAGAATGCCACCGGTCTGTCGTTCGAAAAGCAGACCCTGGTGGAGCGTTATCCGCGGCGTTCGGCCGCCGCTGCGTTGCTCGATGCCGAGCGCGTATGGAGCGGCTACGACGATTGGGAACCGGCGCTGGCGATCCATCCGACCAATGCCAACATCGTTTACCAGGCGACCACGCGCTACAACGGACCCAAGGCCTGCAACGGTTGTCCGTTCCCGGTCATCGTCGTGCGCAAGTCCGCCGACGGCGGCAGCACCTGGGGCGCGGACCGGTTCATCCCCAACATCAAGAAGTCGCAGAACGACCCCGAGATCGAAGTGGCGACGGACGGGACGCTTTACATGGCGTGGATGGATGCCTATACGCCGGGGATCGCGTTCTCAAAATCCAGCGATGGCGGCGTCACCTGGACGACCACGATCCATTTCAAGCCGACGGGCACGAAATTCACCGACAAGCCGATCCTGGCGATTTCACCGAGCGGGCAGAACGTGTACGTCGGCTTCAACTCCAGCGACAACTACGTGGCGACGTCGCACAACTACGGCGCGAGCTTCACCATCAGCCCGAAGCTCAACAGCGACACCCGCTACTGGTTCCACACCGCTGGAGCAGTGGCTCCGAACGGCGACGTGTACTTCATCACCGCCGATTTCAGCCAGGACTACACCGGCGATGGCCATGTCAGCGTGATGCGCTCGACCAATCTCGGATCGAGCTGGACGACCACGCGCGTCGATACGTCGAAGGAGATGCCGGATTGTCCGTGGTCGCCGGGTTGCAAGTTCGGTTTCTTCGGCACGATCGCCGGGTTGGCGATCGATCCGAACGGCAGGCTGATGATCGCCTACAACGCGAACAATGCCGTCCGCGCGCCGATGCAGTTGTATGCGCGCAGCTCGATCGACGGGATCACCTGGAGCGCACGCCAGGACCTCGGCGCCGGCGCCGCCTACAACCATTGCAACGTGGCGGTGGCGGCGGGGAAGGTGTCGGGCGCGTTTGCGGTGGTCTGGCAGGACGATCGCAAAGGAGTCAACGCCGCCTGGAATGCATGGATGCGCAAGACCGCCAATGGCGGCGGCGCCTGGGATGCATCGCTGCGCCTGTCCGACCAGGCCAGCGGCGCTCCGTACAAGACGGCAGCAGGGCACAAGTTCCCGTACGGCGACTACCTCGAGGTGGCGTCGGATTCGACCGGCCACTACCACGCGATCTGGGCCGAAGGGATCAGCTACACCGGTCCCGGCGGCACCTGGTATACGAAGTCGTACTAGGCAGGAATGGGAGCGGTTCACGCAGTCGCTCGCCCGTTGCAGGCGTGCGGCGGCGGATTCGCGAAAAGGGAACATCGGGAAAGCTTGAGCAACCCTTTTCGCTTGCCGCCATCGCTACGCCGAGAGCTGTGCGATGGGCATGAGTCGATGCGCTCACGCGCTGTTGGCCGGCAGGATGGGGCTGCGCTAGCATTCGCTCGAACCGGGGAGATTTCCATGCAGCGTGCATCGATCGCCGTACTTGCGCTGTGCCTGTCCGTCGCCGGCATCGCGGCCGCGGCCGACGCACCCAACGCCAAGCCGGCCTACGACGCGGCGCTGTCGAAGCGCCTGGGCGCCGACGAGCGCGGCATGCGGTCCTATGTGCTGGTGATCCTGAAGACCGGGCCGACGCGGATGCCGGACGGCCCGAAGCGCGACGCCATGTTCGCAGGCCACTTCGCCAACATCCAGCGCTTGGCGGACGCAGGAAAACTGGTGCTGGCCGGGCCGTTCGGAGACGATCCCGACCATTGGCGCGGGCTGTTCGTGTTCGCGGTGGACAGCATCGACGAGGCCAGGCGCCTGACCGCGAGCGATCCGGTGATCGTCAACGGCGAGATGGTCGCCGACTACCATGCCTGGTACGGATCGGCCGCGTTGCTCGCGGTACCCGATATCCACAAGACGCTGACGCCACCGAAGCACGACGACGCCGGAAAGTAGGGCTTGCGTACTGGCCTCGTTATTGCGGCCGCACCCCGCGCGTTCCTTCAAGGCCCGCCGTCGAGCGTGATGATGTTGCCGCGTGGACAGCGCAGATGCTCGACTGGCATCGCCACGAATCGCGCGCGCGTCTTGTCGATCTTCCATGCGGAGATTGCCCGCAGGAGGGTGTTGTCGTCGGCGGAGTAGTGCGCCTTGGCGGCGGTGGACGATGTGTTGTCCAGTACCCCGATCAGTTCGCCCTCGTCGATCGGCGGCTCCCTCCCGGCAACCTCGCATGCACCGACGAATGCCGGCTTGCGCCTTGAATGCGCCGGGAACTGCAGGGCATCGCGGATGACGTTGCGATGGTCCACGAGCAGCGCGTACTCCTTGCCGCACAAAGTCCAGGAGTCGTAGGACAGGTTATCGGAAATCTCCGTGCCGCCCGCATTCTTGAGGCCGATGTCGTGATGCTTCTTCTCGATGGCGACGACGGGCCCGGTCGGCTCGGCCTTGCCGATCAGCGCCTTCGGGATGTCCGCGCTGCAGCGAACCGCCGCGAATGCGTCCTGCGCCTGGGCAGGCCGGGCAACGATCACCAGTGAAAACACGATCGCAAGGAATTTCGAAGCGATCGCGACGTTTCGCCACCCGGCAACGCGCGCGCCAGGATTCCTTTTCGCGAATGGAATGCTCTGCGCCATGTCGCGGTCCTCGCTGCCGGATGCGTCCGAGAAGTGAAGTGTTGCACCGAATCGCCGGTGCAAAAAGTCCTCCGAGGATCGTGAGCAAAGCGAAGACGATCAGTTCAACAACAAAATGGCTGGTCGACCCGGTCGTGGTGAATCACAACGGACAGGGGGTCGTCGAAGGTGCATCCGTTCGTGGTGTGCCGGTCAAACCGTGCACGGCTTCTTGCCTGGAAAATCACTGGGCGAGAGCATCAGTCCGTCCCGCGGCCAAGGATCCACAAGCGCTGCAGGCCATAACAGGAGGCGGCGAACGCGATGTATCCGAGCGTCCAGGCGGCCATTCCGATCGGCAGCGTGAACAGCATCGCTGCGGGACCGAGCGACTCCCCGAGCACCGAGTCGGTGATGGGCCAGTAGCACACGGCCATCAGCGCGACACCCAGGACCACGCCCGCAACCGATGACGCGACCGCTACCGGCAGCGACAATTTCGTGGTGTGGCCGCAACGCCGACAGCGGACTTGCGGACGCGCGGCGACTTTCGGAAGCAGGTCGATAGGTCCCGCGTCGACGTTGGCGTGGCAGCGCTTGCAGCGCTTCTTGAAGACGACGATCACTTGACGCGGTTGCAAGCGCGGCAGGGATTCGCGCGAATGTCTTTTCCAGTCGTGGTAGCGGCAATACTGCGCCGCCTTTCGCTGGTGCCTCGTCGGATTCGTTTCAAGGAACGTCAACCTGATCGCAGTCATCGCACTGTATCCAGGTCCACTTGCCCTGTACGGTGCGCAAGCGCACATAGCGTCGCGTCCTTTTACCCTGTTGATGCCGACCGAAAATTGAACCACTTTTAAGGGTTCTGCCGATCCAAAATTGAACCGGGTGTTCAACCTGTCCTGCCGCATGTTGCGGTGGGAGACAAGGAGTGATCACCATGGCCATGATTGGCAAAGTTCGGC
>JBBQHA010000186.1:0-5014 GCA_038323475.1 Lysobacterales bacterium
CAGCACCGTCGAGCCGGCGATCGACCTGACGGCGCCGTCGCTGCTGATGTTCGCCTGGCAGATCGCGGGAACCGTTGCCACGGTTCCCTGACGACACGCCACGCGTTTACCCCCCGCACGAAGCGATCCTTCAGTTCGTCCCCGCATCCACCGGCGCGACGCCACTCGCCTTGAGATGCGCATTGAACCCGGCGATGCCCTCCCCTTTCAGCTTGCCCCACAGGGCGAGCTGGTCTTCGAGCTGGCCGTGCAACGAGTTGTAGAACGCGAGGTGTTGTCCGGTCGGCGGCGTGTCGGCGTCCTCCATGCTCAGCGCAAAGGTCGCGAACAGTTCGTTGAGCATGCCGGGGAATGCGAGATTCGCTTCCGATCCTTTCATGTTCACCTGCATGAGGCTTTCCTCGATCGGATCGAGGCGCTTCGACAACGCGTCCGCTTCGCCCATCAGTGACTTGTCCGATGGGCGACCCGACAGCGCCTTGTCGACGCGCACGAATTCGCTGCGTGCCTTGCGGATGGCGTTGACCGCGCGATGCAGGCGATCGATGTCGTGCTCGACGTTCAACGCCAGCTCGGTCTTCGCGCGGATCGCGGCCTCGCTGTTCGCCACCCGCGGGTCGGCGACGACGGTCAAGGGCGCGCTGCGGGTGATCCCGCCGACACTCAGCCTGACCTGGTATCGGCCCGGCGGAACCAGCGGCCCGCGTGGCGTCGGGCCGGAATAGAACGCGCCGGGGATCTGCACGGGATCGTCCATGCGCAGGTCCCAGACGAGGCGGTTCATTCCCGCCGCAGCGGCGATCCTGTCGTTCGGCACGATCTGGTCTGGCCATTCGGGCGGCTGCACTTCCTTGGTGCTGTGCGTACTCGACAGATGACGCAACGCCTTGCCCTGCGCATCGAGGATGTCGATGGTCAGCTCGCCCTTCGGCGCCGATTTCAGGACGTAGTCGATCAGCGCGCCAGCGGGTGGGTTCTCGCCGACCGGACGATGGGTGTCCACCTGGTCAGGATAGTGCAGTCGCATCGCGGTCTGCGGCGCGTAGAGCACGACATTTTCGGCAGCCGTGTTCGACTGGATCTGCCGCAGCGGGGTGACGTCGTCGAGGATCCAGAACGAACGCCCATGCGTGGCCACGACAAGGTCGTCGCCATGCACGACGAGATCGTGGATCGGCGATGCCGGCAGGTCGAGTTGCAATGACTGCCAGTGGCCGCCATCGTCGAACGAGACGAAGACGCCGCGCTCGGTGCCGGCATACAGCAGTCCGCGCCGTACCGGGTCTTCGCGCACCGCATGCACGACCGCGCCGTCCGGCAAGCCGGCATCGATCGCCGTCCATGTCTTGCCGCCATCGCCGGTCCTGTACGCATACGGTTTGATGTCGTCGAGCTTGTGGCGATCGACCGCGATGTAGGCGATGCCGCTGTCGTAATGCGAGGGCTCGACCATGTCGATCGAGCTCCACTCGGGCATCTCGTGCGGCGTGACTGCGGTCCAGCGGCTGCCGTCGGCGAGCCCCGTCCACACGAGACCGTCGTCGGTGCCGACCCAGAGCATCCCCTTTTCCAGCGGCGACTCGGCGAGCGTGAAAACGGTGTCGTAGTATTCGACGCTGGTGATGTCCTTCGTCAATGGTCCGCCGGATGCCTGCTGCTTGCTGCGGTCGTTGCGGGTCAGGTCCGGGCTGATGATCGTCCAGCTGTGGCCGTGGTCGGTACTCTTCCACACCGATTCCGAAGCCGCGTAGAGCACGTCGGGGTCGTGCGGCGACAGCATCAGCGGCGACGTCCAGTTGAAACGATGCGCGAGTTCGCTCGCCGGATGGCCGGAGTTGTCGATCGGCCACGCGCTGATGTCCTGCGAAATCCCGTTGCGTTTGTCGAAGCGTGCAATGAAGTTTTCCGAACTGCTGTAGATGATGTTCGGATCGCGCGGATCCGGAACCACGAAACCGCATTCGCCGCCGCCGGCGGGGAACCAGACGCGCGGACCGATCACGCCTGCGTCGTCGAAGCTCGCGGGGGTCAGGTTCGTGTTGTCCTGCTGCGCGCCATACACCCAATACGGGAAGCGGTTGCTGTCGACGGCGACATGGTAGAACTGGGCGGTCGGCTGGTTCTCCACCGTCGACCATGTCTTTCCGGTGTCGAGCGACACCGTCGCACCGCCATCGTTCGCATTGATCATGCGCGATGGATCGGCCGGGTCGATCCACAGCCCGTGGTGGTCTCCGTGCGGCGCGGGCAGCAGTTCCCATTTCCTGCCGCCGTCGGTGGACCGCAGCATGCCGGTGTTGAGCGCATACACGGTGTCGATGGATTTCGGATCGGCGTAGATCTTCGAGAAGTACCACGCGCGCTGGCGCACGCGGCCATCCTGGCTGATCAGCGACCAATGCTCGCCGGCGTCGTCGGAACGGTAGAGACCGCCCTCCTTCGCCTCGACCATCGCATAGACGCGTTTCGAATCCGCGCCCGATACCGACACGTCGATGCGGCCGAGGACGCCGTCCGGCAGACCATTGCCTTTGATTTCGGTCCAGGTCGCACCTTCGTCGCTGGATCGATACAGCCCGCTGCCCGCGCCGCCGCTGGAGAAATTCCAGGGCTGGCGCTGCACCTGCCAAAGCGCCGCATACACGACCTTCGGATCGTGCGGATCGAACGTGACATCGATAGCGCCGGTATGGTCGTCCCTGTACAGGACCTTGTTCCAGGTCTTGCCGCCATCGGTGGTGCGGAACACGCCCCGTTCCGTGTTGGGGCCGAATGCGTGGCCGATCGCCGCGACGAGCACGACGTCCGGATTGGCCGGGTCGACGATCAACGCACCGATCTGGCGGCTGTCCCTGAGGCCGACGTTGACCCATGTCTTGCCGCCGTCGGTCGATTTGTACACGCCGTCGCCATAGGTGATGTTGCCGCGCAACGCCCCTTCGCCGGAGCCGACATAAATGATGTTGTGGTTCGATGGCGCGACCGCGACCGCCCCGATCGACGACATCGGCATGCTGTCGAAAATGGGCGTCCAGGTCGCGCCGGAATCGATCGTCTTCCACACCCCGCCAGCAACGGCGCCGAAATAGAACACGCCGGGTTCGCCGGGGACGCCGGACACCGCGAGCGCGCGGCCGCCGCGATATGGTCCGATGCCGCGCCAGTGCATGGCCTTGAACAGCGCCTGGTCGACCGTCGCCGGTCCTGCTGGTTTCGGCGTTGCGCCAGGGCTCGCGGATGCGGCCAGCGCCGCGCAGATCGCGAGCGACAGGACGAGCAGGCGGGGGTACGTGCGAAGACGTGCGGTCGATGGATTCAATGCGCTCTCCGGGCTTGATGCTGCGGTTGGGCCGATGCGATGCGACGAAGCAAACCGGAGTCTAGTCCTGGCGTGGCGGCTGAGGTGCAAGATCTGTCGCTGTCCTGGCGCGAGGGCCGTCTTCGGCCCAATCGTCATCGGGAGCCAATCCCACGGATCGGCTTTCACCAAGCCATGAAGCACTGCAACCGGGGCGATCGATGTTTTTCCAGGCAGTCCAGCTATTTCGGAAGAAACCCGCGCTCCAGGCAATCCAGCGCCTCGTCGCCCAGTCGTGCCAGATCCGCCTTCCCGCCGGAAGCGAACCAGTGCCGCATCGTCGCGCGGATCACGCCGATGGCTGCGCCAGCGAGGACGCGGGCGCGCAACTCGGCTTCAGGACCGCCGCCAGCTCGCGCGCGAAACGCCTGCGCCATGCCGTTTTCCCAGTCGCGGTCGATCTCGTTCTCGCGCGCCAGCAGCGCCGGCGCGGTCTGGACGAGGCGCTGCTGGGCCACCAATACGTCGCGGTTCTGCGTGTATTCCTTCGCGAACATCTGCGAAATGCGCCGAAGTCCGCCGACCGGGCTTTCGCTGGCCGGGGCTCTGCCGAGCAGGTCGACGAAGCGCTGCAGACGTTCACGGCGGTGCGGGAACGCCAGCGATTCCTTGTCCGGGAAGTAGCGGAAAAAGGTCCGCCGACTGACGCCGACATCCTGGCAGACATCATCGATGGTGGTCGCTTCGAACCCCACGATATGGAAGCGGATGTTTGCCGCACCCAGCAGTGCCCGGCGCGTTGCGTCCTTCTTGCGTTCACGCAGCGGCACAGATGGCTTTTTCATGGCCGCAAGGATATAACTGCGTCCACGAAAAAAGTGTCACTCAGTGCCAAATTCCTCCACACCCCTGATCCGACGCCCCGTTCCGGCCGGACGCCATTGGCGTCCCGGCGCCGTCGCGCCTGTGTTTTCCGCGCAATCGCTGGCCGAAGCCTGTGCCGACGTGCGCGCGACCCAGCATGTGGTCCGCGATGAGCGCGACGGCCGGCTAGGCTTGGGCCTGGATGGGGAATGGACCGATCACCCCGGTCCCGGCACCTGGCCCGTGTTGGCCAGCCTGCCGCCGATGTATCCGGAATGGCTCGGCGACCGCTCGTTCGCCGAAGTCCATGGCCTGCGCTTGCCCTACGTCGCCGGGGCTATGGCCAATGGCATTGCCACCGTCGCCATGGTGTCCGAATTGGCCCGCCATGGTTTCCTCGGCTTCTTCGGCGCCGCCGGGCTGTCGCCGGGGCGGGTGGAAACGGCCATCGACCAGTTGCAAGGCGATCTCGGCGCCGCATCATCGTGCTGGGGCTCGAACCTGATCCACAGCCCGGCCGAGCCGGCGCTGGAAGACACCATCGCGGATCTCTACCTGCACCGTGGCGTGCGCTGCGTCGAAGCCTCTGCCTACATGGCGTTGACACCAGCGGTGGTCCGCTACGCCTGCGCCGGCCTCACTCGCGATGCCGCCGGGCGCATCCAGCGGCGCAATCGGGTGTTCGCCAAGATCTCCCGCGAGGAAGTCGCACGCCGTTTCCTCGAACCGCCGCCGGTCGAACTGCTGGCGGCATTGTGCGAACGTGGCCAGTTGACCGCGCTCGAAGCGGAACTCGCCGCACAGTTGCCACTGGCGGAAGACATCACCGTCGAAGCCGACTCTGGCGGACAC
>JBBQHA010000187.1:0-4961 GCA_038323475.1 Lysobacterales bacterium
AAATCGCGGTCAAGGGCATGCTTCCGAAGAATCCGCTGGGCCGCGCGATGTTCCGCAAGCTCAAGGTCTACGCCGGTGCGAACCATCCGCATACCGCACAGCAACCACAAGTGTTGGATATCTAAATGGCTACCACGCAGCACTCCTACGGCACCGGCCGTCGCAAGTCCTCCACCGCGCGCGTGTTCATGCGCAGCGGTAACGGCAGCATCATCGTGAACGAGCGTCCGCTGGACGAGTTCTTCGGCCGCGAAACCTCGCGCATGATCGTGCGCCAGCCGCTGGAACTGACCAAGCATACCGAGACCTTCGACATCATGGTCACGGTCGCCGGCGGTGGCAGCACCGGCCAGGCCGGCGCGATCCGCCTCGGCATCTCGCGCGCGCTCGTCGTGTACGACGAAACGCTGAAGTCGGACCTGCGCAAGGCCGGTTTCATGACCCGCGACGCTCGCGAAGTCGAGCGCAAGAAAGTCGGCCTGCACAAGGCGCGCCGCGCGACCCAGTTCTCCAAGCGCTAAGCTTCATCGCAACGTCAGATGCCCTTCGCGGGGCAGCGATCCGTTACTTGGGGGATCGTCTAATGGTAGGACAACGGTCTCTGACACCGTTAATCTAGGTTCGAGCCCTAGTCCCCCAGCCACACAAGACCCCCGCATTGCGGGGGTTTTTTGTTGGAGTGGCCGTTGCGTTCGGCGCACGCGTGATCGAACACAATGCCTGCGGGCGACTCGACGCGGCGGCTCGGCTAAACTCGCTTTTCAACATGGGGCTCTTGATCGATGAAACTTGGTTCGTTGAAGGAAGGCGGCCGCGACGGCACGCTCATCGTCGTTTCGCGCGACCTGTCGCGCGGCGTGCGCGCCACCGGCATCGCCGACACGTTGCAACGTGCGCTGGAAGACTGGTCGAATATCGCGCCGCGCCTGAACGCGCTGTCGGAACGCCTGAATGCGGGCGACGCCGATGCGGCATTCGACCTCGACATGGCCGCGCTTGCCGCACCGATGCCGCGCGCCTACGAGTTCGTCGACGGCAGCGCCTACTTGCCGCACGTCGAGCGCGTGCGCCGCGCACGCGGGGCCGAAGTGCCGGCGAGCTTCTACACCGATCCGCTGATGTACCAGGGGGTGAGTTCAGGCTTCTACGGCCCGCGCGATCCGGTGCTGGTTCCGGACGCGGCGTACGGGATCGACCTCGAAGCCGAAGTCGTCGTCGTGACCGACGATGTGCCGATCGCGGTGTCGCCGGAGCAGGCCGCGCAGCACATCCAGCTGGTCGGCCTCGTCAACGACGTCTCCCTGCGCAACCTGATCCCGAACGAACTCGCGAAGGGCTTTGGCTTCCTGCAATCCAAGCCGCGCTCGGCACTGTCTCCGGTGTTCGTCACTCCCGACGAACTCGGCGACGCGTGGCGCGACAACAAGCTGCACCTGGCGATGCTGACCCACATCAATGGCGCGTGGTTCGGCGCGCCGGAAGCGGGCGTGGACATGCAGTTCGATTTCGCCCAACTGATCGCGCACGCGGCGAAGACGCGGCCGCTCAGCGCGGGCACGATCGTCGGTTCGGGCACTGTCGCCAACGAGGACACCTCGCTGGGCGCGTCCTGCTTCGCCGAGAAGCGCACCGTCGAAACGCTGGAAACCGGCGCGCCGATCACGCCGTTCATGGCGTTCGGCGACGTCGTGCGGATCGAGATGCTGGACCGCGACGGCCGCAGCGTGTTCGGCGCGATCGAGCAGAGCATCCGTCGCGCGGGTTGAGTCCGCGTTGGCATGCGCGCCCGTTCGGCGTTGCGCCGATGGCCGTGCATCGGGCCGGGCCGGGCGGCGCTTTTCATCCGCGCCGACAAGGGCTAGCCTGCGTGTGGGGATCGGCCGCGTGGCCGCCGGGGGCAGAATGATCCACGACAAGCTGAAGCTTTACAGCTACTGGCGCTCGAGTGCTGCCTATCGCGTGCGCATCGCGCTGAATCTCAAGCGCCTGCACTACGACATCGTGCCCGTCCACCTGCTCGATGGCGGTGGCCAGCAGCGCACGCCCGAATACCGCGCGATCCATCCGCAGGCGCTGGTGCCATCGCTCATGCACGGCCACCGGATCTTCCGGCAATCGATGGCGATCATCGAATACCTCGATGAAACCTGGCCCGATCCGCCGCTGCTGCCGGCCACCGCGCGCGACCGTGCGCGTGCGCGCGCGCTTGCGCAGACGATCGCCTGCGACATCCATCCGCTCAACAACCTGCGCGTGCTGCAGCATTTCGAAGGCGTCTGGAGCGTGCCGACGCCCGAACGCGAGGAATGGGTGCGTCACTGGATCCGCGAAGGATTCGTCGCGGTCGAGCAGATGCTTGCCGAGAACCTGTCCACCGGCACTTTCTGCGACGGCGAACAGCCGGGCTTGGCGGATTGTTGCCTGATCCCCCAGGTGTTCAACGCGAGTCGTTTCAGCATCGAGATGGAGCCGTATCCGACCATCCGGCGTATCTATGAGGAATGCATGCGGCACCCCGCATTCGACGCCGCCCGCCCCGAACTCCAGCCCGACGCGCCTGTCACCGTCTGAAGGCGTTGCAGCTGGGAGCGGCCTGCGGCCACTTTTCGCCGCCTTGAGCCGGTCCGATCGGACCGGGACGGATGGCTTTCCCGCAGTGTCTAGTAAGCGCCGCCCTGGGTGACGCCGGGGTTCGCGTCGAACACATCCGCGTACGGATCGTGTTCGCCGGACGCGCCTTCGGACAGCCTGATCTTGAGCGCCAGCCCGTCGCGCGAGTCGGCCTTGCGCAGCACTTCTTCCAGATCGGCCTTGCCTTCCTTGTACATCTTGTACAGCGACTGGTCGAAGCTGTGCATGCCTTCCTGCAACGACTCCTCCATCGCCTGCTTGATCTCGTGCACCTCGCCGCGGCGGATCAGGTCGCGGATCATCGGCGTGTTGATCAGGATCTCGCTGGCCGGCAGCCGCTTGCCGTCCACGCCGATCACCAGGCGCTGGCTGATGATCGCCTTCATGTTCAGTGCAAGGTTCATAAGGACGTTCTTGTGCGCGGATTCGGGGAAGAAGTTGAGGATGCGCTCCAGGGTCTGGTCGGCGTTGTTCGAGTGCAGCGTCGCGAGGCAGAGGTGGCCGGTTTCGGCGAATGCGATCGCCGCTTCCATCGTGGTCGCGTCGAGGATCTCGCCGATCAGGATCAGGTCGGGCGCCTCGCGCATCGCGTTCTTGAGCGCGTTGTGGAAGGCGTGGGTATCGAGGCCGACCTCGCGCTGATTGACGATGGATTTCTTGTGCCGGTGCAGGAATTCGATGGGATCCTCGATCGTGAGGATGTGTCCCGTGGTATTGCTGTTGCGATGATCGATCATCGAGGCCAGCGTCGTGGACTTGCCCGAACCGGTCGAACCGACCAGCAGCACCAGGCCGCGCGCCTCGAGCACGATGTCCTTGAGGATCGCGGGCAGCTTGAGGTCCTCGATGGTCGGGATGTCGCTCTTGATCGCGCGGATCACCATGCCGATCTCGCCGCGCTGCTTGAACACGTTCACGCGGAAACGGCCGGCGTCGGTGACCGAGATGGCCATGTTCATCTCCAGGTCGCGCTCGAAGATCGGCACCTGGGTCTCGTCCATCAGCGAAAACGCGATCTTCTTGACCAGGCCCGGCGGCAACCCGGTGTTGCCAAGGGCGTACAGTTTGCCCTCGACCTTCATGTTCACCGGCGCGCCGGTGGTCAGGAACAGATCCGAGGCGTTTTTCTCGGCCATCAGCTTCAGGAAGTATTCGATGTCCATCTTGTCGTTCCCCAGTACGGTTGGCGCGGTCGTTGCAAGCGCGCGGATAGCTTCGGACAATAGCCGCGACGGCCACCGTCCCCGTGGATTTCTTATGACATCATCGCGCCGAAAAATCCATCGTACCGCTGCCGCCGCCTGTCTGCTCGTCCTGTTGTCCGGATGCGCCAGCCTGCCGCCGCCGACCGCCGAGATCGGGACCGCTGATGCGACGATCAGCGCCGCCGCAAGCCCCGACGGCCAGCACTATGCAGCCGGCGAACTCGCGGCAGCGCGCAACGAGCTGGCCGCTGCCCAGGCCGCAATGGCGCGCCAGGAGTACGACCAGGCCCGGCAACTCGCTGCCGCCGCGCAGGCTGACGCCGACCTCGCCCACGCCAAGGGTCGCGCGCTTGCCGCGCAGTCCGCGGTCGCGGCCAAGACCGAAGACAACGACACCCTTCGCCATCGCCTGCTCGAGCAGGAGCCGTTGAAATGAGCCGCCTCCCGATGTTTGGAACCGCCGCATGGCGCGGGGTGGCTGTGCTGGCATTGCTGGCGGCCGCCCCATCGGTCTCCGCCGAACCCGCGAAAGATCCAGACCTGCAGCGGCTGTCGGGCGATCTTGCGCAACTCGAAGCCGACCCTTCGCTCGGCCAGCTCGGCGATGCCGACCGGCTCAAGGCGCACCAGGCGCTCGATGCGCTCGCGCAGACGATGCAGCGTTCGCGCGAGCGGACCCAGGCCCTGTACATCGCCGAGCGCCGGGTCGCCGCCGCGCAGTTCGCGGCGCAGGCCGACCTGGCCGAACACCAGCTCGACCAGCTCGACCGCGAGCACGACCGCATCCTGCTCGAAGCCAGCCGCCGCGATGCCGACCAGGCCCGGCGGGAGGCCGAACGCCTGCGCCTGCAGAACACCGCGCGCGAGGAAGAAGCGCAGCGTGCCGTGGTCGAGCGGGATGCGCAGGCGCAACAGGCGGCAGGCATCGCCAGCGACGAGTCCGACCAGGCCAGGACGCTGGCAGAGGCGCGCGCGAAAGAGGCCGAACTCGCGCAACAGGAGGCAGCCCTGACCGGAGCTGCGCCGGTTGGAAAAACCCCGCCAGCGGCTGCCCGCGAACCGCGTGGGCCGTCGATGATCCTGTCCGGCGCTGCATTCGCGCCGGGCGCGGCCATCCTGCGCAAG
>JBBQHA010000188.1:0-4918 GCA_038323475.1 Lysobacterales bacterium
GTCGCTGCCGTACCAGCAATTCGCCGACGAACAGGATCCCCATCAGCACGTAAGCGATCAGTCCGTTGTAGATCGCCCAGGCCCGGTCCGAAGCCCACATCGCCGTCGCCAGGGCGATGCCGCCATTGATGATGAAAAAAAAGCACCAGATTTCGGTGACCTTGCGCGTGTAGGCGATCGCCTCGGGCGGGAGATCCGGATGCTGGATGCGGGCGATGCGCTCGATCGCGCTGGGCGGATGGCGCAGGCTCAGCCCGAACACGGCCAGCATCACCGCGCTGACCAGCACCGGATACAACTTCAGCGGCAGGCTCTGGTTGTGGAGGATGCTCACGATGACCAGCAACAGCGCGCCGCCGGCCGCAGCCAGCCAGACCGGTTCGCGGCTGATGATCGCGCGCGCCAGCACCATCGCCAGCAGGAACAGGGCCATCCAGCGCGGCTCGAACCGGCCCAGTCCCAGGTAGATGATCACCGGGTACAGCAGCGTGGCCAGCCAAACCATGCCAGTGCGCAACCGCATGTCAATCGCCGGAAGGCGCGTCGACGGTCGCCTGCATCATGCCGTGGAGAGCGTCGACCACGTCGGACACCGTGCGCACCGACTTGAAGGCTTCCGGCTTGAGATTGCCGCCGACCATGGGCTTGAGCTGCACGATCAACTCGACGGCGTCGATGCTGTCGATGTCCAGATCCTCACGCAGCCGCGCTTGCGGGCTGATCTGCGCCGCATCGACTTCGAAACTCTTGCGAAGGATGTCGGCGACGCGTTGGTAGAGGTCTTCTTTGTTCATGGTTGATCCGAATGACGGGAGGTTGCTGCACGCTCCCTTTCCTTGGCGGGCTTACTTCCGGTTAGCCGCCACGAACTCGCTCAGCGCGCGGACGCTCGCGAAGTGCCTGCGGGTTTCTTCCGAGTCCGCGGACAACGTGAGACCGTAGCGCTTCTGCAACGCCAAGCCCAGCTCGAGCGCGTCGATCGAGTCCAGTCCCAGCCCTTCATTGAACAGCGGCGCGGTCGAATCGATCTCATCCGGCACGACGTCTTCCAGCGACAGCGTGGTGGTGATCAGGATCTTGATTTCCCGCTCCAGCTCTTTTTCAAGAACTAGCACTTGCGCACTCCGTATCGAAATAGGCGACCAGACGGTCGGTCAGCCGGCGCGCGGCGATGGCTTCGGTCGTTCCGGCAAGAAAGGGTGCCACCGGAAGGTCTACCCCGACCTCGACCGTGACGTGAAAACGGCGTGACGGGATACGATACCATGGCTGCCCCTTGGACAGGGTTGGCGGGCTGCAGCGGATCGCCACCGGAGTGATGTCCAGCGCGCCCCTGAGCGCGATGTAGGCCGCGCCACGCTGCAGCCGACGATGGCCGTCCCGGGGGGTGCGGGTTCCCTCGGGGAAGATGACCAGGTTCTTGCCCGATCGCACCGAGGCGATGCAGTCGTCCACCAGGCCACTGCCGCTGTCGTTGCAGACATAGCCGCTCGCCCTGACCGGCCCCCGGGTGAACGGGTTGCGCGCAAGCGCCGACTTGACCACGCAATCGGCATTCGGGATCAGCGAAATCAGGAACACCACATCCAGCAGGGTCGGATGGTTGGCGAGGATCAGCAGTCCGTTGCGCTGCAGCCGTTCGGCACCGCGAATGTCGTAGGTCAGCACGCCCAGTCCGCGCATCAGCCAGACGAACATGGCAAAGCTGCGATGGATGATCGCTCGTGCGATCCGGCTGCGCCACTGCGGATCGCGCACGAACAGGCTCAGGCATGGAAAGATCAGCAGCCGCTGGATCACGCCGCCAATGCCGAAGCTCAGGAAACTCAGGCCCGTCGCGACGATGCGCCAGAGGTAGTTGATGCGCTCACGCATCCCGTTGCCAACGCCAGCTGCGACCATCGTCCTGGTGCTCCAGCATCGGCAGGCCGCCGACCAGGAAACGCAGGACCTCCAGGCCATGCGGCAACATCCGGGCGGCCTGCGCGTCGACATCGGACTGACCGCCAGCAACCTGCAGGCGGTAACGGACATCGCCCGCCTGCGGCCGGGCCAACCGCGCCGTCCACGCAAATGCGGTTTCGGGCTCGTCGCGATAATCGGCGTAGGCCTCCGGCAGCGGACCGTCGTAGACCACGACCAGCACTTCTTCGATGCCATCGGCCAGCAACCCGAGCGCTTCGACGACCGCCGCCTCGGCGGTTGCGGTCCCGGCCGACACGCAGATGCAATTCCCGGTCAGCTGGCGGGCGATGCTGTACTGCGCGGCGATCGCATTGTGGGTGGACAGGCCGAAATGGGTCGGCGACAACGGCTCGCCCTGCGCCAGCGAGCGCTGCATTTCATAGGTGCGTCCGAGGTCGCCATGACGGGACCCGAACACCATCGGAATCGCGTTGTCCGGGCCCTGCTGGCACCACCAGGCAACCTGCAGCGCCATCCGTCCGAGCCTGTCGACGCGGCGGCGCAGCAAGGGCTGCATTTCCGCCAGCGCGGGCGTCGCATCGCCCTGCGGCAGGAACGGGTCGGCGGCCCAGGCGATCCATTCCGCCTTGTCGGCCAGGCCGGGAGCGAAAGCGGACCAGTCCCTGATGGTGAATGTGGAATTCATTGCCGGTGTTCGCAGGATGGAAGTCGATCGGTCATGGATGCTGGACGATTGTGATGGTTGCAACAACCCATGCGACTGCGGACGGGATGCCGTACGATGCGCCGCTCGATCGCCACCCCTACCATCCCGTCCGGAGAGTCGCATGAAACCACTGTTGAGCATGAGAAGGTTTGTCCTGGTTCTCTTTTCCCTGATCCTGTCGTCGCCGCTGTTCGCCTACGAGTCGTTCCAGGCCAGTTCCGCGACGAATCCGGCTCCGGCGGAAGCGTTTTCCGCGTTCGACCGGTTTGAAGTCGCACGCGTCGCCATGGGCAGCCCATACGCGGGACAGAAGGCGAATGACGTCGCGTTGCAGGACCTCCAGGCAGATCTGGACAAGCGGATCGAGCCGTGGGTGAACGCACGCAATTCCCAGCCCGCCAAGGCCGATCCGCCGCGCGTGCTGCTGATCGAACCGCGCATCGAGAAAGTCACCTTCATCGGCACCGGCGCGCGGCTCTGGGCGGGTGCGCTCGCAGGCAGTTCAAGGGTCCTGATCAAGGTCCGGATCAGCGACAAGGCGACCGGCGCCCTGATTGCCGAACCGGAGTTCTATCAGCACGCGCGCGGAATGGCCGGGGCCTGGACGTTCGGCGCGGCGGACAAGAACATGCTTGAACGCCTGGCAGGCCTGGCCTCGGATTACCTGCAGGCGAACCTCACCCAAGCGGTCGGCGGTCCTACCGGCAACGAATGATTGTTGGCGCCGCTGACGCCGCCCGCGCAACCCGACTGCGGTCCCGCAGTCGCAATCGGGGAATCGCACATCGTTCCCAGAAAATAATCACCGGGATAAAGACGTAGTCCCCAAGTGACTGTTGGAAAACAAATTAATGCCATTTCAACGGTTGTTTTCTTTGGCGTTGGAAAACAACCTGCCGCTCATGAAGCTGGTCAACAGGCCAGCAGCTTCTGCTCGAATCGTTTGAAACTCGTGGATTGCCGCAATCGCGGAAGATTGATCGGCGCAGCGCGCAGGACCTGGATCGCATTTACCTTGTCGTCGTAGCGCCAGCCACGCGCATTTTGGAAATGATTGATCATAGCGGCCTTGGGCTGTGGGACACGATCCGGATTCTTGACGCGTCGAACCGGGTACCGGTGAGCTGCTGTCGACAGGAGCGCTGAAATCGCGCCATCATCCGCAAGCAACCAGCTTTCCAGTTCTTGCTCGATGCAAATCAGATGCACCGGCGCGGTCGCATCGATGCCGGCGGTGTCCATCGACGCGAGAACCGACTCGCGCTCACTGCGCCGGCACAGTTTGCTCTTGCTATCCCACGCTGGCCGCAGGTCCCAGACAATCAGCACGCAGCAACAGCCATCGGCAAGCAGCTTCCTCGCAGCCTGGCCGGCATCCCGCATCAGGTTCGCCTTGTTGTCGAGCGTGATCGAACTGAATGCGACGTCTCCGCGAACATGCGAACCCAGATATTCGCAGACAAGTTTGTCCGCGCCCTGCGGGCCGCACTCGAAGATCATGCCGACCTTCACTGCGCTGCCTCGTGCAACTTGCCCATCGTGTAAAGGCGACCCGGCGAGAACTCCTGCGACCAGCGTTGCAGCGATTCCGAATCCTGCGGGCGCTGGAAGCGGGGTTGACCTTTCTCATCGCGATGGACCAGCACGATCTGGTCGAGCTTGAGCAGATCCAGCAGGTACGGCGAGTGCGTGGTGACCACGACCTGGGTGATGCCCGACTGCACGGCGGTGCGGATTTCCTCGACCAGCAGATGGATGCTGCGCGGGTCGAGGCCGTTCTCGATCTCTTCCACGACGATCAGCGGCGGCGGCTTCGGATGCCGCAGCACGGCAAGCAGCGCCAATACGCGCAGGGTGCCGGTGGACAACATCCAGCCCGGCACCTTGAAGTCCGCTTCGGTCAACTGCAGGTAGGACTTGCGCTCCAGCTCCGACGTCACGGAGGGCTGCAAGTCACGCGCGTAAGGCAGCACGTACTCCATGGTGCGCACGATGCCGTCGAACGCATCCGGCGACAGCCGCAGGATGTCCAGCAGGTAGTCGGCAATGTTCGAGCCGTCGCGTTGCAAATGCACGCCGCCACTGGTGCGCTGTTGCGGTTGCGGCTTGCCCATCAGGTCGGGTTGCAGGGTCAGGAATTGCCAATCGGAAATCTGGTGCGCCTCGTCGTCGTGCGAAGCATCGGCCACGGACAGGATCGAGCGACCGGGCGCGGCTTTGGAAGCGGGGTCGCGCTGGACGAACGTGCGATCCGCGAATGTCAACCGCTCGTACGCAATGAACATG
>JBBQHA010000189.1:0-4854 GCA_038323475.1 Lysobacterales bacterium
GTGCCGGTGCTGGTGGTCTTGGCCTGGGTGATGTTGCCGACCACGTCGCGACCGAAGGTCATGAACAGGCCGCCTGTGCCTGGTTCGGAGACTGCGCTGACCACGTAATCCTTGTCGTAGCTGCGCGTCTGCACGCGGCCGTTGCCGTAGGTGATGCTCGCGACCGGGCCGTACGGGTAGTAGGTCACGTTGCTGACGACGGTGGTATCGGTGCTCTGGCCACTGCGGCGATGGGCCACCTTGGTGATCCGGCCTGCGGCGTCGCGGGTGTACTTGATCAGGGTGGCGGCCGGTGTGGTGACCTGGGTGATGTTGCCGGCGAGGTCGTAGGCGTACGCCGTCACCAGCGTCGCGCTGCCGACGACCTGGATCTTGCGGGTCATCCGGCCGAAGCGGTCGTAGCACAGCTTGGTGGAACCCGATCCATCGGTAACCGAGGTCAGGTGGCCGACGCCGAACAATTCGGCGCCCCCGCAACCCATGGCGGTCGTGTCGAGGTCGTAGGCGAAGGTCGCGTTGAGCGCCGTGGTCGGATAGACGATCCCGGTCAGGCGATTGAGTGCGTCGTAGCTGTAGGTCGCGGTGACCCCGCGCGCGTCGGTCCTGGTCTTGTGGTTGCCGGCGGCGTCAAAGGTCGACGTCGTGATGCCGGTGTCCGGGCTGGTCAGCTTGGTCGCGTTGCCGAGGCCGTCGTACTGGTAGGTCGTGTTCAGGCCCTGCGGGTCGGTGACCTGGGTCGGACGGTCGAGGGCGTCGTAGGCGATGGACGTGTTGGCCTGGATGCCGGCCGCATCGCCCAAGGTGTGGGTCAGGCGATCGAGCGCATCGTAGTTGCTGGTGCTGACGTGGCCGAGGCCGTCGGTGACCTGGTTGGGATTGCCGTTCGCGTCGTAGGTGTAGTCGGCGATGTGCGCACCATTGAGCGGGGCGACGTTCGCATTAGCGACGGACGTGAGTTGGTCGAGTGCGTTGTAGGCGCGTACGACGCTGTGCTTGAGGACGCCCGCTGGGTCCTTGGTCGCGTCTTCGGTGCGGTTGCCGGCGGCGTCGAGGGTATCGTGGATCGTGTTGTTGAAGTTGTCGGCGATGTCGGTCAAACGATGCGCGGCGTCGTAGGTGAAACCGATGGTCGCGCCGGTCGGATTGGTGATGCTCTTGACCTGGCCGACGTTGTCGTAGGTGTACTTGGTGATGCTGTCGTCGGTCGTGGAACTGTTGTTGGTGCCGCGCACCGCGCGCTGGGTCAGCCAGCCACGCGCGTTGTAGGTCAGGTCGGTGGTGACCAGATTCGCGTCCTTGAACTGCAGCACGCGGCCGGCGCCATCGTACTTGGTCAGCGTCGCGATCTTGCCGAGCGCGTTGGTGACTTTCCACAGGTCGCCCTTGCGGTACGGACACGTGGCCGGCGCAGACGCGCAGCTGGGTTCGTCGGCCGTGTAGTAGGTCAGGGTCGTGACATCGCTGATGTCGGTACGCGGTCCATCGACGGTCTTCAACAGGCCAAGGATCGGACACGGTCCGGTGACGGTGTCGCAATAGGTATAGGTCGTGGTGCGTGTGGCGCTGGTGACCGGATCGGTCTGTGTCTGCGTCAACGCCTGGCCGCGCGCGTTGTAGGTCCAGTCGGTCTTGGCGACCATCGCGTTGCTGGCGTCCTTGAGCATGTAGTGCAGCGGGTTGCGCAGGCCGGCGTCCCAATCGAGGTGGGTCGTGCGCTGGATGGCAGTGCCCTGCGCGTCGACGCGGTCGCCCAGCAAGCCATTGGATCCGAACGTGTAGGCGGTGACGTTGTTGTTCCAGTCCGTCGCCCGGGAAAGATAGCCAGCGCTGTCGAATTGGTTCGATGCTGCCGAGCCGCAGTCCGCGCAGAACGGCCCGCTGATCGATGAGACCGCTGGCGAATCGAAATCGCTTCTGAAAGAGTAGATGCGCTGGGTCTGCAGTGCATCGGTCACCGCGGCGTTTCCGGTGCCGTTGTAGTTGTAGACGATCGAGAACGAGTTGACGCCACCGGCGCTCGCACTCCCGTTCGCATAGCCGTTGGTGTCGTAGCTCCACGTCGTGTAGGGCGTTCCGTTCGTCGTATTTTCGTCGACAACGCCCGTCAGGAGTTTCGGGAACGATGGATTGTTGTACTGATAGCTCCGGGTGCTGGTGGTTGACGATCCGGTCGAATAGGTCACCGACTTGAGCAGGGCATTCGCGTCGTGGCTGTACTGGATCGACTTCCCGTCCGGTGTGGACAGTGATGCCAGCATACTATTGACGTCATAGCCAAGAACGAGGGCACGGCCGTGGTTGTCGGCGATCGACTGCACGGTTGCGTCGGAATTATGGGTGACGGAAAGCCGGTACCCGTCCCTCCATGTCCTGGTCTGAAGGAGACCGCTGGAGTCGTACCGGTCGGTCGTCCCGTCCTCGTCGACGAAGGTGTAGTTTCCACCCGCATCGACGGTGAGCTTTACGGATACGATCAGCGATGCGCTGCAATAACCCCCATTGCAGTAGAAATCGTAGGTCATGCCGTCGTCGCGCTGAACGGTAACCCCTACCTGGATCTTGGTGGGCGCACCGGGCATGGCTTGGACAGCATCGTCGCTGTAAACCGGGATGGTTCCGACGACCGCTCCCTGGGCGTCGATCAATTTGCAGATCCAATCCGTTCCCGACAGAGCCCACACGGCCGAGATGCCAGCATCCTCGGGCCTGCCCTGCGATATCTCAGCCCATCCCTGGGCGCAAGCGTCCTGCGGCGACGAATAGATCGACGAGGAATCCATCATTCCATTGGGTTCAGGCTGCACCTCGACGAATATCGACGATACGTTCGTATCCAGCGAACCACGCCATCCGAACCCCGTGGCTGTCTTGTCCGAGGCGGACAGGCTGTTGTAATAGCGGGTGTATTGCAGTCGGCTTTCCGGCGATTTGAAATCGGTCTCGCTGAAATCCATGTTGCCGGTGCCGACATCGATCGGCTCGCCGACTTTCGCTTTTCCCATGCAGGGGTCGCAGTTGTGCTTCACGCGTGGCTTGTGTTTGTTCTTTCTGACGTAAAAGCCCTTCCCGGCGAGGATCGTGATGTAACCCCCGCATGTCCCTTGGAGGGTCATCTTTGCGACGGGGATGAACCCAGGTCCGAAGTCGCCGCCGCCTCCGCCGGACAACGTGTAGGAGCATCCGGGAAATGCGTCCTTCCACTCCAGCTGATATTGCGCCCAGGCCAGATCGACCTGCTCTGCTATCGTCGCCGTATGCGGAAGGTTCCCATAGGAATCGTTGGTGAACGGCAGAGTGCCGTCGTTCGCGGACGCAACTCCGCTGCTGAATAGCAATCCGACGAGCAGCGCAAGCAGGTACATGGGCTTGACGTTCAAGAAATCTCCAGCGATCAACAGGAAAAAACCGTTTCACAGGATGGAATCGGCCAGGAAAATATTTAGTCCGTCGACGCGTCCGCGCCCGCACAGCCGGGGGCGGTTTCTGCATGCGCGATTCCGGCGAAACCGACCAGCGAGTCGAGTCGGCAGTCGACGAGTGATTCGGACCTACATTGAGGAATATACACCATGTACAAAGGGGAGCCGCATTAGTTGCCATCCGCATGAGGGTTTCTGGCGTGAGCAGCCCCAGAGGCACCCAGTAATGCTGCGTGCAGCAATGCCGCGACTGCCAAGCGTCGCATGGACAAGCAGTTCGTTTCATTTATCCGTGAAAAAGTTAAAAAGTCGGCCAGTGCGAGCCGCAGAATATGCGCATCGCCGGGTAAGGGCTCGATGGACGAACACAGCCCTCACGACAGGAAGCCAAGGACACCCGGCCTGTAGAAACCTGTCCGTCGATCAATCGACGTACAGCGAACTCACCGACTCGCCGAACGCAATGCGGCGGATGGTCTCGGCCAGCAGTTCGGCCACGCTGAGCTGGCGGATCTTCGGGCAGGCGATCGCGGCTTCGCTGAGGGGGATGGTGTCGGTCACGACGAGTTCGTCGAGCTGCGAGCGATTGAAGTTGTCGATCGCCGCGCCGGACAGCACCGGGTGGGTGCAGTACGCGAGCACCTTGCGGGCGCCCTGCTCCTTCAATGCGGCGGACGCGGCGCACAGGGTGCCGGCGGTATCGACGATGTCGTCCACCAGCACGCAGGTGCGGTCGGCGACGTCGCCGATGATGTTCATGACCGTGGCCACGTTCGCGCGCGGGCGACGTTTGTCGATGATCGCGAGGTCGGCGTCGTCGAGGCGCTTGGCGATCGCGCGGGCGCGCACCACGCCGCCGACGTCGGGGCTGACCACGACCAGGTTGTCGGTGCCCTGGGTGCGCCAGATGTCCGCGAGCAGCAGCGGCGAGGCGTACACGTTGTCGACGGGCATGTCGAAGAAGCCCTGGCTCTGGTCGGCGTGCAGGTCGACGGTCAGCACGCGATCGGCACCGATCGCGCCGAACATCTTCGCGGCGACCTTCGCCGTGATCGGCACGCGCGCCGAGCGCGGGCGGCGATCCTGTCGCGCGTAGCCGAAATAAGGGACAACGGCGGTCACGCTGGCGGCGGATGCGCGCTTGAGCGCGTCGATCAGGACCAGCACCTCGAACAGGTTCTCCGCGCTCGGCGCGGAGGTGGACTGGATCACGAACACTTCCTGCCGGCGCACGTTCTCCTCGATCTCGACCTGGACCTCGCCGTCGGAGAACTTGCCGACCAGGGCCTTGCCGAGGCGAATGCCGAGTTCGCGGCAAACCGCCAGCGCGAGCGGCTTGTTGGCGTTGCCGGAGAACAGCATCAGGTTGTCGTTGTTCATCGCGATCTGCCCGGGTCGGCGTGCATGGTGGAACTGCCAGTGAAACGCGTGTCTG
>JBBQHA010000190.1:0-4638 GCA_038323475.1 Lysobacterales bacterium
CCTCGTTGCCCCTGCAACCCGCACTGCTGCAAGCCGTCGATGCGCTCGGCTACGCGCAGATGACCCCGATCCAGGCCGCGAGCCTGCCGCCGATGCTCGAAGGCCGCGACGTTATCGCGCAGGCGCGCACCGGCAGCGGCAAGACCGCCGCGTTCGGACTCGCGCTGCTGTCGAAGCTCGATGCCGGCGCGATCTCCACCCAGGCGCTCGTGCTGTGCCCGACCCGCGAACTCGCCGACCAGGTCAGCAAGGAAATCCGCCGACTTGCGCGGCTGGTGCCGAACGTCAAGGTGCTGACGCTGTGCGGCGGCATACCGCTCGGACCGCAGGTCGCGTCGCTCGCGCATCCTCCGCACATCGTCGTCGGCACGCCAGGCCGCATCCAGGACCTGCTCACGAAGAAGGCCCTCAAGCTCGAAGCTCTGACCGTGCTCGTGCTGGACGAAGCCGACCGCATGCTCGACATGGGCTTCGAGGAAGACATCACGGCGATCGTGAAACAGGCCCCGAAAAAGCGGCAGACGCTGCTGTTCTCGGCGACGTGGCCGGAAACCATCCGCGCGATCAGCGGCCGCGTGCAGCGCGATCCGGTCGCAGTGACGGTGGATCACGCCGACGACGACATCGAACAGATCTATTACGAGGTCGAGCCGGCGCGCAAGCTCGATGCGCTCGCGGCGCTGCTGGCGATGCACCGGCCCGAAGCGGCGCTGGTGTTCTGCAATACCAGGCGCGACGTGGACGCGGTGGCTGAACAACTCGCGCAATGGGGCTACGTCGCGCTCGCGCTGCATGGCGACATGGAACAGCGCGACCGCGACGAGGTGCTGGTGCGTTTCGCGAACCGCAGTTGCGCGGTGCTGGTCGCGACCGATGTCGCCGCGCGCGGCCTCGATATCAAGGAGTTGCCGGCCGTCATCAGTTACGAGTTGCCGACCGACGCCGATGCGCACGTGCACCGGATCGGCCGCACCGGACGCGCTGGCAATTCCGGGCTTGCATTGAACCTGGTTGCATCGCGCGAAACCGGGCGCGTCGGGATGATCGAAACCGCGCTAGGCGCCACCGCGAAGTGGGGCAGGGTGGACCTGTCGCAGCGATTTCCGAAACCGCCGCCGCCGGCGATGACCACGCTCGCGATCGACGGCGGCCGCCAGGACAAGTTGCGGCCCGGCGACGTGGTCGGCGCGTTGACTGGCGAGGCAGGGCTGGGCGCCGACGCGATCGGCAAGATCGACACGTTTGCCACGCGCAGCTACGTCGCGGTCAAACGCGACCAGGCCGCGCGTGCGCTGGAACGCTTGCGCGCGGGCAAGATCAAGGGCCGCAGTTTCAGGATTCGGCGGATCGATTGATGCGCTTGGGGCATCCATCCGACAGCGTGGCGTAACGGCGTCCGATTACGATGCCCTCCGTCCCGGTGCCATCCGGGCATCCACGACGATCCGACACGGAGACGATCCATGCATCCATTGCACGCAGCCCTGCTGACAGCCTTGTTGTCCACTTCGACGGCGATCGCGCAGGACGCCCCTCCAGCGGCAGCGGGCGACAGCGTGCTGCGGCGCCTTGCGCTCGGCGGCGCTGGCGGCTGGGACGACTTGACCGTGGATTCCGCTGCGCATCGGCTGTACCTGAGCCGCAGCGATCGCGTCGTCGTGGTCGATACGCTCACCGGCAAGCCCGTCGGCGAAGTACCGAGTGCCGGGGGCGTCCATGGGATCGCGCTGGTGCCGGCGTTGCATCTCGGATTCGCGAGCAACGGCAAGACCGACAGCGTGACCGTATTCGACCTGAAGACGCTCAAGCCGCTGGGCGACATCAAGGTCACCGGCAAGGACCCCGATGCGATCATCTACGACCCCGCGTCGCAACGCGTGATCGCATTCAACGGCGACAGCGCGAATGCGACCCTGATCGATCCGGTCACGCGCAAGGTCGTCGGCACCATCGCACTCGACGGCACGCCGGAGTTCGCGCGCACCGACGAGCATGGCCACGTGTTCGTGAACATCGAGGACAAGGGCGAGATCTCCGCGATCGATCCGAACGCCGCGACGGTCCTGGCGACGTGGAAACTCCCGGATTGCGAGGAGCCGTCGGGCCTGGCGTTCGACACCGCGCATCGCCGGCTGTTCTCGGTATGCCGCAACGGCAGGATGGTGGTGACCGCCGCCGATACGGGCGAGCATGTCGCCGACGTGGCGATCGGCGCCGGCCCCGACGGCGCTGCGTTCGATGCGACGCGCGGGCTGGTGTTCTGCCCGAACGGCAAGGATGGAACGCTCACCGTCGTGCACCAGGACGATGCCGACCATTACAGCGTCGTCGCGACCGTGCCGACCCAGAAGAGCGCGCGCACGATGGTGCTCGACGAGGCCACGCATCGCATCTACCTGCCTGCCGCCGAATTCGATCCGCTGCCCGCGAACGCGCCGCCGCATACGCGTCCGCCGATGAAGCCCGATACCTTCACGGTGCTGGAAGTCGGCGTGGCTGGCGCTCATTGAACAGCCGACGCGACATGCGCCAGCATGCGCACGGATGACAGCGGACGCCGAATGCGCCAGCATGCCCGCCCATGCGACTGAACAAACACATCGGCGAAAGCGGTTATTGCTCGCGGCGCGAAGCCGACCGGCTGATCGCGGAAAAGCGGGTCACCATCAACGGCCAGGTGGTCGGCATGGGCGTGCAGGTCGAGCCCGGCGACGACGTGCGCGTGGACGGCCAGGAATTGCGCGCGCGCGCGACCAAACCCGGCGCCCGCAAGCATGTCTATATCGCGCTCAACAAGCCGGTCGGGATCACCTGCACGACCGAGAGCACGGTCAAGGGAAATATCATCGATTGCGTCGCGCATCAGCAGCGCATCTTCCCGATCGGAAGGCTGGACAAGGATTCCGACGGCCTGATCCTGCTGACTAGCAATGGCGACATCGTCAACGCGATCCTGCGCGCCGAGAACCATCACGAAAAGGAATACCTGGTCGGGGTGAACCGTCCGGTGACGCCCGAATTCCTGTCCGGGATGGCGCGCGGCGTGCGCGTGCACGGGGAGATGACCAAACCTTGCCGCACGTCGAAGCTCGCGAAGTTCGGTTTCCGGATCGTGCTGACCCAGGGACTGAACCGGCAGATCCGGCTGATGGCGGAGGCGTTCGACTACAGGGTGACGCAGTTGCGTCGCGTGCGCATCGTCAACATCAAGCTCGGCGCACTGAAGCCGGGCCAGTGGCGCAACCTCACCGATCCGGAACTGCGCGGGCTGCTGCCGGAGCGCACGGAATGGTGATCGCGGTCGTCGACAATGCCGCCGCTCAGCGCTTCGAAGCCATGCTGGACGGCCATCTTTGCGTGCTTGTCTACCGCATCCACGGCAATACGCTGTTGCTCGACCATACCGAGGTGCCGACAGAGGTCGCCGGACGCGGCATCGCGGCGACGTTGAGCCAACATGCGCTGGACAGCGCGCGGGCGCGGGGCATGGACGTGGTGCCGAATTGCGCCTACGTGGCGGCCTGGATCAGGCGGCATCCGGCTTACGCCGATCTGGTGCGCATGGATTCCTGATCCGGGCGATTGCGCCGGATCGGGCAGGCATCAGCGCGTTTGCGGGTCGTCCGGCGGCGAGGGAGCCGCATCGTCCGGACCCTTGGCGAGCTTGCGCTGGCGCTTTTCGTCCTGCTTCTTCTTCTTGGCCAGGTCGCGCTGGCGCTTGTCGAACTGGTAATTGGGCTTGGCCAAGGGCATTTCTCGCTGTTCAGTGCAGGATGGGTTGCAGGTCCGCGGCGCGGCGCTGCCATCGCGCTGCCCCTGGGCCGTCTGTGCGAACGAGATTAGCATGGTGTTCCGCATGCATGCCGCGCGTGAGACGATGCCCGTCCAGTTGCGCGGCAGGAAGGATGCATCCATGAACGTCAAGTCGGTGATGACCGCTAATCCGGCGTGCTGCACGCCCATCTCGTCGTTGCGCGAGGTCGCGCAGTTGATGAAGGATCGCGACTGCGGACTCATCCCCGTCGTCGATGCGATGGATACGCTCAAGCCCGTCGGCACGATCACCGATCGCGACATCGCGATCCGCATCGTCGCGGCCGGCCGGAACCCGGCGGAAGCCACCGCGGCCGACTGCATGAGTTCGCCCTGCGCGACGGTCGACGACGACACCAGCCTGCGCGAATGCTGCGCACGGATGGAAGAGCACATGCTGCGTCGGATGCTGGTGGTGGACGACGACGGCAGGCTGTGCGGCATCGTCGCCCTCGCCGATGTGGCGCACAGCGGCCACGACGCGACGACCGTGGATGTTTTGAAGGTCGTTTCGCAGCCCGAGTGAGTGGAGGGTACGGGCGCTGACCGCGGCGCTCAACCCGGTTCGCACACGACCAGGTTTTCACCCTCGAGCAGCGTCCCGCCCGGCGCCGATGGCTCGGAGAAGTCGCGCGCCAAGGCCATCTCGACCAGCCGGAAACCATGGCCGGCAAGGAAATCCGGCACCAGTTGTGGCTCGATCGCCCACTTGAACGGCTCGCCGCGCCATGCGAGCCAGCGATGGATCAGCCCGCTCTGTGGGCGGAAGCCGATGCTGCCGTCCGGCCAGCTCGTGATGCAACTGAACACGATGCGCAGGCGTTC
>JBBQHA010000191.1:0-4609 GCA_038323475.1 Lysobacterales bacterium
AAGCCTGCCGAAACCCACAGGCTCACCGCATTGCGGACGATCCTCTCGACCGGATCGCCGCTCGCGCCGGAGAGTTTCGATTACGTCTATCGCGACGTGAAGGACCGTGTGCTGCTGTCGTCGATCTCCGGCGGTACCGACATCCTGTCCTGCTTCGCCATCGGCTGCCCGATCCTTCCCGTGTGGCGCGGCGAATTGCAGTGCCGTGGGCTCGGCATGGCCGTGCAGATCCTCGACGACGACGGCACCTCGTTGCGCGAAGCGACCGGCGAACTCGCCTGCGTCGCGCCGTTCCCGTCGATGCCGATCGGGTTCTGGGACGACGCCGACGGCAGCAAATACCGGGCAGCGTATTTCGAACGCCATCCCGGCGTGTGGTGCCAGGGCGATTTCGCGCGTCTGACCGAACACGATGGCGTGATCATCCATGGCCGTTCCGACGCCACCCTCAATCCTGGTGGTGTGCGCATCGGCACCGCCGAGATCTATCGGCAGGTCGAACAACTCCCCGAAGTGCTCGAAAGCATCTGCGTCGGCCAGGACTGGCAGGGGGATGTGCGCGTCGTGCTGTTCGTGCAACTGCGTGAAGGCATCGCGCTCGACGATGCGCTGCGCGACCGCATCAGGAATCAGATCCGCGACAACACCACGCCGCGGCACGTCCCCGCGACGATCCTGCAGGTTGCCGACATCCCGCGCACCAGCTCCGGCAAGGTCGTCGAACTCGCGGTCCGCGATGCGATCCACGGCCGCCCGGTCAGGAACCTCGACGCGCTGGCCAACCCGCAGGCGCTGGCGCATTTCCCGCGCATGGACGATGCGTCCACGGGTCTTGCGTGATCCTTGCGGGCGGGCCTGGAAGCGAAGTCGTGGACGCGATCGAACTGACCATCCTGATTCCCTGCCTCGACGAGGCCGAGACGATCGCATCCTGCGTGCACGAGGCGAATGCGTTCCTCCAGGCCAGCGGCATCGAAGGCGAGGTGCTGGTCGCCGACAACGGCAGCACGGATGGTTCGCAGGCACTCGCGCTCGCTGCCGGTGCGCGCACGCTGGCGGTGCCTGGAAAAGGCTACGGCGCTGCGCTGATCGGCGGAATCGCCGATGCGCGCGGCCGCTACGTGATCATGGGCGATGCCGACGGCAGTTACGATTTTTCCGATCTGATGCCGTTCGTGCGACGCCTGCGCGATGGTGCCGAGCTGGTGATGGGCGACCGTTTCCGTGGCGGCATCGAGGCTGGCGCGATGCCGTTCCTGCATCGCCATCTCGGCAATCCCGTCCTGAGTTTCCTCGGCCGCCTGTTCTTCCGGATTCCGATCCGCGATTTCCATTGCGGCCTGCGCGGTTTCAATCGCGATCGCATCCGCGCGTTGAACCTGCTGACGACGGGTATGGAATTCGCCAGCGAGATGGTGGTCAAGAGCGCGCTCTCGCACTACCGCATCGACGAAGTCCCGACCACGCTTCGCAAGGACGGGCGTTCGCGCGCGCCGCACCTGCGCACCTGGCGCGACGGCTGGCGGCACCTGCGCTTCCTGCTGATGTTCTCGCCGCGCTACCTGTTCGTGTTGCCGGGGCTGGCGCTGTCGGCGACCGGCGTGGCCGGCATGCTGCTGTTGTATCGCGGGCCGTGGCAGGTCGCGCACGGAGTGACGCTGGACGTGCATTCGTACGTCTTCTTCGTGTTCCTGGCATTGCTCGGCGCGCAGTTCCTGTTGTTCGGCGTGATCGCGCGCTCGATCGCCAGCGCCTTCAACATCAAGCGGGAAGGCAATGCCCTGCAACGCCGGATGTCGCGGCTCGTATCGCTGGAAAGCCTGTTGGTCCTATCGCTGGCGCTGCTGCTAGCCGGCGGCGCAGGCGCCTGGGATTGCTTCGCGGCCTGGCAGCGCACCGGGTTTTCGGCGCTGGTGTACGGCGCTTTCCTGAAGCCGTTCATCGCCTCGCTAGCTGCCGTGCTGCTCGCTGCGCAGATGATGGCCAGCGCATTCTTCGCATCCAGCATCGTGGTTTTCTCGCGCCACCAGCTGCCGCGTTGAGTCCGGCAGCGTTGTCCTTGCGGCGGCCGGTTCAATAGCGACGCCGGCGATGCCATCGCCACGCCGAATCGATGATCGACTCGATCTGCGTGTGGCATGGCCGCCAGCCGAGCCGATCGCGCGCGCGGGCGCTGTCCGCCACCAGCGTCGCCGGATCGCCTGCGCGCCGCGCCGCCGGTATCCATGGGATCCCGCGCCCGATGACGTTGCCTGCCGCATGCAGGATGTCGAACACGCTGAAACCCGTGCCGCTGCCAAGATTGAACGCATGCGCGCCGTCGTGCGTGTCGAGCCAGGTCAGCGCGGCGAGATGCGCATCGGCAAGGTCCTCGACGTGCACGTAATCGCGCACGCAGGTGCCATCGCGGGTCGGGTAGTCGGTGCCGTGCACGGACAGCGGCGCCGCACCGACATCGGCAGCGCGCAGGGCATTCGGGATGAGGTGCGTTTCCGGTTCGTGCGCCTCTCCGATCGATGCATCACCGCTTGCGCCGGCGGCATTGAAATAGCGCAGGCTCGCCGAACGCAAGCCATGCGCATGGGCCGCGTCGCGCAGGATCTCCTCGACCATCCGCTTGCTGCGCCCGTACGGGTTGATCGGGTTGCACGGATGCTCCTCGTCGATGCTGTCGGCGAGCGGCATTCCGTACACCGCCGCTGTCGAGGAGAAGACCAGGCGCTGCACGTCGTGCATGCGCATCGCGGCCAGCAGGTTGAGCGTGCCGCCGACATTGTCGCGATAGCAGGCGTACGGTTCGCGCACGGATTCGGCGACCAGCGACTTCGCGCAGAAATGCATCGCCGCATCGAAACGATGGTGCGCGAAAAGACGCTCCAGCAACGGCGCATCCAGCAGGTCGCCGACCACCAGTTCGCCATCCCGCACCGCTGCGCGATGGCCGGTGGACAGGTTGTCCAGCACGACAACGCTGTGCCCGTCGCGCAACAGGCGCCGCAACATGTGCGACCCGATGTAACCAGCGCCGCCGCACAGGAGGATCTTCATCGGCTTGCGCCCGGGCGGCTCTTGCGTGAAGCCTGGCGCTTACGCAGACGCGAAGGCACTACCCGTCTTCGCACGCAGCTCGTCTTCGGTCACGCCGTCCGCCATCTCGACCAGGACCAGTCCCTGCGGCCCGACGTCGAACACGGCAAGTTCGGTGATGATCCGGTTGACCACGGCCACCCCGGTCAGCGGCAACGTGCACTGTTTCAGGATCTTGTGCTCGCCGCCCTTGGCGGTGTGTTCCATGAGCACCACGATGCGCTTGACGCCGGCGACGAGGTCCATCGCGCCGCCCATGCCCTTGACCATCTTGCCCGGCACCATCCAGTTCGCCAGGTCGCCCTGGTCGGTGACTTGCATCGCGCCGAGCACCGCGAGGTCGATATGACCGCCGCGGATCATCGCGAAGCTGTCGTGGCTGCCGAAATAGCTCGCGCCGACGCGCGCGGTCACGGTCTGCTTGCCTGCGTTGATCAGGTCGGCATCGACTTCGTCTTCGGTCGGAAACGGGCCGATGCCGAGCAGGCCGTTCTCGGACTGCAGCCACACGTCCATCCCGTCCGGAATGTAGTTGGCGACCAGCGTCGGCAAGCCGATGCCGAGGTTGACGTAGGCGCCGTCGGTGAGTTCGAGCGCGGCGCGCTGCGCCATTTGATCGCGGGTCCAGGGCATGGTCTTGATCCTTACGACTTGGCGCGCACGGTGCGCTGTTCGATGCGCTTCTCGGGCGTGGCGTTCACGACGATGCGGTCGACGTAGATGCCGGGCAGATGGACCTGGTCCGGATCGATCGCGCCGGTCTCGACGAGTTCCTCGACTTCCACCACGGTGATCTTCCCGGCCATCGCCACCGCCGGGTTGAAGTTGCGCGCGGTCTTGCGGAACAGCAGGTTGCCCGAGGTGTCGGCCTTCCACGCCTTGACCAGCGACACGTCGGACTTGAGCGCGGTCTCCATCACGTAGTGGTGGCCATCGAACACGCGCGTTTCCTTGCCTTCGGCGACGATCGTGCCGTAGCCGGTCCGGGTGAAGAACGCCGGGATCCCCGCGCCGCCGGCACGCAGGCGTTCGGCCAATGTGCCCTGCGGGTTGAATTCGAGTTCGAGTTCGCCGCTGAGGTACTGGCGCTCGAACTCCTTGTTCTCGCCGACGTAAGACGAAATCATTTTCCGGATCTGCCGCGTTTCCAGCAGCAGGCCCAGACCGAATCCATCGACGCCGGCATTGTTGGAGATCACCGTCAGATCCTTCGCGCCGGAATCGCGCAACGCGACGATCAGCGTCTCGGGGATGCCGCAAAGCCCGAAGCCGCCAACCGCGAGCGTATGGCCATCGGCAACCAGGCCCCGCAGCGCTTCTTCCGCGCTGGCGTACAGTTTTTTCTTCGCAGCGGTTTCGCTGCGCGACGACGCATAGGACTCGACCATGAAGGAACTCCCCGCGGGGCCGTAAACATACCACGCCGCCAAAACCAGGCTCTACATCCGGCGCGTCGTTGTGCGCGCATGGCCGCCACGATCCTGCCGATGTGGTCGCGGCGAATTGCCGTGCCGTTGCCCCG
>JBBQHA010000192.1:0-4573 GCA_038323475.1 Lysobacterales bacterium
AGCAACTGGAAGCGAAGATCTCGGCGTTCTTCGGCACCCAGGACACGATCCTGTACGCGGCCTGCTTCGATGCCAACGGCGGCTTGTTCGAGCCGCTGCTGGGCGAACAGGACGCGATCATTTCCGATGCGCTCAACCACGCCTCGATCATCGACGGCGTGCGCCTGTGCAAGGCCAAGCGCTTCCGCTATTCCAACTGCGACATGGCCGACCTGGAAGCGCAGCTGCAGGCCGCTGATGCGGCGGGCGCGCGAACCAAGCTGATCTCCACCGACGGCGTGTTTTCGATGGACGGCTTCATCGCGCCGCTCGACGAGATCACCGCGCTCGCCACGAAATACGGCGCGCTCGTGCATATCGACGAATGCCACGCGACCGGTTTCCTCGGCGCGACCGGCCGCGGGTCGGCCGAAGTGAAAGGCGTGCTCGACCGCATCGACATCATCACCGGCACGCTCGGCAAGGCACTCGGCGGAGCGCTCGGCGGCTTCACGACGGGCAAGTCCGAAGTGATCGAAATGCTGCGCCAGCGTTCGCGCCCGTACCTGTTCTCGAACTCGCTGCCGCCGCACGTGGTCGCTGCGGGCATCAAGGTGTTCGACATGCTCGCGTCCGCTGGCGACCTGCGCGACACGCTGACGCAGAACACCTGCTATTTCCGCGAACGCATGACCGCGATCGGCTTCGACATCAAGCCCGGCGTGCATCCGATCTGCCCGGTGATGCTGTACGACGCGCCGCTCGCGCAGCGCTTCGCATCGCGGCTGCTGGAGGAAGGCATCTACGCGATCGGCTTCTTCTTCCCGGTCGTTCCGAAAGGCCAGGCGCGCATCCGCACCCAGATCAGCGCCGCGCACACGCGCGAACACCTCGACCGCGCGATCGACGCGTTCACGCGCATCGGCCGCGAACTCGGCATCCTCGCGACCTGACGTTCGGAAAGCCCCTCTCCCCTCGTGGGAGAGGGATTGGGGAGAGGGGCAAGTCCACGATGCAACAACGCGATTTCGCCAGGAGTCTGCGCATCCGAATGACCGACGCGGAACGGTTGCTGTGGATGCACCTGCGCGCGCATCACCTCGCTGATGAGAAATTTCGGCGCCAGCAATCTATCGGACCCTACATCGTGGATTTCGTGCACTTCGGCAAACGATTGATTATCGAAGCCGATGGAAGCCAGCACAACGAGTCAGCCAGCGATACGCAACGCGATGCCTGGCTTGCATCGCAAGGATTCCGGATCTTGCGACTCTGGAACCATGAAATTCTCGACAACATCGACGCGGTACTCGAATCGATCTTGACGGCAATGCACGTGGCACACCTCTCCCCCAGCCCCTTCCCCGCGAGGGGGGAGGGGGGCGAAAATCTCGCCACACGACGTGAACCGGATTCGATGTGAGCGTCGTTTCTATCGCATTGCATCCGCTGCCGGAAGCGACGCTTGTCGTCGGCTTCAGCGGCGGACTCGATTCGACCGCATTGCTGCATGCGCTCACAGCGTCGACGGAGGCGCACCGCCGCGGCGTGCGCGCATTGCATGTCCACCACGGCCTGCATCCGAACGCGGATGCGTGGGCCGCGCATTGCGAGGATGTCTGCCTCGAACTCGGAGTGCCGCTGCAGGTGAGGCGCGTGCAGGTCGACCATGGCGATGGCCGCGGGCCGGAAGGCGCGGCGCGCGCGGCCCGGCTGCAGGCATTTCGCGGATCGCTGGGTGCGGACGAAGTGCTCGCGCTCGCCCACCACCGCGATGACCAGGCAGAAACCATCCTGTTGCGGCTGTTGCGCGGCGCCGGCGGCGACGGCCTCGCGGCGATGCATCGACGTTCGCGGCTTGGCATGCTCCACCTGTGGCGACCCTTGCTCGACCTGCCGCGCACGACGCTGCGCGCATACGCGACGGCGCATGGGCTGCGCTGGATCGAGGACCCGTCCAACGCGGACCCACGCTACGACCGCAACTTCCTGCGCCATCGCGTGCTGCCGCTGCTCGCGGAACGCTGGCCACATGCATCGCGCAATCTCGCGCGCAGCGCGGCGCTGATCGCCGAGCAGTCGCAATTGCTGGCCGCAGCGACGGCCGTCCAGCTCGATGCGCTACAGGTCGCGGCCGATGCGCTGTCGCTTTCCGGCCTGGTCGCGCTACCTCGCGCGCAGCGCGCGCGCATCCTGCGGACGTGGCTGGCACGCCTCGATGGACACACGCCGCCCGCGCGGATCCTTGCGGCGATCGAACGCGACCTGCTGCGCGCACGTGCCGATGGCGAGGCGCGCGTCGCCTGGGCGGATGTGGTCGTCCATCGCTGGCGGGATCGCCTGCATGCGATGCATCCATCGGCACCATTGCCGCCGGACTGGAGCGCGAGTTGGGACGGTCGCACGCCATTGCGCCTGCCCGATGGCGCCCTGCTCGATCTGCTTGGCGCCGATGGCTTCGACACGCCGCTGACCGTTCGCGCACGGATCGGCGGCGAACGCATCCGCCTGCCCGGGCGCGACCACAGCCACGCGCTCAAGCACGTTCTGCAGGGACGCGAAGTGCCGCCCTGGCTGCGCAAGCGGATGCCGCTGCTGTTCGCGAACGATGGCGAGTTGCTGGCTGCCGGCGACTCGGTCTTGTCGGCGCGCATGGACGCATGGCTGCGAGGGCGCGGCACGCAGCTGCGCTGGATTCCCGATCCCGGCGAAACGCCCGATTGACCGCCCGGACCCGCGGCGACACACTGCGCGCATGCCGAAGAAATCCCCCGCTTCCACCATCGAACCCGCGCCGTCCGTGGTCGCCGGCTTCGAACGCTCGCTCGACGAACTCGAACAACTCGTGCAACGCATGGAAAAGGGCGAGATGTCGCTCGACGAATCGCTCGGCGCGTACGAGCGCGGCGTCGCGCTGTACCGGCAATGCCAGGGCGCGCTGCAACAGGCCGAACTGCGGGTGAAGCTGCTCAGCGACCTGGGCGATCCCGACAACGCCGAGCGCTTCGCCCCCGATGCCGACTGAACAGGCGTTCGCGCGCCGCGCGGCACGGCTGCACGCCGCGCTGGATCGCGCACTGCCCGATGAAACGACCAGCCCGCAACGCCTGCATGCGGCGATGCGCTACGCCGTGCTCGGCGACGGCAAGCGGATCCGCCCGCAACTCGTCTATGCGACCGGCGTCGCCTGCGGAGCCGACGAGTCCGCGCTCGATGCGCCAGCAGTCGCGGTCGAACTCATGCATGCGTATTCGCTCGTGCACGACGACCTGCCAGCGATGGACGACGACGCGTTGCGCCGCGGCCGCGCGACCGTGCACGTCGCGTTCGACGAAGCCACCGCAATCCTCACCGGCGACGCACTGCAGACGCTCGCAGTCGAAGTGCTGGTCGCAGCCGATGGCGATGCAGCGCTGCGCGTCGCGCTGATCGCCACCCTCGCCGGCGCAAGCGGCACCGCCGGCATGTGCGGCGGACAGGCACTGGACCTCGCCGCGACCGGCAGCGTCCAAAGCCTCATCGAACTCGAACGCATGCACGCGCTCAAGACCGGCGCGCTGATCCGTGCGTCGGTGCGCATGGGCGCGCTGTGCGCGCACGCGGACGACAGCATGCTGCTGCGGCTCGACAACTATGCTGGCGCGCTCGGCCTCGCATTCCAGATCCGCGACGACATCCTCGATGTCGAGGGCAGTTCCGCGGAACTCGGGAAGACGGCGGGCAAGGATGCGGCACAGGCAAAGTCGACGTATCCGGCGTTGCTCGGGATCGAGGGGTCGCGCAGGTTGCTGGACGAACTTGGCGAGGCGATGCGGGATGCGCTGCAACCGATGGGGTCGGCTGGGGCAGAGTTGCTGGCGCTTGGGGAATTGGCGGTTTTGCGCAGTCGCTGAAGTCGGCGTTACTACTGACGATCCGATGTTGTGCATGAATGCCTTCAAGCCAATGAAGCTCATGACTTAGATGGAGAAAATGATGAAACGGCTCTGGTTCGTTGCCGGCATCGCCCTGTCGTCCATCGCTGTCGGATCTGACAAGGTTGAAGACCATACGATGCTGGTCGGAACTGAAGACAGGGAAATGAATGCGGCCATCCGGCAAGCACAGGCTTCTCTTGCCAGGTTTCTGAGGATCAACGCCAATCCTCCCAAGGGCGCGTCAGGATTCAAACTCAAGCTGAAATTCAAGTACGCCAATGGCGCCGAACACATGTGGGTTACGCCGTTCAAGCATGAAGGGTCGAGCTTCGTTGGAATCCTCGCTGACGAACCAAGGTAATGCGACCGGCGTCAAGAACGGTCAAGTTGTCAGGTTCAGCAGATCCGAAATATCAGACTGGGACTAAGTCGAGCAAGGAAAACAGAAAGGAAGCCACACCGTATGCGTGCTCTTCAAGCACATGCCCGCATCTGAAGTGCAGAGGTACAGAAGCGACTACCTGATTCCTACCGAGCCTCAGCCATTCGCAGGCCATGCGACGGGCTGATCTGATGCTACGCCCACTGTCGATGCGGAGGTGGGTCATGAGCGCGAAGAAGGTGCAGTTGCAGCGGGGGCTGTCGATGGCGGAGTTCATCGAGCGGTACGGGACCGA
>JBBQHA010000193.1:0-4560 GCA_038323475.1 Lysobacterales bacterium
AAGGATTCAGGGTGCAAGCCCCCGGCGTTCCTCGCGGTTGAGCGCGTGAGGACACAACAATGAAGCGGATGCTGATCAACGCCACGCAGGCTGAAGAACAGCGGGTCGCCATCGTGGATGGCCAAACCCTGTACGACATCGATATCGAACAGGCATCGAAGGAACAGAAGAAGTCGAACATCTACAAGGGCCGCATCACGCGGCTTGAGCCTTCGCTGGAAGCGGCCTTCGTCGAATATGGCGGCGAGCGCCACGGCTTCCTGCCGCTGAAGGAAATCTCCCCCGACTACTTCGCCGAAGGCCTCAATCCCGACAAGGCCGGGATCAAGGAACTCCTGCGCGAAGGCCAGGAAGTCGTAGTCCAGGTCGACAAGGAAGAGCGCGGCAACAAGGGCGCCGCCCTGACCACGTTCATCTCGCTGGCCGGCCGCTACATGGTGCTGATGCCGAACTCGCCGAATGCGGGTGGTGTCTCGCGCCGGATCGAAGGCGACGACCGCGCCGCGCTGAAAGATGCCATGGACTGCCTGTCCATCCCCGAGGACATGGGGATCATCATCCGCACCGCTGGCGTCGGCCGCGATGCCGAAGAGCTGCAGTGGGATCTCGACTACCTGTTGCAGGTGTGGAAAGCGATCACCGATGCCGCGCTGTCGAAGCCGGCGGCATTCCTGATCTACCAGGAATCGCGGCTGATCATCCGCGCGCTGCGCGACTACATGCGCGCCGATGTCGGCGAAGTGCTGGTCGACAACGAGGCGATGTACACCGAGGCGCGCGAGTTCATGCAGCAGGTCATGCCTGCGAGCATGCGCAAGCTCAAGCTGTATTCCGACGCCACTCCGCTGTTCAACCGCTACCAGATCGAATCGCAGATCGAGAACGCCTACGAGCGCCAGGTTCGGTTGCCGTCGGGCGGCTCGATCGTCGTCGACCAGACCGAGGCGCTGACCGCGATCGACGTCAACTCGGCGCGCGCCACCAAGGGCGGCGACATCGAGGAAACCGCGTTCAACACCAATCTGGAGGCTGCGGACGAAGTGGCGCGCCAGATGCGCCTGCGCGACCTCGGCGGCCTGGTGGTGATCGACTTCATCGACATGGCCTCGAACCGCCACCAGCGCGAAGTCGAGAACCGCCTCCAGAACGCGCTCAAGCACGACCGCGCGCGCGTCCAGATCGGCCGCATTTCGCGTTTCGGACTGCTGGAGATGTCGCGCCAGCGCCTGCGCCCGAGCCTGGGCGAATCGAGCCAGATCATCTGCCCACGTTGCGAGGGCCACGGCCGCATGCGCAGCGTCGAATCGCTGTCGCTGTCGATCCTGCGCCTCGCCGAGGAACAGGCGATGAAGGAAAACACCGGGCAGGTGCTGATCCAGGCGCCGCCGGAAATCGCGAACTACCTGCTCAACGAAAAGCGCCGCGCCCTGATCGAGATCGAGCAGCGCCATGAAGCGCCGGTGATCATCGTCGCCGACACCCAGATGCAGACACCGCATTTCGAAGTCACCCGCCTGCGCGAGAACGAACTCAGCGAGGAATCCGCGCGCCCGAGCTACCAGCGCGGCACGCCGCGCAAGCTCGCGACGCACTCGCTGACCAAGGCGAACCTCAATATCCCGGCGCCCGCCGTCACCAAGGTGCAGCCGATCGGCCCGGCCCCGGTGCGTGAAATCGAGTCCGAGGACGAGCCCGCTCCGGTGCGCGTCGTCCAGCCGGCGCGACCGGTTGCGCCGCCTCCAGTGCAGTACGCTCCGACCCCGGTTGCGCCAAAGCGCGGTCCCGGCATCGTTGCGCGCATCCTTGGCATCTTTGGTGCGAAGCCGCATTCCGAACCGGAGGAAGCTGCCCCGACCCCCGCCACCCAGCCGTCGCGCCAATCGCAGCAGCGCGAACGCCAGCAGCGCGATGGCCAGCAGCCCGGACGCGGCAATGAACGCCGGCCGCAGCAGAACCAGCAGCGGCAGAACGCAGCCGGCAGCGGCACGCAGCAGAACCCGAAGCCGCAGCAGCAGAAGCAGGCGCAGCCCGGCGCCCGTCCGCAGCCGGAACAGCAGCGACCGAAGCAGGAACAGCCGCCACGTCCGCCGCGTGAACCGCGTGAACCGCGTCCACCCCAGGAACGCAGCGCCGAGCCGCGAGCGCAGGAACCGCGCCAGCCGAATGCTGCGCAGCCGCCGCGCGAGCCACGTCCGCCCAGGCCCGTCCTCGATCCGGCCACGCCCGCAGTCGTCGACGCAACCGTAATCGCGGCCGTCGCACCGATGGCCACGGCACCGGTGGCGGAGGATGGCAGTACACCAGCGGCCGAAAGCGCAGCAGGAACGGCGCGTCGTCGCCGAGGCCGTCGCGGCGGTCGCCGTCGTCGTCGTCCGGATGATGCAACCGGCGCCGAATCGACGAACCAGAATCCCGATTCGCAATCCGAAATGGATTTCGATGAGGAAGACGCGATCGAGATGGATGGCGTGTCGGCCGATCCGACAGTGGTCAGCACGATGCCGCGTCCGCCACGCCCTGCTTCCGCAGCGCAATCGGCTCCGACGCCAACTGCAAACGTGCCCGCGGCGCCACTAGTCAGCGCAGCTCCGCCGGTGGTTGCTCCTGCTGCGGTTGCTCCTGCTGCGGTTGCTCCTGCTGCAACTCCTGTCGCAACTGCTCCTGTGGCAGCGACTCCTCTGGCAGCGACTGCTGTTGCGGCGATTCCGTCCGCTATGCCCGCGCCACCGGCACGCACCGCACCCGTAGCACCTGCTCCCGCGGTGACGCCAAACACGCCGCTCGCCCCGACGGGAACGCCGGCCGCGACAGACAAGCCTGTCGCTGCAGCGCCTGTTGCCGCCGCTCCGCGCCCCGCAAGCCTGGTGCCTGCCGCTGTGCCGCCTGCCGCATCGGCCGGTCCTGCGTCTCCGGTGCCAGCCGCACCGGCAGCCGTTCCGAGCCCGGCGCCGCGACCGGCGGCTCCCGCCACCGCCGCAACGCCTGCACTGACAGTTGCGCCTGTGGCAGCAACACCGCGTCCGGTTCCGGCGGCCGCACCAGCCCCGACTGCAACGCCAAAAGCGGCCGCTTCGACGACCGCCGCCGCCCCGCCTGCTCCTGCAACGATTCCTGCACCGCCTGCGCAGCCAAGCGCGCCACGGCCAGTTGCAATGATGGCGACACCTGCGCCCACGCAGCCAGCAGCGACGATTGCGCCGACACCCGCTCCGGCTCGTCCGGCAGCGCCGCCGGTCGCAGCCGCACCGACGCCGTCGGCACCGGTGCGCTTGAGCGATGCGATCAGCGCCTCGATCAGCCAGTCGTCCACCCAGGCGCAGGTCGCCACGCCATTGCCACCGAAGGTAGCCGTCTCGCCGACACCGCCGGGCATCGCACCAGTCGCCACTGCCGCCGTGCAGCTGGCCGCCAGTGCATCGACCGATCCTGCGCCGCAATCGACGGCACCGCGCGTGCCTGCATCGAATCCGTTGCCGCCGCCGCCCGCGATCGACGTGGAACGCGCGCAGAACGACGAGCAGCGCTGACCCGTAATCCATCGCACACGATACACAGTGAACGGGACGTCCTTGCGACGTCCCTTTTTTTTTCGCGCGATCCCTTCGCAGGGAACGGCTTGGCGCTTCCCGGGCTAGTGCGACTCCACCAGGCCGTATTGCGAAGCCAGCCGCGACAGCGCGATCGCATCGCCAATACCGAGCTTGTCGAAGCTGCGGTATTTGTGGGTCGCGACGGTTTTCGCACTCAGGCTCAGGCGCCTGGCGATATCCTCCATCCGCATGCCCTGACAGAGCATCATCGCGACCTCCATCTCGCGACGCGTCAGCGCGTCGAACGGCGATACCTCGCCATGCAGTGAGCCGAGCGCCATCTTCTGGGCCATCTCGCTGCCGAGGTAACGCTTGCCACGCGACACCTCGCGCACGGCGCGCAGCAGTTCCTCGGCGGCGCAACCCTTGCCGACGTAGCCGCTCGCTCCCGCGTCGAGCAGGCGGCGCGGCATCGGCCCGTCTTCCTGCACGGTCACGATGATCACGCGCGCAGCGGAATCGCCACGCACGATGCGCTCGGTGATCTCCAGCCCGCTGAGCCCTGGCAGATGCAGGTCGCACAGCACGACATCGGGCTTGAGCTTGCGGATCAATGGCAAGCCTTCCTCGCCGGAAGCCGCTTCGCCGACGACCTCGATATCCGTTTCGCTGGACAGGATCATGCGAAATCCCGTACGCACCAGCGCATGGTCGTCGAGTACAAACACGCGGATCATCGGTCGCTCCCCAGCGGTCGAATCGGATCGTTTCCCCGACCCGAGCCTAAACCGCGACCCGATGCAAAGGCAATGGTGGAAGCAGACTCTGATTGCTTGCGCGGATCGCGGAGGCGCCCTCTGAACGATTTCGGGCCGAGACGGCCCTCCCACACGAAGTTGTGGCGATCAGGAAACCGAAGGATCCTTCGGATCGCGCGCCGCTGCGGCCGGCGATGCCGCTGCCGCCTTGCGTTCGCACAGCTCGTCGATCAACCGTTGCAGGAAGGCGTCCTGCGCGGCGAGGTGCTGCT
>JBBQHA010000194.1:0-4557 GCA_038323475.1 Lysobacterales bacterium
TCCTTGAACACCGCGCCGTGGCCGTTGAACTGCGCGTACGCGTCGATGCCGTTGGCCGGGCACTTCCTGGCGCCGCTGACCAGGCCACCCGTCGCCGCCGCATTCGGGCCTTCGACGAGTGCGCCGTTGAGAACGGGTTGCGCGCCGGTCAGCTTGCCGGCGAGGTTCGCGACCTGGTGCTGCGGGCAGAGCGGAAACGTCTTGCCGTCGCCGATGATGAACGATGCACCCCATGCATTCGCGCCGAGGATATTCCCGGCCCAGTGGTTCGCATCCGCGGTCGCACTGGCCGCGTGGGTGAGGAATGCGACTTCGGCCGCAGTCACTGCGAGTCCAGCGCCGTGCGTGGCCGAGTCGTACTGGTTCCATCCGAAGCCGAAACCGAACGGGTCGGCGGCAGCGATCGCTTCGGCATCGGCGAGTTGTTGCTGGAGATCTGCCAGCAGCTGCGCCTGAGTCACGGCCAGGCCGCTCGGCGCTCCCGCCGCGGTGATCGCACGGTGCAGTTCGAAGTGCGCAAGCGCGCTCACGTCGTAGAGATTCAGCGGATCGGCGCCATCGTTCGGCCCGGTGATGTACGCGTGCGCCCAGGTCGCGGCGGCGGACAGGTACATGGCCGGATCGGTATGCGGAAGCCCCGATGGAAGCGTGCCGCCGCCGGCGCGCAGCGCGAAATACAGCTCGCTTGCGCCGAGTTCCATGTCGTCGCGCCATTCCGTTTCGGGGTAGAAGCCGAACGGCGCGGTGGTCAGCAGGTTGCCGGTCGGCGCGGTGTTGGCCAGGTCGAAGATGTGTTCTGCCGAGAGCAGGCAGCGATTGGCGAGCGCGGCGTCGGACTGGCGGAACACCTGGTAGCAGAGCGCGAAGTCCGCGGCGAGGCGACCGGCAAGATTCGGGCTGATCTTCGAACCCGCGATGCCCGCGACGAAGACCGGGCGATTGCGGATGTAGCGATCGGCGGCGATGCCTCCGCCCCAGGTATCGTCGGCCTGCGGCAAACGCCACAGGTCGTGATCGCCGTCGGTGGTCGCGTTCACCTCGCCGATTCCGGTCTGGTAATAGAGCGTCTTGCTGCCGTCGTCCCACATCCGCAGCAGCCAGTCGATGCCGAACCGCGACTCGGCGGTGAAATCGCTGGTGGATGTCGCGCCCATCTGCAGGGGAAAATCGCGCACGCCGGCCAGCATCATCGCGACGGTGAAGCTGTGCGTCTGCACGAACTTCAGGTAGTCGCCGGCATCGGCCCAGCCGCCGGATGCATCGACGACCGCACCGGTAGCGCTCAGGCTGCCCACGACATTGTCGTTGGCGTCGAACGCCGGCGTCCGGTACACGTTCGCGTGCGCATCGTTCAAGTGTCCGGGCGCCGTGCGCAGCGCGGAGGGAATGTAGTTGGCGCCGTCGCGCTGGTTCTGGAAAAACGACAGTCCGTTCGCCAGCGCCTTCGAATACAGGGTCGAAGGGGTGCTGACGCGGAAAGCGGGCGAGGTCGCCGGCAGCGGGCCGCTTACCACCAGCGTGAACGTTCCGCCGCGCGACGCCATGAAGTCGAGGGGATAGACGTGGAAGTTCTTCCACAGTTTGGATGCCGAGGGGACCGTTCCCGTCGCCACCACGCTGCCGCTGCCGTCGACGATCTGGAATGCGGCGCCGGTTTCCAGTGCAGTCGACATCAGCCAGGCGCGCGCCGTCGCGCGGACCGGATAGCCCAACTGGTTGATGCGGACATGGGCCGTATCGGCGGCATCGGCTGCGGGCGTGGCGGCGCCGAGCGCAAGAAGCAGCGTGACGACCAGCGCGGTCGGTCTCATCGGTCATTCCCGGGATGCGGATCGGGTGATTGTGCCTGACATCGCGTGAACAACCCCGTCCCGTCCGGGGCACGGGATGCCAGCACGCATGACCTCATCGAACGTCGCCCGCGCTGTTCTGCGCTGCGTTCTTGCTCTCGCGCAGCTTCGCCAGTTGCTGGTCTTCCAGCTCGCGGCGCCTGACCTCCTGTCGCTGCAGTTCCTCCCTGCGCATGTCCTCGATTTCCACGGCGCTGGGTTCCTCGTGCATCGCGAGGGTCACTCCTGCCGCCATCGCCGGCTCCCCGCGCGGGCTCTTGAGCTTGATGTTCAGGCGCAACTCATTGGCGGAATCCGCATTGCGGATCGCTTCCTCGTACGGGATGAGTCCTTCGTTGTACAACTCGAACAGCGCCCAGTCGAACGTGCGCATGCCCAGCTCGCGGGACTTGTTCATCACCGACTTGAGATCGTTGAACTCGCCGCGGAAGATGCGTTCGGCGATCGACGGCGTGTTGATCAGGATCTCGATCGCGGCCACGCGTCCCTTGCCGTCGACCGTGCGCACCAGGCGTTGCGACACGATCGCGCGCAGGTTCGCGGACAGGTCCATCAGCAGTTGGTTGCGGCGTTCATCGGGGAAGAAGTTGATGATCCGTTCGATGGTCTGGCTGGCGCTGTTCGCGTGCAGGGTGGTCAGGCACAGATGCCCGGTCTCGGCGAATGCGATCGCATGCTCCATGGTTTCCGCGTCGCGGACCTCGCCGATCAGGATCACGTCAGGCGCCTGCCGCAGCGTGTTCTTCAGCGCGTGATGCCAGGAGTGCGTGTCGATCCCGACTTCGCGGTGGGTGATCAGCGAATTCTTGGACTGGTGCGCGTATTCCACCGGGTCCTCTATGGTGATGATGTGGCCGGCCGACGTGCGGTTGCGATGGTCGATCATCGCCGCGAGCGAGGTGGATTTTCCCGAACCGGTGCCGCCGACCAGCAGCACCAGTCCGCGCTTGGTCATCACGACGTCTTTCAGGATCTCCGGCAGGCGCAGCTTTTCGAAGTTCGGGATCTCGGCGGCGATGGTGCGCAACACCATGCCCACCTGCTGCTGTTGCATGAACACGTTGACGCGGAAGCGCGACAGCCCGGGGATGGCGATCGCGAAATTGCATTCGAACTCGCGCGCGAATTCGGCGCGCTGGTTTTCGGTCATCATCGCGTGGGCGAGCTGGCGGGTGATCTCGCCATTGAGCTTCTGCGCGATCAGCGGCTTCATCCTGCCGTTGAGCTTGATGCTCGGCGCGAAGTCGTTGGCGATGAACAGGTCCGAGCCTCCCTCCTGGCTCATCGCGCCCAGCAGCTTGTGCATGTAGCTGCGGGCTTGTTCTTCCGTGAGTGTGGACATGGAATTCCCAAGCGGTGGCATGGCGGGGTGAACACGATTCGCGCAGGCTGGCAGCGCCATCAGGAACGCACTACCCGCTGATCGATCGGCCTTCGGGAAAACCATAGCCGTTCGATACAGCCGTCACTGCGCGCCGGCGAATATGCAGAGTGCCTGAAACTGGACCGGCAAGAACATGGCCAGGACACAGTTCGGCATGTCGAGCCCTTGCCTGCCCGGATTTGATCCGGAAGCGATCAGCGAATCCAGCGATGCATGACGGCATCCTGCGCCTTTCAGTGAAACGCATTCGAAACCCAGGAACATCCCGCGCAGACCCGATGGATTCGGGTCCATTGCTGCGCAAGGCGATCGCCAGGCGGGCGGCAGACCACCCGATCCGGGCCCGAGAGGGGGCGAAGCCAGCACATCGCAGCACCCGCGATCGGCTCAGCCGACATCCTCCCGGCAGCTGATTCCGGTCGCACCCGTCTGCGGTTCTCCAGGCAGCGGACCCTTTGGCGTTGTCTTCGTCGTCACGTGGGTTCCGATGTTCATGGCGACCGCCAGCAGGCAGGGGCCCACGAAGATGCCCACCAGGCCGAATGCGAAGACTCCACCGAGCGCTCTCATCAGGGTCATCGCGAAGGACAGCCGACTTGATCGGCTGATCACGAACGGCTTGACGATGTTGTCGATCAGGCTGATGCAGAAAATGCCGTACAACACCATGAACGTGGCCCAGCCGGTCTGCCCCTGACGTGCGAGCCAGAATGCCGCGCCGCCCCAGATCAGCGGCGGTCCGATCGGCGTCATCGACAGGATGAACGTCAAGGCGCCCAGCAGGAACGGCCGCGGCACGCCCGCGATCGCAAATCCGCCGATCCCGACAATCGCCTGCGCGAGCGCCGTGCCAAGGACGCCCAGCATGACCCCGACGATCGTGCGCTGCGCTGTCTCCAGCATAGCCAGCCCACGGCGCCCGCCAGCGCCCACGACGATGTCGCTGATTCGCCGACCGATCCTGTCCCCATTCCGGAACAGGGCAAACAACAACAGTCCGGTCAGTGCGATCTGTCCGAGCCCATTGCCGAGGGAGAGTCCGGTGGCGACGAGGAACCTGCGCGCCGGTTCGCCGAATTGCGCGAATCCCGCATGGAAATCGGCAGGATCGGCAACGGTGCTCGCCCACAAGCGATCCGCGTACTGACCGATCACGGGCACCTGCATGACCCATTCCGGCAGATGCGCCATCCCGGTGGCGTTCCATGCGTCGAGCGCTTTGAGCGACCACACCGTGGCGTCCCGGAATGCGACGAGGAGCACGACGACCGGCACGATCACGACGATCGCAACCAGCAAGCACGACACCAGGCTGGCGAGCGC
>JBBQHA010000195.1:0-4431 GCA_038323475.1 Lysobacterales bacterium
GGTTCCAATTCCATCGCACGACAGATCCCTCGCTGCGCTCGGGATGACAAGAGGACTATGGTGTTCGCCATCGGATCTGGTGAATGCAGCGAACCGCATCCTTCCCCCAGCACCGTCGCATCTTGATGCCAGGGTACAACCGGCGCGTCCATCGATGCGGTTCGCGGGTACAGCATCCTGCGCTCCATGTCATCCCGAGCGCAGCGAGGGATCTCCAGGTTGCCATTCCATCGCACGACAGATCCCTCGCTGCGCTCGGGATGACAAGAGGACTATGGTGTTCGCCACAGGATCTGGTGAATGCAGCGAACCGCGTCCTTCGCCAGGCACCGTCGCGTCCTTCGCCAGGCACCGTCGCATCCTTCGCCAGGCATCGTCGCATCCTTCGCCAGGCACCGTCGCATCCTTCGCTGCGCTCGGGATGACAAGACGAGTTGCGAACATGCATCCTGACTTCCGGCACGCTCCCCGGCGCGCGCGCGGGTCTAGCGTTGCGGCACGACGATCGCCACGATCCGTCGATGCAGGGGCACGCCATGCCGACCCTCGACCGCCGCCACTTCCTGAAACTCGCCGCAGCGATGAGCGCCACCCTGGCCTGGGGCTGCGCTCACCTGCCAGTTCCATCGGCCCAATGGCGCGAACGCCGCGAACTGTATCCGCAGGGTGTCGCATCGGGCGATCCGGACGCCCACAGCGTGCTGCTGTGGACGCGACGCCCGCATGCGGACGGGCGCAAGCACGCCACCTTGCTGGTCGAAGTGGCGGACGACCCGGCGTTCACGCGACTGGTCGCAACGGCCACGACGCGGGTGCAGGCGAAGGCCGACTGGACCTGCCGCGTACTCGTCGGCGACCTGCAACCGGCGCGCGAATACTGGTACCGCTTCGTCGACGAAGACGGCAACGGCAGCCGCATCGGTCGCACGCTGACAGCGCCTGAACGCGATGATCCGCGCCCGGCGCGCTTCGCCTTCGTCAGTTGCCAGAGCCTCCCCGAGGGCGCGATGAACGCCTATCGCAAGATGATCTTCGAAGACGAACGCGCCGCGCCCGACGAGCGGCTCGGCTTCGTGTTGCACCTCGGCGACTTCGTCTACGAGGTCGTGCAGTACCCGGACCAGGTCAAGGACGGCCATCGCTACGATCGCGTGATCACCTTCCCGATCAAGTTTCCGCACGGCAAGGCCGTCGCCAAGAACCGATTCTGGGTGCCGGCATCGCTCGACGACTACCGCGCGCTCTACCACGCCTACCTGCTCGATCCCGACCTGCAGGACGCGCGCGCGCGTTTTCCGTTCGTGGCGATGTGGGACAACCATGAATTCTCATGGCAGGGCTGGCAGTCCATCCAGGAATTCCCTGGCGACGCCGCCCCGGTACCCGCGCAGACGCTCAAGGTCGCGGCAAACCAGGCGTGGTTCGAGTACCAGCCCGCGCGCGTGTCGCCGCCCAGCCGCAGCCTCGCAACCTTCGATGCGCCGCACGTCGTGGACACGCCGGTAACCGATTTCGACGCGACCGGCCTCGGGCGCGAAGCCAACAACATCGCCGCGATCGAGAGCCTGATCGCGTATCGCGCACTGCGCTGGGGCCGCCACATCGACCTCATCATCACCGACCAGCGCAGTTTCCGCGGGCCTGATCCTTCGAATCGCGAAGACCTCGGTCCGCTGTTCGAAACCACGCCCTTCAGCTTCTTCCCCGAGGCGCTGTCGATGCAGGTCGACAGCGGCCGGGAATTCGCGAACGGCCATCCGCCAACGACAATCGTTTTCGGCGACAAGTCCATCGCCAACTACCGCGCCAGCGAACCCCCGCAGACGATGCTCGGCGCGAAGCAGAAGGCGTGGTTCCTCGAGCGCCTGCGCGGCGCGACCGCGACCTGGAAGATCTGGGGCAATTCGCTGGGCACGCCCGACTGGCGCATCGATCCGCAGAACATGCCGGCCGCGACGCTGCCGTCATCGATGAAGCAGTGGACCGATGGCTACGCCGTGATTTCCAACGGCGACTGTGGTGGCCTGTACCACGAACGCGCGGAAATCTTCGACGCCGTGCGCGATGCCGGCATCACCGGTTTCGCGATCGTGTCGGGCGATCGCCACAGCTTCTGGGCTGGCTACGCCGCCAAGGCCCTGCCACCCGCCGCGTTCGAGCCGGTGGGCGTGACCTTCGTCGGTGGATCGATCTCGTCGCCGGGCATGGCCGAAGCGAACGAGTACAACCAGAAAAAGGACGATCCACTGCGCCCCCTTTTCGTCGCCAACCCAGGCGGCGGGCCGCCGCAGCCTACGGTGAACCTGCTGCTGCGCCACGGCGTGCGTTCGGCGCTGGAATACGCTCGCAGCGGCGATCTGGCGAAGGCGCTCGCGGCGAGCAATCCGGACAATGCGCCGCACCTGAGCTTCGTCGACATGGGTGGACACGGCTACAGCACCGTTCGCGTCGACGCCAGCACGATGACGACCGACTTCGTCTGCATCCCGCGGCCGATCACGCGCAGCTCCGGCGTGGACGGCGGCCCGCTGCGGTATCGCGTGCGCCATGAGGTGGCGTTGTGGAGAGCCGGCGAACGGCCGCAGATGCGGCAGACGGTGGTGGAAGGGGATGCGGGGTTGAGTGTGTGAGGCATGACGCCGATTGTCTCTAACGCGCGAAGCCGAGAAACCGGGAACCCGTTGGCTAGGTGACGGAACCACATCAAGACCATGATCCATCCCCAGTCGGTTATCCTGCCGGCCCTCCCGTCCACCATCGCCACCCATGTCCGATACTTTCGACAATCTTTCCGATGACTGGTTGTCGAACCTTGCTGGCAAGGCGGTTTTCGAACGCGGCCTCAGGTACCACGACGAGGGCCGGGTCTTGCTTTCGCAATGCTCGGCGACCTCGCTGACTGGCGAGGTGCGGGGATCGCAGACCTATTGCGTGTCGTTGAAGAGCCTTGCCGGCGGCTGGCAATGGCAATGCAATTGCCCCGCGGCGGAAGACAGGTCGTTCTGCAAGCATCTGGTCGCTGCGGCAATCGCGGCGCGTTCGGGCGATTCCGGCGACGAACGCACGCCAAGCAGCGCGAAGAAAGCTGCCGGTGACGACCTGATGGACTACCTGAGGTCGCAACCTGCCGAACGGCTGGCCGGATGGCTGAAGACGCTCGCCGACGAGGATCGCGACGTCGAGAAGCTGTTGCTGCTGCATCGCGCGTCCGACCAGCCCGGCGCGCTCAAAGGGGCGATCGCGAAGATGTTGAATGCAGGCGGATTCCTCGACTACCGCCGCAGCATGGCCTACGCACGACGTCTCGACGCCGTCATAGAGCAACTCGAAAGCCTGTTGCCTCGCGATCCGCAGGAGGGCCGCCTGTTGTGCGAGTACGCGCTCGGCCGCCTGTTCAAGATCATCGGCACCGCCGACGATTCCGCGGGAACGATCGGGGACAGGATCGCGCGCCTGGCGGAACTGCATGGCGAATGCTGCGCCGCGGCCCCGCCGGGCAAGGCACTCGCGCGTCCGCTGCATGCGTTGCAGCGCAAGGACGAATGGGGCGTTGTGGTGTTGTCGCGGTACTGGACGGCATTGGGGTCGAGAGGACAGACCGAATACGGCAAGCTCGTATGCGAGGAGTTCCATGCGCTGCCGCCGCCCTCCAGCCAGAGCGATCGCTACGGCGAATCGGGTGCCGCGTGCCGCCACGCCGAGGCCTTCGCCCGTTGCTCGGGGGATTTCGAACTGTTGCAACGCGTGCTGCGGCGAGACCTCTCGTACGCCCATGACCACCTGCGCGTGCTCGAAAGCCTGATCGAGTTCCACCGCGAACGCGAGGCGCTGGCGTGGGCCGAAGCAGCGGTCAAGCGTTTTCCCGATGACGCCAGGCTGCGCACCGCCCTTTCGACCTGTCTGTCGAAATCCGGACTGCAAGAGGACGCGATCGATCAGTTGTGGATGGTCTATGCGCAGCGACCCGACGCCGCAGCATGGCACGCGCTCAAGCGTGCGTCCGGCACGGAATGGCCGACGTGGCGCCAACGCGCGCTCGATGAAGCCGCCCGGCGCGAGAACGGCGACGTGACGTTGCGGGTGTTGCTGCTGCGCGACGATGGCGACCTGACGGCCGCGCTCGAACTCGCCCGCGCGCATCCGGTCTGGCCCGATGTGCTGCTCTCGCTGGCCGGGCGGATCACGAGCACCGATCCTGCCACCGCCGGCGCGTTTTGCCTGCGCGTTGCGCGCAAGCACATGGAGCGGCTGGAATATCCCCAATACCGGCGATTCGTCGACCTGCTCGCACGGATAGCCAAGCTGCTGCCAGAGGCGGACTGGAAGCCCCTGCTGACCGAGGTGCGCCATCAGCACGGACGCAAGACCAAGCTGATGGAACTGCTGGCGAAGACGCAGTTGTAGCGTCCAGCGACCGGGGCATCATGCGGC
>JBBQHA010000196.1:0-4274 GCA_038323475.1 Lysobacterales bacterium
CAGAATCACAAGATCGTCGGCATAGGTCACGATCCGCGAGCCCAGCTTCGACTCCAGCCCGAGCTTCTTCCAGCCCAGCACAAACCGGCGCATGTACACATTCGCCAGCAGCGGGGACAGGGGCGAGCCCTGCGGGATGCCGCAGCCTTCGTCCTTGGCCGTCGTACTGCGCGTTGACCGACCGCGTTGGTCGAACTCCTCCACGGCGCACTCCAGCCACATCTTGATCAGATGCAGCACCTGCCGGTCCACGACGCGTCGCGCAAGCGATAGCATCAGTTCGGCATGCGGGATGCTCCCGAAGTAGTCCGCCAGATCGGCGTCTACGACGTCACGGCGACCGCGAAACAACAGCTCTTCCACCTCGACCACCGCCTGCTGAGCGTTGCGCCCAGGTCGATAGGCGTATTGCTCTGGTGGAAGGTCCGCTTCGAAGATCGGCTCCAGCACCAACATCAACGCGGTCATGCAGACCCGGTCCCGTAGTGTGGATATGCCGAGCGGCCGAAGCTTGCCGTTGGCTTTCGGGATGAAAACACGCCTGATTGGGTCTGGTCGGTAAGTCCGTTCCCTGAGCGCAAGCGCCAGTTCGCCAAGCCACCGCTGCACGCCATACGGCTCGACGTCCGCGAAGTCCTGTCCGTCCACGCCCGGCGCACCCTTGTTCGAGCGGCACTTTGCATAGGCATGGGCCAGGATGTTCTCCCGGTGCACCTTGTCGTACAGCGCGTAGAAGCGGTACCCGGCTTCCGCCTTCGCTTTCGCGTGCAACGCTAACTGCAGCTTCTGAACATCCATCGGAGTTGATAGGTTGCCCAATCTCCACGCCCTCGCTACGTCCTGCGTCTGTCTTGAACCAAGGCCCCTTCCCTCCGCCGGCATTACCCGGCTTCAGCGGTACTACGGACCTCTCCGTCACCCCGCAGCGCCCGGCCTCTCCCTCACGGGCGTCCGGTTGGCCATCCCTGACCACGCCACGGAGCTTCCCGTGTTGCGTGCGCTTCCCTTGTGTACATGCTGTCGCCACTACCCCGGCACAGCGACTGGCGGTACCAACTTGCTCATCCAACCAGTCGTATCAGCCTTCCCCGGTATGGCTGCCAGGTCGGCCTGTGCAACGTCCTTTTCGAGGCTTGCTCGGCGTTCACTCGCGTTACGGCCTGCACACTCGCGCTGTCACCGTATGTCGTGACACGCTTCTCCGAAGGCTTCAGCCATTTCGTTACCTCCATAGCTGCTCCGGTTGCTTCCGGCTGGAGCGGATCGCCGGATGGGACTTGCACCCATTGGAAAGCGCCGCCTTTTCACGGCGCACGCCAGCCACGGACGCGTCAGCGTGGAAGGGTGCAACAGTTTGTGGAACCCTTCATACAGCGAGAACGCGCCGCCGACCGAGAACAGCATCAGCGCGACCAGGAAGGACCAGAAATGGATCTCCTTGCCGTAGCCGAGCGGATAGTCGGGCGGCGGCGGCCGCTTGGCGCGCTTGATGCCGAGCAGCAACAAGCCCTGGTTGCCGCAATCGGCAAGCGAATGCACCGCTTCGGCCAGCATCGCGCTGGAACCGGTGAAAACCGCCGCGAACATCTTGGCGATGAAAATGCCGAAGTTGGCGCCAAGCGCGTAGAAGATCGTCCTCAGCTAGTCGGCCTGTCCTGCCATCACGATTCACCGATTGCGGACGTGGGCCGAAGCTTAGCATCGTCCCCTGCGTATCCCCTGCATCGACGATCGCCGGAACGCGCGATCAATCGGAATTGTCAGGCTCGAAGAACACCCATTTCACATCCGGGAACTGCACGCGCAGCCCGGCTTCCACGTTGTTGATCTGGTCGACCAACTCATGCCCCGACACCGAGAAATCCATCTCGGCCTGCACCGCGACCATGATGTCGCTGCCCATCTGCATCGTGATCAGGCTGAAGATGCCCTTCACTTCCGGGCGACCGTTGAAGTAGGAATAGATCGCGCGGTGCACGGCCGGCTCGACGCTCTGGCCGATCAGCAGCGCCTTGACCTCGACCGCCACGAACACCGCGACCACGACCAGCAGCACGCCGATGACGAGCGTGCCGATCGCATCCCACATCGGATCGCCGGTGACCATCGTCAGGATGACCGCGACCAGGCCTGCGGCGAGTCCGAGCAGGTCCGCCATGTTCTCGCCGAAGATCACGATCAACTCGCTCTGCCGGCTCTGCCGGAACCATTTCCAGAGGCTGCGGCCCTCGCGCGCCTTGTTCGCCTCCTGCATGCAGGTGCGCATCGAAAAGCCTTCGGCGACGATGCTGAAGAGCATCACGAACAACGCCCACCATGGCTGGGTCAGCGGTTCGGGATGATGCAGCTTGTGCAGACCTTCGTAGACCGAAAAGACGCCGCCGACCGTGAACAGCATCAGGGCGACCAGGAACGACCAGAAGTAGATTTCGCGACCATGGCCGAGCGGATAATCCGGTGAGGGCGGCCGCTGCGCTCGCTTGACGCCAAACAGCAGCAGCCCCTGATTGCCGCAGTCGGCCAGCGAGTGCACCGATTCGGCCATCATCGCGCCCGAACCCGTGAACAGGGCCGCCGCGAGCTTGGCGGCGAAGATCACGAAGTTCGCGAAAAGCGCGTGGAAAATCGTCTTGAGCGAGTCGGCCTTGCCTGCCATCTAGGTGTATCGCTTGCCTGGGGAGGCGCGGATTTTAGCACTGGAGTAGCGCGCGCCCGCGCCCGCGATGAACGCGAGTCCTTCCCGCTCCCGGATTAGAGCTTGCGCTCCGCCGCGACGGTGGCAAGGTGGACAATCGCAGGATCGAGATCCAGCCGCCCGCCCGTCAGGGCGGGCAACTGCAAACGAGGAACGGACTCCGGATGAAGCGTTACCGACTCGCATCGCCATGGCAGGAGCGCATCGTCCTCGACGATCGGCGCGAATTGCTGCTGCGCCCGATCGCCGCCGAGGACGCCGATGCGATCCGCGACGGTTTCACCCTGCTCAGTCCAGAGGAAATCCGGTTGCGCTACCAGCACCCGATGAAATCGCTGAGCGAGGACTACCTGCGCCACCTCACCAACCCGCTGCGCGGCCGCGACTTCGTGCTCGTGGTCGCCGAACCCCTGCCGCCTGGGGAAGCGCTGATCGGCGCGGTCGCACGCCTGTCGCGGACGGAGGGGACGCGCGACGCCGAGTTCGCGATCATCGTCTCGCAATTCATCTCCGGTCAGGGCCTCGGCCGGCTGCTGCTCAAGAAGCTCGTCGCGCATGCGCAGCGGCGCAGGCTGCACGCGATCTACGGCGACGTGCTCGACGACAATACACCGATGCTGCACCTGGCCGCGACGCTGGGCTTCCGCCGCGAGTCCTGCGACAGCGTCGGCATGGTGCGCGTGCGCCTGCTGCTTGCAGACGATCGTCCGGGACAGCAAGAGCCGGCGCAGCCTGCCAGCTAAGTTAAACTGCGCGGCTCCATGCAATCCCCTACCGATCTCCCGCCCCCACCGCTACCGAAGGCAGGCCAGCAACGCGCGTATTGGCGCGCGCCGGCCAGCCCAAGCGCGCTCGCGCTCGCGCTGACGCGCTGCGCCGAGACCCACGATGGCCTCGTACTCGCGGTCGTGCGCGACACCCACGCCGCACACATGCTCGAATCCGACCTGCGCCTGCTCGCCGGTGCGCTGCCGGTCCTGCATTTCCCGGACTGGGAAACCCTGCCCTACGACCTGTTCGGTCCGCATCCGGACATCGTCTCGCAGCGCGTCGCCACGCTGTACGGTCTGCCGACGACGCGGCGCGGCGTGCTGGTGGTGCCGGTTGCCACCCTGATGCAACGCCTGTGCCCGCCAGGCTACATCGGTGCGCAATCGCTGCTGATCGCGCGCGGACAGAAGTTCGACCTGCTGCGCGAACAGCGCCGGCTCGAAGCGGCGGGCTACCGCAATGTGCTGCAGGTGCTCGATCCCGGCGACTACGCGGTCCGGGGCGGCCTGCTCGACCTGTATCCGATGGGCGCGGCCGAGCCTTACCGCATCGAGCTGTTCGACGACGTCATCGACACCATCCGCGGCTTCGATCCGGAAACGCAGCGCTCGTCGCACCCGGTCGAATCGGTCCGGTTGCTGCCGGCGCGCGAGTTTCCGCTGGACGAAGCCAGCATCAAGCGCGTGCGAGAAACCTTGCGCGAGCGCTTCGACATCGATACGCGCCGCAGCGGGCTGTACCAGGACCTCAAGGAAGGCAGCACGCCGGCGGGCATCGAGTATTACCTGCCGCTGTTTTTCGAGCGTCC
>JBBQHA010000197.1:0-4222 GCA_038323475.1 Lysobacterales bacterium
CTTCAACCAAAGACGCGTTGCGACCAGGACCTGGTCGTTGCGGCTGCGGCCGGCATGCACCTTGCGCCCGGTGTCGCCGAGGCGTTCGGTCAGGCGCGCCTCGATCGCCGAGTGGCCGTCCTCGTAGCGCTCGTCGAGCACGAAACGCCCGCCGGCGAAGTCCTCCGCGAGCGCCTGCAACTCGCGCGCCAAAGCGCTCGCCTCGTCATCGGACAACATGCCGATCCGTTGCAACCCCTCGACGTGCGCGATGCTGGCGCGGATGTCGAATGCGAGGAACTCACGATCCAGCAGCACGTCCTGCCCGGCTAGGAAACGCATGATGCGCGGATTCACGGTCGTACCGTCCTTCTGCCACAACAGGTCGCTCACGGCGTGGCTCCTTGCAGCGGGATTCCGGCGCATTCGTCGAATCCGAAAGCGCGATTGAGGTTCTGCAGCGCCTGCGTCGCCGCTCCCTTGAGGAGATTGTCGAGGACTGCGACGACGACGAGCCGGCGACCGTCGCCCGACAACGTGAAGCCGCCAACCTCGGCGTGGTGCTTTCCGGCGATGCCGCTGACCCATGGCGCGTCGTCGAATACGCGCACCAGCGGCTCATCCGCATAACGCTCGCGATAGCGCGCCCTCACCTCGTCGAGCGCGAAGGGTCGCGCCAGGTGCAGGTTCGCGGTGACCGACAACCCGCTGAAATGCGGCGCGACGTGCGGCATGAACTCGACCGCGTGACCGAGTCGATGCGCGACCTCGCGCTCGTGGACATGCCCGGTGAGCGCGTACGGCATCAGGTTGTCGCGCAGCTTGCCGGGATCGTTCTTGTCCGAAGGCGTCGTGCCTGCGCCGCTGTAGCCGGACACGCCGAAGCACTGCACCGGCCCGTCGAGCGCAGCGAGCATCGGTGCGATCGCGAGTTGCATCGCGGTCGCATAGCACCCCGGGTTGGCGATGCGCTTGCGCTGCATGGCCTGCATGCGCGTCAGCTCGGGGAGACCGTAATGCCAGTCGGCATCGAAACGGCAGTCGGCCGACAGATCCAGCACGACGGTATCCGCAGACGCCGCATCGACCACATCCACGTATCGCTTGGCCATGCCGTCCGGCAGCGCGAGCACGATGGCATCCGCGCCCTGCTCCGCCATTTCGTCGGGCGCCAGGTTCCGGTAACGCAAGCCGCCGTGATCACCGGCTTCATGATCGGCAAGCAACTGTCCCGCGCGTTCGCGCGACGAAACGAAGGCCAGCTCGAACCACGGGTGCGCGGCGACAAGCCGGATCAGTTCGGCGCCGACATGACCTCGCCCACCAACGATGCCGATCGTCGTCCTCACTTCCGCTGCGCCCCGTCTTCCAGCTTGAACAAGAGGTTCCGCCGCACCGCTGGCCATTCCGATGCAACGATCGAGAACAGCACGGTGTCGCGGTAGCTGCCATCCGGCATCAGCCGGTGGTTGCGCAGGACGCCGTCCTGCTTCGCGCCGAGTCGCGCGATGGCGTTCCTCGAGCGTTCGTTGAACCAGTTGGTGCGGAACTCGACCGCGATGCATTCCAGCGTCTCGAACGCATGGCGCAGCAACAGCAACTTGGCTTCGGTGTTCAGGCCGGTGCGTTGCACGCGCGCGGAGTACCACGTGTAGCCGATCTCGAGGCGTCGATGGGCCGCTTCGACGTTGCAATAGCGGGTACTGCCGACGACATCGCCGCTTGCATCGCGCACGACGAACGGCAGCGAGACGCCCGCATCGCGTTCGGCGAGCGCGGTTGCGACGTAGGCATCCACGGTGTCGGGCGAGGGCACTGCCGTGTACCACAGCCGCCACAGTTCGCCATCCGCCACTGCCGCGCGCAATGCTGGCGCATGCGCGGACTGCAATGGCTCGAGGCGCACATGCGCGCCTTCGAGGCTCACCGGTTGCAACCAGGCCGAAGCGACAGGATCCATCGATCACTCCTTCAATGTCGCGGGCCGCGCCCGGCAATGATCCACCGCATCGCGGATCGCGTCGAACGACGTCAATCCGTACCAGTACACGTTCCAGCGCTCGCCCTTGATGCAGCCGTCGGCCTCGCCGATGTAGAAGTCGTTGACCGGGTTGTCCGGCCGCGAACGCCAGAACAGGCGCGGCGTTTGCGTGCGCATCACGTGCCAGGCCGCACGCCCGAGGCCTTCGCCCTGCGCGTCGTCGGCGACCGCGAACTTGTCCAGGTGCGGAACGCGCTCTCCATCGCCGAAAGTTTCCGCGGTCAGGACCAGAGCCGCACGGTAGTGTTCGCTCGCGTAGATCCGGTACGGCGTCGTCTTCGCGAAATAGTCCGCTGCGAGCCGGCGTCCAAAACCGGATTCGATCAGAGTCTTCAGCCTCTTCTGGTCGAGCTTCTTCCATGCCGTATGGCAACGGATCCGCTCGCCGCGCCTGACCAATGTACCCGAGCCGCGATGGGTGAACAGTTCCTTGGCGAGTTCGTCCGGTCGCGTGATCGACACCGACGAGGACAATGGCAATTGCATCAGCAGGTCGTGGATCTGTTCGATCTTCACGCGCATGCCTGAGTGGAGCCAATCCTGTTTCAGGAGGTCGTCGTATTCGGTGCTCAGGTTGATCGAATCGATCACCTCGCCATCGCCGTCGAGCAGGCCGCCGGTACCGGTGAGGAAAACGATCTTGTAAGGCTGCAGTTCCTTCACGAGCTCGTTCGCGGCCCAGTCGGCGTTGAGGTTGAGGATCTGCCCGCCCGCGGTTTCGCCCAGCGATGCGATCACCGGGATCGAGCCGACCTGGATCGCTGCATCGATGCCGGCCGTGTGCACGGCCGCGACCTTGCCGACCAGGCCGTACTTGCGGCGATTGAGGTACCCGGACTCGAACACGCCGGACTGGATCGACGTCGCGCGCACGCCGGCAGCCTGCAATGCCTCGACGAGCCGCAGGTTTTCCTGCTGGAAGACCCGGCGCACGATCGCGAGCGTTTCCGGCGTCGTCACCCGCAATCCATCGACCGTGCGCTTCGCGATGCCGGCCGCATCCATCTGCGCGTCGAGCTGCGGGCCCGCCCCGTGCAGCACAATCGGCGTGAGTCCGACCTGTTGCAGGAATGCGAGCGACGATACCAGTGCGTCGAGTTCGTCGCGCAGGATCGCGCCGCCTACCTTGACCACTGCGAATCGCGCAGCGTCGAGCCGCGCGAAGCGCTTGAGGTAGAGCTGGATCTCCTTCGCGCTGGCCATGTTGGACAGCAGGCGGACGATGGTTGTGCGCATGTCGGTCATGGTCGCGCGGGCCCGGTGCGCGGGTACGGCGGCAGGCGACGAACACCCGCACGGACATTCCTGGACGAAGCCATCGTGGTCATGGATCCGTCCCCAACAGGCGCTCGTACGCGGTTGTCGCGGCTACAAGCTCTGCGAGCGCAACCCATTCGTCGGCTGTATGCGCCTGCGCGATGTCGCCGGGACCGTAGACGATCGCGGTCAGGCCCGCCTGTGAGAACAACGCGGCCTCGGTCCAGAAATCCACCGCATTCCCGATCGGCAAACCGAGCGCCGTAGCGAGATCGCTGGCTTGCAGCCTCCTGTCCTCCGCGGCCGCGGCATCGCCCGCCGGCAACGACGGACCGCGGAACGTTTCCTCGTAGTGCGCGAGCACGGACGGAGCGACGAGGCCGCGAAACCTCGCGTGCAGTGCGTCGATATCCTGCGACGGCAACGGCCGGAATCCGAAACGCAGTTCCGCCGATGGTGCGATCATGTTCGCCTTGATGCCGCCCTCGATGCGGCCGATGTTGAAGCGCAGGCCGTCCAGCCCACCGAAACGGCGATGCGCTTCGGAGACGACGAAGTCCAGCGCATGCCCGCTCCATCGTACCGCCTGGTGCAACGCGCTCGCTTCCAGCGCGTTCGCATCGGAGGCATGGCCAGCGGTTCCGCCGAAACGCATCAGCACCGATGCGATGCCGCGATGCGCAAGCACCGCCTGGCAGCGCGTCGGTTCGGCGACGACGGCCTCCGTGAAACGACGACCGCTGGCGATGAAAGCGCTGATGCAGCGCGGGTCGTTCGCTTCCTCGTCGCTGGTGAACAGGAACGCCGCATCGCCGGTCGTACGTTGCGCGGCCACCAGCAGGCAGGCTGCAGCGCCCTTGATATCGCAGGCACCGAGGCCGATCGCATGCTTGTCGTCGACGCGCAACGCGAACGGATCGGCGGTCCACCCGGACGAACCCGGTA
>JBBQHA010000198.1:0-4218 GCA_038323475.1 Lysobacterales bacterium
TGATCGTGTCGAGTTTCGGCAGCGACGGCAGCGCGGCGGACTTCTGTCCGGCGCCGCACGCGACCAGCACGGACGGCACCACCACGGACAGCACCACCGCCACGACGAGCGCGCGCATCCGGATCATGATCGATCGCTTCCTGCGCCGCTCACCGGAATCCACAGCCTGCCGGCACGCCACGACCCACGCCGAGCTTGCGCAGGATCATCGCGGCAGGGCAGAACCCGGTCATGCTCGCCTGCACCAGGTTGAGGCCGACGAAAGCGGTCAGCAGCCACCACCACGGCGAAACGAATTGGGTCAGCGCGATGCTCAGCAGGAGCATCGCTCCGGCAAAGGCCATCACGGCACGATCGAGGCTCATGGTTGTTCTCCTTTCGATGCAGGCAACGGGTGGGTCGGATGAACCTGCTTCAGCGCAATCTGTTTCAACGCTTTTCGTTCTTCAGTCGCGCGATCCCGAGCGCCTTCATCACGTACTTTTCGTAAATCGGCTCGGAGGTGCCGTGGCGCATCTTGAACAGGAAATATTTTTCGAACGCGACCTTGGCCAGGTGCACCCAACGCCCTTTTTTCGCCCAGGTGACGTTGCGCGGCGGGATCTGCGGCAGCGCGACGAAGGCGATGCCGTTGTCGCCCATGTCGGCCAGGCACACCGCGTTCCAGGTGCCCTCGAAATCGCCTGGCTTGCCTGCCAGTTCGGCGGCGATATTGCGCACGATCGTGGTCACCATCGATTCGATCATGAAGCCGGTCTTGGGCGCTCCGGTCGGAATCGGCGTGGCCTCGACCGGTGGTATCGCCACGCACACGCCGGCGGCGAAGATCTGCGGGTATTTCGGATTGCGCTGGTGCTTGTCCACGATCACGAAACCGCGCGGGTTGCACAGGCCATCGACTGCAGCGACCGCATCGACGCCCTTGAATGCGGGCAGCAGCATCGCGTAGTTGAACGGCAGCACATGCTCGCGGACCGGCTTGTCTGCGTCATCGTGCTCGGTGACGCTGGCTTCGCCGGCACGCACCTCGGTGACCCTGGCATTGGTGATCCACTTGATATGGCGCTGGCGCAACTCGGACTCCATCAATCCCTTCGAGTCGCCGACGCCGCCCAGCCCCATGTGGCCGATGTACGGCTCGCTGGTCACGAACGTCATCGGCACGCGGTCGCGCAACTTGCGCTTGCGCAGGTCGGCATCGAGGATCAGGGCGAACTCGTAGGCCGGGCCGAAGCAACTCGCGCCCTGGACGGCGCCGATCAGGATCGGCCCCGGATTTTCGAGAAACTGCTGGTACGCGGCCCATGCCTGCTGCGCGTGCGGCGTGGTGCAGATCGATTGGGTGAGTCCATTCGCGGGTCCGCTACCAGGCACTTCCTCGAAGGCGAGTTTCGGGCCGGTGCAGACCAACAGGTAGTCGTAGTCGAAGCGCTGGCCATCGCTGGTCGCGACCGCCCTGTTCGGTGCGTCGATGCGGGTGGCCGGATGTGGGAGGAAGACGATGTCCTTCTTCGCCAGATAGGTGGCTGCCGCGAAGGTGAAATCGCCTGCTTTGCGCCAGCCCACCGCCATCCACGGATTGGATGGGGTGAAGCTGAAGAGATCGCCGTCGCCGAGCACGGTGATCGAATGCCCCACGCCAAGGGATTCGCGCAGTTCGTAGGCAGCGCTCATGCCGGCAAGTCCGGCGCCAATGATCACGATCCTGGCCATCAAGGTTTCCTCGATACCTGGGACCCGATTGTCCCGGTCAGGCCTGGAGGCGGTATTGATGCCGATCAATCGTCGCGCGCATCCTGGTTGCGCTTAAGTTTAGACCTATCTAATATAAGCGTCAACTAATATTAAGAGATCCAGCGATACCCGTGCCCTTGGCCATGGGCTTCCGAAAAGCCAGCGGATCCCGGACCTCCGGATGGCAATGCAGGGCGAGCGGGCGCTGGCTGATGGCATCATGTTCCGCAGCAACGCCGGACGTTCCGCCGAGTCCCGTCAAACCTGAAGAGAAGCACCGATGCCGAGACGACCAGCCCCTCCCCGATCGGCCGCCGAGCAGATGAGCGCGCATGCCGCCGATGCTTCGCGCCTGCTCAAGGCGCTGGCCAACGAGAAACGACTGATGATCCTGTGCCTGCTCGCGGATGGCGAACACACGGTCGGCGAACTCAACGCGCTGCTCGACCTGAGCCAGTCCGCGCTGTCCCAGCACCTGGCGGTACTGCGCGAAGACGGCCACGTGCAGACGCGCCGCGACGCGCAGACCGTGGTGTATTCGCTACCCAAGGGCCCCGCGCAGCGGATCATCGATGTCCTGCATGGCGTGTATTGCGGCATTCGCGACTGACGAAGGCATCCAGGACGCAATGCAACCGGCAAACGCGACCCCGCGGTCCATCCGGTCATCGGCTCACGCGCGATGTCCCAACTGGTTCAGCGGCAGCTTGAGATAGGCAATGCCGTTGGATCCGGCATCCGGCAGCCGTCCGCCGCGGATGTTGACCTGCAGCGCGGTCAGTAGCAGCCGCGGCACCGGCAATCCCGCATCGCGCGAGGTGCGCATCGCGAAGAACGCATCCTCGGTCGCGCCGCGGCCGACGTGGATGTTGTCCTGCGCCTGCACTGCGATCGAGGATTGCGACATCAACCCGCGCCCCGCCGGTGGATAGTCGTGGCAGAGGAACAGCCGCGTGTCGACCGGCAACGCCAGGATTTCCTGGATCGAACCGTACAGGCGACGCGCGTCGCCTCCGGGGAAATCGCAGCGCGCCGTCCCGATGTCCGGTGCAAACATGGTGTCGCCGATGAAGGCGGCGTCGCCGATCACATAGGTCAGGCTGTCGTCGGTGTGGCCCGGCGTCGCGAGGACACGCGCTCCGAGTCCACCGATCAGGAACGTGTCGCCGTCGTCGAACAATCGGTCGAATTGGCGCCCATCCGCAACGAATTCCTCGCCTAGGCCGAACAGTTGCTTGAAGCGTGCCTGCACGGAAACGATGCCGCGCCCGATCGCGAGTTTCGCCCCGAGTTGGTCGCGCAGGTAAGCGCCCGCGCTCAGGTGGTCGGCGTGTGCGTGCGTTTCGAGGATCCAGGCGACGTCCATCCGATGCTCGCGCACGTACGCAAGCACGGCATCGGCGGATGCCGTTCCGGTGCGCGCGGATACCGCGTCGTAATCGAGTACCGGATCCACAATCGCCGCAGCAGCGCCTTCGCCCGCATGGACGACGTAAGTGAACGTGCCGGTGTCACTGTGGAAAAACGCAGCCACCGTTGGACGACCGCCATTGCCGATGGACATGTGGGCTCCCTTGCAGGTGTCGGCTGCGCTGCCGAAGGACGCATGCTGCCATGCCCGCGGGGCGTTGTCGCAGGCAGCGTCCAGCCCTTTACGGCACAATGAACCCAATCCGCGACAGTCAGGAACGAGCCGGGAACGTGGCGAACAAGAATCCGATCGACCCCAGCGCCGCAGGCACCGGAAAAGCGACCGAACACACCCCGCTGATGCGCCAGTATTTCGCGGCCAAGGCCGAGCACCCGGACATCCTGCTGCTGTTCCGGATGGGCGACTTCTACGAGTTGTTCTACGACGACGCGCGCAAGGCCGCGAAGCTGCTCGACATCACCCTGACCCAACGCGGCGCATCGGCCGGCGCGCCGATCCCGATGGCGGGAGTGCCGGTGCATGCCTGCGAGGGTTACCTGGCGCGGCTCGTGGCGCTCGGCGAATCGGTCGCGATCTGCGAACAGATCGGCGATCCCGCGCTCGCGAAGGGACTGGTCGAGCGCAAGGTCGTGCGCATCGTCACCCCTGGCACGGTCACCGACGATGCCTTGCTCGCGGACCGCCGCGACACCCTGCTGATGGCGGTGTCGCGCAGCGGTTCGTCGAAAACGCCGGGCTACGGACTCGCGTGGGCGGATCTCGCGGGCGGACGCTTCCTGGTCAACCAGGTCGCCGATGCCGACGCGTTGCTCGCCGAACTCGCGCGGCTGGAGCCTGCCGAGTTGTTGCTGCCCGACGAGGACGGCTGGCCCGAATCCCTGCTTGCGCGCACCGGTTCGCGCCGACGCGCTCCTTGGTTGTTTGATGCCGAATCCGGACGGCGACGCCTTCTGGAATTCTTCGGCGTCAACGAACTCGATGCATTCGGCTTGCAGGAGACACCGCTTGCGATCGGCGCTGCCGGCGCCTTGCTGGGCTACGTCGAGGAAACC
>JBBQHA010000199.1:0-4195 GCA_038323475.1 Lysobacterales bacterium
TTGCGATCGCCGCCGAAGAGTTCGCGCACGACCTCGCGCGTCGTGCCACCGGCCGCACGCGGCATACATCGCAGCGCCACGAGGCCGACGAGGTCGAAATCCTGTCTGGCGTGTACGAGGGCAGCACCACCGGTACGCCGATCGCGTTGCTGATCCGCAACACCGATGCGCGCAGCAAGGACTACAGCAGGATCGCAGAGCAGTTCCGGCCCGGCCACGCGGACTACACCTACTGGAAGAAATACGGCATTCGCGATCCGCGCGGCGGCGGGCGTTCGTCCGCGCGCGAGACGACGATGCGCGTCGCGGCGGCGGTCGTCGCGAAGAAATGGCTTGCGGAAAAATTCGGTGTGACCGTGCGCGGTTATCTCGCGCAGATCGGCGATGTCGTGCCGCGCGGCTTCGATCCTGCCGTGATCGATTGGAACACGGTCGAGGCCAATCCGTTCTTCTGGCCCGATGCAGCGCAGGTCGAGGAGCTTGAAAGCTACATGGACGCGTTGCGCAAGTCCGGCGATTCGGTCGGTGCGCGCATCGACGTGGTCGCCGATGGCGTGCCGCCGGGCTGGGGCGAACCGATCTACGGCAAGCTCGACGCCGAACTCGCGAGTGCATTGATGTCGATCAACGCGGTCAAGGGCGTGGAAATCGGCGACGGTTTCGCGGTGGTTGCGCAGAAAGGCAGCCTGCATCGCGACCGGATGACGCCGCAGGGTTTCGCTTCCAATCACGCGGGCGGCATCCTCGGTGGCATCTCGTCGGGGCAGGCGGTCCGCTGCTCGGTCGCGTTCAAGCCGACCTCGAGCCTGCGCCTGCCGGTGCAGGGCGTGGATGTCGAGGGCAAGGTCGTCGAGATCATCACCACCGGTCGCCACGATCCCTGCGTCGGCATCCGCGCGACGCCGATCTGCGAAGCGATGGTTGTGCTGGTGCTGATGGACCAGGCGCTGCGCCACCGCGCGCAGTGCGGGGATGTGGGTGAGGTCGTGCCACGGATTCCGGGCAGCAGGGAGCGCACTTGACGACGCAGTTCATCGCGCATGGGAAGTGGGAAGACGACTACGATGATCCCGGTCATCCGCTACCGTCAGTGACCGCAGTGGATTCTGAGAGTTAGCTCCATCCCGCCACAATGGGACTATGCGTTGATGAACGCGCTAATACTTTATTTCTTGGTGGGCGCGACACATGTGGTAGGCCCTCATGGTTTGGAACCGCAGAGTCGGATCGAGTACCTGACCATTGTGGGCTACTCGCCCAAGCCAGCCTTGTCTGGGTGGATCAGGAGTTACATCAAGGTGACCGCGAGGGATGCACGGGACAATCGCCTCGAGCTTCTCGTGCCGTACGTTTCGAGAACACAGAAGGAGCCTCGTGTTGGGAGCGTGTGTTCTATCGTCTATCACCTTGAAAGTGGAAATGGCTCTGTGGGAAAAGAGACTTTGAAGATCAAGGCAGGCAAGGTCGTCGATCATTTTTCTTGCGAAAAGAATTAGGAAGCGCATTTGCACGCTGGCTGCGGTCATGCCCACTGCGCACAGCGTGCTGATGGTATGGATGATTCAAACAGTGGGTCTTATCGAACGATGCGGGCCTCAGGGTCGAAGTCCCTGAGGAATCCAGTACGCACAACGGAACAACAGGACACGATCGTGAGCAAGCAATTCAACGTAGCAGTCGTCGGCGCCACCGGCGCAGTGGGCGAGGTGATGCTGTCGGTGCTCGCCGAGCGCAAGTTCCCGGTCGGAGAACTCGTCGCGCTCGCGAGCGCGAAATCGGCTGGCAAGACGGTGAAGTTCAGCGACCGCGAGATTGTCGTGCGCGACCTCGCGACGTTCGATCCGAAGGGCATCGACATCGCACTGTTCTCCGCGGGCGGCTCGATTTCAAAAGAATACGCGCCGAAATTCGCCGCCGCCGGTGCGGTCGTGATCGACAACTCCTCGGCGTTCCGCTACGACGACGACATCCCGCTGGTGGTCTCCGAGGTGAACCCCGAACAGATCGCGAATCGTCCGCGCGGGATCATCGCGAATCCGAACTGCTCGACGATGCAGATGCTGGTCGCGCTCGCGCCGATCCACCGCGCGGTCGGGATCGAGCGCATCAACGTCGCGACCTACCAGTCGGTGTCGGGTACCGGCCAGAAGGCGATCGAGGAACTCAACCGGCAGCACGCCGACCTCGCGGAGTCGCGCGAAACGAAGGCCGAGGTGTATCCGGTCCAGATCGCGTTCAACGTGATCCCGCACGGCGGCGATTTCCTCGACAACGGCTACACCACCGAGGAAATGAAGCTGGTCTGGGAGACCCGCAAGATCCTCGGCGACGACGGCATCCAGGTGAATGCGACGGTGGTGCGCGTGCCGGTGTTCTACGGCCATTCCGAAGCCGTGCACATCGAGACCCGCGAGAAGATCACCGCCGCGCAGGCGCGCGCGCTGCTCGAGCAGGCGCCGGGCGTTGAAGTCGTCGACGAACGCAGGGGCGGTGGCTATCCGACCCCGGTCACGCATGCCGCGGGACGCGACCCTTCCTATGTCGGCCGCATCCGCGAAGACATCTCCCACCCGCGCGGACTGAACCTGTGGGTGGTCTCTGACAACATCCGCAAAGGCGCGGCGCTCAACGCCGTCCAGATTGCAGAATTGGTGTCGAAAGCGTATAGCTAACGGCAACTTGCGCCAGCGTCGTCAAGTCGATTCGCATCGGCTGCGGCGCTGTCGTCGATAACGTTCCGGGGGTTTCCTGCGATGCGATTGGATTCAACGAAGACGCATTCCATCCGGTCGGGTCTGCTTTGCCTGGCAGTGACGTGCGCGCTGGCGTCGATGAAGGCGCAGGCCGTTGGCCTCGGCGCGATCGAGGTCAAGTCGAAACTCGACCAGCCTTTCATCGCCGAGATCCCGCTCACGATCAACAGCCCCGACGAAGCCGAAGGCCTGGTCGTGCGGCTGGCATCGCCGGAGGCGTTCGAGCGCGTCGGGATGGATCCGAACGAACTGTCGGCGAACCTGACGTTCACCGTCGGCAAGAACGCGCGCGGCGAACCGGTCGTGCGGGTCACCACACCGCAACGCATGAACGATCCGTACGTGAGCTTTCTGGTCGAGGCCGATTGGGGCAAGGGCAAGATGGTGCGCGAATACACCGCCCTGCTCGATCCTCCGCACACGGTGTCGGTGCCGAAGCGCGCGATCAATGCGCCGACGGTCGCCTCCACGCCGCTGGCCGCGCCAGTGCCGGTGGTGACCCAGCCGGTTGCGGCGACTCCGGTTCCAGCTCCGCCGGCCCCGGTCGCAAGCACGCCTGCACAACCCACGCCACCGCCAGCACCGCCGGCAGAGGCTGCGCCTGAGCAAGCCGCGCCGATCGCAGCCGCGCCGCAGCCCGCACCGGTCGCCGCTGCCCCCGAACCGGAAACGCAGCCCGCGCCGGACGCATCGACGCCGGAACCGCCAGCGCCAGCGCCAATTGCCGAAGCGCAGCCACCCGCGCCGCCGCCCGAACCCGCGCCAGTACCGGCCGAACCGAAGGCGGCGCCGGATGGGGTCACCGTCGGCCATGGACAGACTCTTTCTGCGATCGCCGATCAGGTGCGTCCGGCCGACGTGTCGGTCAACCGCATGATGATCGCGTTGCAACGCGCGAACCCCGAGGCGTTCATCGGCGACAACATCAACCGCCTCAAGAGCGGCGCCATCCTGCGCATCCCGGGCAGCGACCAGGCCCTGGCAGTGACCGCTGCCGAGGCCAACGCGCTCGTCCATGAACAGGTCGAAAGCTGGCGGCAGGGCGCGCAGCCAGCGCCGCAACTGCAGCCGGAAGAGACCGCCGATACCCAGGCCGTGAAGCCGGCGAAAGCGGCCGATTCCAGCGTGACCGCCGCAAGCGGGCGTCCTGCCGCGTCGAAAACAAAAGCCGCAGCCGCATCCGGGAGTGCTGCGAACAAGGCTCCGAATGCCGCGCAGGCCGATGCGACGGTCAGCACGCCGAAGCCATCCAGGCCGCGCGGTGCGCACCTGGAGATCGTGCCGCCCGGTGGCAACGCGCACGCCAACAGCCAGACCGGCGCCAGCGAGGGTGGTTCCGGCAGCGAATTGCGCGCCCAGCTTGCGCAGACGAAAGAGGAGCTGACTGCGCGCAATTCCGAGATCAGCGACCTCAAGTCGAAGGTATCGGATCTGGAGAAGAT
>JBBQHA010000200.1:0-4193 GCA_038323475.1 Lysobacterales bacterium
ATCGGTCATCGCTTCGGCAGACTTGGCGACCTCGTCCAGGAAGGTCTTGCCCTCATCGGTATCCAGATCTCCGATGGCCTTGAGCGCCATGCCGCGATCCTGCCAGGTGCCAGCCGACTGGTAGATCGACTTCAGCAAACCGAATTGCTCGGTGGCGTGCACGTTGCCAAGCGAAGAGATCGCAGCCAGGCGAACGTACTCGTCCGCGTCCTTGCTGAGTTCGACCAGCCTGGGGACCACCCGCGCATTGTTGGTGAAGCCCAGCGCGTAAACGTCCAGGAACGCATCGTTGCCGCGCTTGCCGGACAGCTTGGCGAGGAGTGCGTCGACCGTCGCATCGCTCGCATGGACGTTGTACAGCGCGTCGGAAATCTTGCTGGCCAATTCCTTCACAGCCAGCGACATGGGCTGGTTGAACGCGGGCTCGACCACCTCGCTGAACGACCAGACCGGCACCTTGCCGCGCTTGATGAACACGCCGACGCGCTTCTTGACCGTGCCGGTATCGATGTCGGCGGAGACATAGGTGAAGGTGACGAAGGGGGAGTAAGCGTTCGTGCGGTAATTGCGGATCCGGAACGCGTGCAGGATCACCATCGGGCTGCCTTCGGCTGCGGCATCGATCGCAACCGGAACACCGCGCGAAGCCAGCTCCTGCTGCACGCCCGTCCGCAGGAACTCCAGCGGCTTGATCGGTGCGCCGCCGACTTCGATACCGCTGATCAGCGTGCCTTTGCTGAATTCGAGCTCTTCGCCACTGCGTTCGTCGCGGATGAAGATCTGTGGATTCTTCGGAGGCGCGGCGATCTCGTACTTGATGCCCGATGGTGTCGGTGCCGCGACCGTGTAGGCCTTGGGCGCCGCCAGTGCGTTCGCCGCCACGCCCACCGAAAACAGGAAAAGTGCCGAAAAAGCCACGCTCTTGCCGAACTTCATTGCTGTCGCCATTTGCCGAATCTCCATGCGTGATGTCGTGGGCCGATGCGCATTCCCCGCATGCTTGGCCCGCCCCAAGTCCCGGCGGCGATTGTACAGGGCGCCCGGCGCGCCGCCGAACGCAGACTCGCATTTGACGAAGATCACGACACGTCCCTGATAAAAGATCGTCGGGGCGGAAAGACGGAGATTCCGCCACTGAAGCGGTCGGGTCGCTTCTCGTTGCTCGTCCAACGAAAAGACAACCAAAAACCCCGGCGTCGCACCACCGGGCCCGCGTCAGCGGGCATCCGGGCCGTCCCGTGCCGAGCCACAAAGCGTACTTCCGCTCTACGTTGTCGTACGCTCTCCACCTCTCGGGCTATTTCAGAGCAGCATCGGTGCTTGAAATCGAATTCTCCGACCCGGACATCAGCCGGCCATGCGAGTGTTGCGGTGGACGTTCCGTGGCGCTGACTCGGTTCGTCACCGAAGACGGCAATGCCTATGCGATCTACTACATCCGTTATTCGATGGCCCACCCGGAACGACCAGCGGCGGCGACTGTGAGCATCGGCAATTGGGGCGAGGACGCCTCACCAGATGAACGGAGCGCGTTCGCCCTGGAGTTGCGGAGCAATGGCGTTTGCGTCATGGATTCAGAAAACTCTCCGTGGAAGGACTCTGCCTTCATCGGACGGACGCTGGATCGCGAAGAAGCGTTGACGCATCCGCGCATCCAGGACGTTTTCCATATTGCTGACCATATCTACCTTGAAGATGAGTCGTTCAAAGCGCTTCTCGACCAGATGAAAGCCGGGACGAATCACTAACCCATGACCAAACCCCCGCACTTCTCCATGATCCGCGACTTCCACCTCGCGGATTGGTTCACGATCGCCAATGCTTTCTGCGGGATGGGAGCGGTGCTGTCGGTGATGGCGTTCCTGACCGGGGCGCAGCCGCATGGGCTGTTCTGGGCAGCGGCGCTGGTGCCGGCGGCGTTCGTGTTCGACGTGCTGGACGGCCGCATCGCGCGCTGGCGACAGACCCAGTCGGCACTCGGTCGCGAACTCGATTCGCTGGCCGACGCGATCTCGTTCGGAGTGGCGCCGGCGGCGATGGCGTTCGGCGCTGGCCTCGACGGTTTCTGGGATTGCCTGGTGCTGGTTTATTTCGTCGCCTGCGGGGTCAGCCGGCTGGCGCGCTACAACATCACCGCCGAAGCGCTGTCGGCGGACGCGTCGGGCAAGGTGAAGTATTTCGAGGGCACGCCGATCCCGAGCAGCGTGTTGCTGGTCGGGATGCTCGCGTTCGCCGCCTGGCAGGGCCGGATCGGCGCGGCGGTCTGGTTCGGCCACACCCAGCTCGGCCCGTGGCAGTTGCATCCGCTGGTGCTGCTGTTCGCCCTGTCCGGCTCGCTGATGATCAGCAAGACGATCCGCATTCCCAAGCTCTGACCCGCCTGCGGGAACGCTACTTCTTGCCTCCGCTCGCACAGGGCGTCGACTGGTACGTGGACGCGCCGTTGACCGTGCACTTGTAGACCGAAGCCGCCGCCGGTGGTGAAGAAGCCCCGCAAGGGTTGTTGGCGACGAGTTCGCCGGCTTTCGGGCAATGGACGTCCGTCGTCAGCGTGAACGTCGAATCGCCCGAGCCCGACTTCTCGATCGTCTGCAGGTTCACCCCACCGAATGCGGTGGACGCATCGATCCTGCGCATGAAATCCGAGACCTGTTGTGCGCTCCCGCTCAGCCCGGAAACCTTCGCGATCTGGCCCGTCAGCTGGACGTCCTTGATGCGCACGCCCGGGGGCAAGATCGATTCCAGCGCATGCCTGACCGTGACCGGCGTTGCTGCGGGCGCGGGATCCGCCGCGCGGGCCTGGCCGGTGAGGCCGGGCGCAATCGCGAGCGCGAGGCAGAGTGCAGCGAGTCGGTTCATGGGTGGATGCCTGTCTTTGAGGCAAAAAGGGTCGCCGCGGGCGGTCAAGGCTATCATCGGTCGAAACCACAATGCTTGGACTCGGCGGCAGACCTCGCGATTCCACGCGACGCCCGGACCGGATTCCCCCACAGCTGGCGCAACGATGCCCTTCCTCGAACTCACCCTGCACTGCATCCAATCCGACTACCAGCGCATCGAAGCCGCGCTCGAAGAACTCGGCGCACTCTCCGTCACCCTGATGGACGCCGATGCGGCGACGCCCGACGAGCGCGCGATCCTCGAACCCGGCGTCGGCGCGATGCCGCTGTGGGCGGCGCTCACGCTGACCGCACTGTTCGATGCGGATGCGAACCGCGACGCACTGATGCACGCGCTCGAGGCGATCGCACCGGATGCCGACCTCGCAGTCGCTTCCGGCATCCTGCCTCACGCGACACTGAACCATCCATGGTTGGCGTCGGCGACATTCCGCGATGTCGCCGACCAGGACTGGGTGCGCGCGTGGATGGACGACTATCCGCCGCTGCGCTTCGGTACGTCGCTGTGGATCGTGCCATGGAATTGCGAAATCCCTGTTGAGGCGTCACGCCCGACTCCCGACGATGCTCTGGATGACAGCAAGCCACGTGAAGCGACCATCGTGCGGCTCGATCCGGGCCTCGCATTCGGCTCCGGCACCCACGCAACCACGGCGCTGTGCCTGGAATGGCTGGAGTCGCTCGATCTCCGCGGCAAGTCGGTACTCGATGTCGGCTGCGGCTCGGGCATCCTGGCCATCGCGGCGTTGAAACTCGGCGCGGCGGGCGCAGTGGGCATCGACAACGATCCGCAGGCGCTGATCGCGAGCCACGACAATGCCGAGCGCAACGCCGTGGTCGAACGCCTGTCGGTGTTCATGCCCGGCGACGGGCCGGACGCCGGCTACGACGTGGTCGTCGCGAACATCCTGGCCTCCGCCCTGGATGCACTCGCCGACGACATCGCCGCGCGCGTGCGACCGGGCGGCCTGCTCGCGTTGTCGGGCATCCTCGATGGCCAGCAGCACGACTTGCTCGCACGCTACGCGCCGTGGTTCGACGACCTGCGGGTGACGCAGCGCGAGGACTGGCTGCGGATCGATGGGGTGAAAAAGGCGGAAAAGCAGTGAAAGGGGATCTGAGTCACGTTTTGCTCGGATCGACCCGGCGAAAAGCCATACACTCGCGCATGCAAAATTCACTCTGACCCCTTTTCATCCGACCCCTTTCCACCCGCATGCAAACCCGCTGCCCGCAGTGCCAAACCATCGCCCCCCTGGAAGCCGACCGCCCCGAAGGCGACGCGGGAGCGTT
>JBBQHA010000201.1:0-4079 GCA_038323475.1 Lysobacterales bacterium
CTCATGGCAATTCCCCTTTTTCTGAGTGAGGATCACGGGACAAGATCACTCGCGCTTCCATCGCGAATGCAATGCGGCCTGGACCGCCGGGTGGACGAAACCGGTCACGTCGCCGCCAAGGCGTCCGATTTCGCGGACCAGCGAGGACGAGAGAAAGCTGTATTGCTCGGATGGCGTGAGGAACAGGGTTTCCACCGTGGGAATCAGGTGGCGGTTCATGCTTGCGAGCTGGAATTCGTATTCGAAATCCGACACCGCGCGCAGCCCGCGCAGCAACACGCCGGCGCCGAGGTCGCGCACGAAATGGGCGAGCAGGGAATCGAAACCCATGACTTCGACGTTCGGATACCCGGCGAGCGCGATCTTCGCGAGATCGACGCGTTCGACCATCGAAAATGCCGGACTCTTGCCTGGACTTTCAGCGACACCGACCACGATCCGCTCGAATAGCGGGGCTGCGCGGCCGACCAGATCGACGTGGCCGTTGGTGATTGGATCAAACGTACCTGGATAGACCGCGAGGCGATTATTGGCCGTGGTCATGCGCGGGCGGGATCCTGCTCGGCGGCGGGTATTGCTGGAAGTGTAACAGTGCAGCGCCGGTAGAGCGCATATCGGACATCGCGGGTGCTGCCTTCGCGGTGCAGGACGCAGCCGTCCGGGACCACCGGCGCTTCCGCGCGTGGAGCTTCAAGGTACAGCAGGGCATCGTCGGCCAGCCACGGGGTCAGCGCCGCCAGCGCCGGCTGCCACAGTCCGGCCGCGAATGGAGGATCCATGAAGACGATGTCGTAACGCGCATCCGGCACGCGGGCGAGCCAGCGCAGCGCATCCTCGCAGGCGACTTCGACCGCGGCCCCGGCCCCGGCGTCGGCGCCTGCCATGCGGGCGACGCTCGCGCGCAGGCTGGCGGCCAGCGCCGGATCGCGCTCGACCAGCACGACCCGCTGCGCACCGCGCGAGGCCGCTTCGAGCCCAAGCGCGCCGGTGCCGGCGAACAGGTCCAGCACTGCCGCACCGGCCACGCTTGGCTGCAGCCAATTGAACAGGGTCTCGCGGACGCGGTCGGATGTCGGACGCAGGCCGGCAACCTCGGCCACCGGTAGCTTCGAACCGCGCCAGCGGCCGCCGATGATGCGCACCACGCCCGGGGGGGCGCGGGTCATCGCCCGATGCCTGCCGTGCGGCCGCGGGAAGTCGTACTGGAGACGGGTGCTAACATGTCCCGATTCTCCCGCATTCGTGGCCCATGTTCAGTTTCTGGAAGAAAAAACCGCCGGACGGGACCGCCGAGCGCCCAACAGCGCCAGCGGATCCCGGGCAGCCAAGCGCCAGCACCGCCGCGCCGCAAGCCGCCGAAGCGAAGCCGTCGCTGGAAGCCCTCGGCGCCAGCGGCCAGCAGCCAGCGGCTGCGCCGGGCAAGCTCGGCTGGCGCGAGCGCCTGCGCAAGAGCGTGCTCGGGCGCGATGTCATGGAGTTGCTCGGCGCGAATCCGATCCTCGACGATGCCCTGCTCGACGAGATCGAAACCGCGCTGATCAGTTCCGATGTCGGCGTCACCGCGAGCAGCGAAATCAGCACGCGGCTGCGCAAGCGCATGCACAAGCGCGAGTTCGCCAACGGTCGCGCCCTGCTGGCGGCCCTGCGCGCCGAACTGATCGCGATGCTGCTACCAATCGCGGTGCCGCTGAAGATCGACCGCAGCGCCAAACCCTTCGTGATCCTGACCATCGGCGTCAACGGCGTCGGCAAGACGACCACGATCGGCAAGCTCGCGCGGCGCTTCCAGCACGACGGCTACAGCCTGATGCTGGCTGCCGGAGATACCTTCCGCGCGGCCGCCGTCGAACAGCTGAAGGTCTGGGGCGAGCGCAACAACGTCGCCGTGATCGCGCAAGGCAGCGGCTCGGACGCAGCCTCGGTCGCGTTCGACGCGTTGCAGGCGGCAAAATCGCGCGGGATCGACGTGCTGATCGCCGACACCGCCGGCCGCCTGCATACCCAGGCAGGACTGATGAACGAGCTCGGCAAGATCGGCCGCGTGCTCGGCCGGCTCGATCCGGCCGCACCGCACGAGGTGCTGATGGTGATCGACGGCACCACCGGCCAGAACGCGATCTCCCAGCTGCGCCAGTTCCATGCGATCGCAAACGTCACCGGCCTGGTCGTGACCAAGCTCGATGGCACCGCGCGTGGCGGCGTGCTGTTCGCGCTCGCGCGCGAGTTCGGCATCCCGATCCGCTTCGTCGGACTCGGCGAACAACTCGAGGACCTGCGCGTGTTCGATCCCGAGGCGTTCGTGGATGCATTGCTGCCCGAGTCGCTGGGCGGCGAATGAGGGTGCGCGGTAGCGACGCGCAACAGCCCGGGTCCAGGCGTCGGCGCTGGCCGCGCATTCTGGGTATTTTCGCCGCACTGCTGGTCGTCGGCGCGATCGTCGCGACCTACTTCCTGCAGCCCGCGCGCCTGACCGCGCTCATCCTCGCGCGCGCGAGCAGCGCGCTGCACCTCGATCTGCATACCACCGGCCCTGGCAGTTACGCATTGCGGCCGGAGCCGCGGCTGGTGCTGCCCGGCCTGAGCGCCAGCGTGCCTGGCGCGGCGGCGCCGTTCTTCCATAGCGGCCAGGTCGAACTGGCGCTGCCATGGGCGACATTGCGCGGCCGCAGCACCGAGATCAGCAGCATCGTCCTGAAATCGCCCGACCTCGACATGGCCGCGATGCAGACCTGGCTGCAGACGCAGCCGCCCAGTGCCGCTCCATTCAAGTTCCCGTCCCTGACCCGCGGGTTGCATGTCGACGATGGCACGCTGCGGGGCACGGGCTGGCGGATCGAACACCTCGACGTCGAGCTGCCTTCGCTCGCGGACGGCAAGCCGATGGCGCTGGATGTCGACGGCAACCTCCTTCGCGGCGCCAACGCTTCGAAGTTCGCATTCACCATGGCTGCGACTCCTGCCGGCGTCGGCCAGGGCCTGCGCATCGACGATGCGCGCATCGCGCTCAAGGCCGATGGCGAATTGCCATCGCTGACCGCGACCGGCAGCCTGCTGTCCGCCGATACCTTCGCGCTCGACCTCGCCGGGACGCTGCAGCGCATCCCACGGCAATGGTCCGCATCCATCGACAGCGCATACACGCGGCCGGGCGACACGCCATTCACGATCGGTATCGCCCACACCGCCCCCACGGCAGCCGGCATCGTCGCGGGCGAAAAGCAGACCCTGCGGCTGCGGCTGGCGCTGGGCGATGCCAAGCGGCAACCCACGATCGCACTGAGCGGCACGGCAAGCAGCGGAGTGGACCTGGAAGCTGCGTTGCACGGTCAACTCAGCCGCTGGCCGGACGCATGGCCGGGCCTTCCGGCGACCTCGGCATCGAATGCCGCGCCCATCGTGTTCGACGCGAATTATCGCGGATCGTTCTTCCTGAGCGCGCCGATTACGTTCGACGTCAAACTCGGGGACACCGCGTTGCAGGGCCAGTTCCGCATCGCCGATGTCAGCGCGTGGATCAAGCGCAAGTTCGACGGCCTGCTGCCGCCGATCGAAGCGACGCTGAGCGCACCGCAGATCGAGATCGGCGGGATGCAACTGCATGGCGTGCGGATGGAAATCCGCGGCGACGCGGCAACGCCGTCGCCCGCGGCAACGCCAGCGGCCGTCACGCCGAAATCGTGAGCGCTGCGCCCGAATCGACGCTTGCGAAACGCCTGCTGGCGTGGTTCGACATCCATGGCCGTCACGACCTGCCGTGGCAGCATCCGCGCAGCGCGTATCGCGTATGGCTCTCGGAGACGATGCTGCAGCAGACCCAGGTCGCGGTGGTGATTCCGTACTTCCTGCGCTTCATCGCAGCGATGCCCGATCTCGCCGCACTTGCGGCAGCACCGCTCGACGACGTGCTCGCGCTGTGGTCGGGACTCGGATACTACAGCCGCGCGCGGCGCCTGCAGCAGGCCGCGCAGACCAGCATGCGCGATTACGCCGGCGAATTGCCGCGCGACTTCGATGCGCTGCTCGCCTTGCCCGGCATCGGACGCTCGACAGCCGGGGCGATCCTCGCGCTTGCGCACGAT
>JBBQHA010000202.1:0-4020 GCA_038323475.1 Lysobacterales bacterium
CGACCAATGCCTGCGTGCAAATGCGCAGGTCGTCCGGCTCCACGGCGACATGCGGCAGCCGCAGGATCTGCTCGGCCTGCAACAGGTTGGCCTCCGCTGGTGCGTAGTGCGCCTGACCCGCGCGTGCCTGGCCCAGATGCATCAACAACGTACCGAGCCAGAACGCGTTGTCGTCGGTCAAGGTCTTGCGCGCGATCGGTTCGATCGGCGCGAGCAGCTGCTCAGTTTCTGCCAGCTTGCCGCGCCGGATCAGGATGCCGGATTCCACGATGCTGGCCAGCAGCGTGGTCGGGTGATGTTCGCCGTAAGTGCGACGGGCCCGCTCCAGCACGTCGCGAATGTCGCGCTCAGCCACATCGAGCTTGCCCTGGTCCTCTTCCAGCAAGGCGATGTTGCCATTCGCGAACAGGGTCTGTTCGTCGTTCGCACCCACCACGCGCAGCAGGCCGGCGGCGGCTTCGCGCATGTACGGATCGGCCTGGTCGAACTTGCCCTGGTCGCGCAGCGACACGCCCATGTTCAAGACCGCCAACAGGGTGTCCGGGTGATCCTTGCCGAGCACGCGCCGGCGTGAATCCAGTACTTCCCGATCGTACGGCTCGGCCAGATCGAGCCGGCCCTGATTTCCGTACAGCACTGCCAGGTTGCCGATCACGTCGAGCGCGAGCGGGTCGTCATTGCTGAGTACCGCGCGATACGTTCGCAGTGCCGCCAGATAGTACGGCTCGGCTTGGGCCAACCCGCCCTTGCCTTGCAACAAGACCCCCATGCTGTATTCCGAGTGCGCCGTTTTCAGGTCTTTTTCGCCAAGCAGTTTGCGATGGGCCGCGAGCGCCGCGGTTTCCAGGACCAGGGCATCGTCGTACAGCCCCATGTCGGAATAGCGCGCGGCCAGCGACTCGCGCAGGCGTGCGGCAGTCAGCGGGTCGTTTGCGAAGCGTTCGTCGATCGCCTGGGCCGCTGGCTTGAGCACGTTCTGGTCGATCACGTCGCGGGCCGAATCGGTGGCATTGACTTCTTGCCAGTCCGCAACGAAGCGCTGCAACCGCTGCGCGCGCTCGGCATCGGCAACGCCCTTCCTGCGCAGCGACGCATCGAACTTGGCACTCACGTCGGCCGAGAGCCGCTCGCCGGCTGCGCCCGGATCGATCTGCTCGAACATGGCCGACTCGAACTCGGTGACTTTCTCCAGCTCTGCCGCGCGCTCTCCGGCGATGCGCGCCTGCCACGCAAAAGCGACGATTCCGACCAGCAACGAGATCGCGATCAGCGACACCGCGGCCACCACGCCCTTGTGGCGTCCGACGTACTTGCGCAGGCGATACGTCGCGCTCGGCGGCGCCGCCAACACCGCCTGGCCGTCGAGGTAGCGACGCACATCCGCCGCCAGTGCGGCCGGCGAATCGTAGCGGCGCAGGCGATCCTTTTCGATCGCCTTCATCACGATCCAGTCGAGTTCGCCGCGCACCACGCCGCTCAGCTTGCGCGGCTCGATCTGGCGCCTGGCCGCGACAGCGGTCTTGGTGATCGTCGATTGCGACAGGCGCAAACTCGGTCGCGGTGGATCGACTTCGCGGATGATCCGCTGCAATTCGGCATAGCCCGCCGAGCGCAACGTGTTCGAATCCAGCGGCGTGGAATCGGTCAGCAATTCGTAGAGGATCACGCCGAGCGAATAGATGTCGGTCCGCGTATCGATGTCGGCGCTGCCCTCGGCCTGTTCCGGGCTCATGTACGCCGGCGTCCCCATCATCAGGTTGGCCTCGGTGAACATCGTGCGGTCGGTCAAGCGGCCGCTGGTCGCCTTGGCGATGCCGAAGTCGATGACCTTGGCGAACGCCGCATTGTCCTGCGTGCTGACCAGGACGTTGTTCGGCTTGAGGTCGCGATGGATGATGCCCTTGGTGTGCGCGTGCTGCACCGCTGCGCAGACTTGCTCGAACAGAAGCAGGCGCGCTTCGATCGGGAGCTTGTGCTTGGCGCAATAACTGGTAATGGACTCGCCCCTGACCAACTCCATCACGAAGTACGGTCGGCCGCTGTCGGTCGCGCCGGCATCGAGCACTTTGGAAATGTGCGGATGGTCCATCATCGCCAGCGCCTGGCGCTCGGCTTCGAAACGCACGATCACCTCGCGCGTGTCCATGCCCAGCTTGATGATCTTCAGCGCGACGCGACGCCGCACCGGATGTTCCTGCTCGGCCTCGAACACCGAGCCGAAGCCGCCTTCGCCAAGCTGCTGGAGGATCCTGAACGGGCCGATGGAGCCGCCCGGTTGCGCATCGCCCGGAATCGCCAACGTTTGGTTACCCGGTTCGGTGATGTCGGTCATTGGTTGCCTTTCGTCATTTGCTTCAGGGCGCTTCTTCCCCGCCCCCTACTCGCCATTCTCGCGAACCGGTTCAGGGTCGAAGCTTGCAAGCCCGCAACGTCCGGCTTCAGTTTCGCGATCCTGTCGAAGCCACCACGATACCGCCGTCCGGGAATGTATAGTTGCCGGGAATGGCGGGCACGGTGCCCGGGCACGCATCAAGGAGAGATGGCATGGGACTGTTTCAGGCAGTGAAGGGTTCGATTGGCGGTGTGCTCGCCGACCAGTGGAAGGACTTCTACACGGTTCCCGACGGCCTGCCGGCGACGGCGGCGCTATTCGCCGCGGTGCCGCGCGGCAGCAACGCCGGACGCGGTTCGAATACGAAGGGTTCCTCGAACATCATCACCAATGGTTCGAAGATCGTCGTTCCCGAAGGTTACGGGCTGCTGCTGTTCCAGGATGGCGCGGTCACCGGCTTCGCAGCCGAGCCGGGCGGTTACGAATGGCGGTCGAACGATCCCAACTCGAAGTCGGTCTTCTCGGGCGACGGCATCGTCGATTCGCTGGTCAAGCAGAGCTGGGAGCGCTTCAAGTTCGGCGGCCAGCCGGGTTCGCAGCAGGCCGCGTTCTTCGTCTGCCTGAAGGAACTGCCGGACAACCGCTTCGGCACGCAGTCGGAAATCTACTGGGACGATGCCTTCCTGAACACGCAGGTCGGCGCGGTGACGCGCGGTTCGTACACGTTGAAGATCGTCGATCCGATCCTGTTCGTGAAGCACTTCGTTCCGGCAACCTATCTCCAGCCCGGCCAAGTCTTCGATTTCACCGACATCGACAACGCCGCCGCGGGCCAACTGTTCAACGAAGTGGTCGGTTCGCTCGCGCCGGCCTTCAGCCTGTACTCGAACGACCCTGGCAAGGGCAATCGCATCACCAAGCTGCAGCAGGATTCGATCGGTTTCGCGAAGAGCCTGTCCGACGCGGTGGAGAGCGCGTACCAGTGGAAGTCCGATCGCGGCCTGGTCATCGTCAAGACCGCCATCGTGTCCATCGAATACGACGCGAACACGCGCGAACTCCTCAAGACCGTGCAGCGCGCCGATGCCCTCTCCGGATCGCGCGGCAATTCCAACCTGCAGGCCAGCGTCGCCGCGGGCATCCAGTCGGCGGGCGAACACGGCGGCCCGGCGGGCATCATGGGCCTGGGCATGGCGACCGGCATGATGGGCGTCGGCGGTCTGCAGCAGCCGGTCGCGCCTCCCGCGCCAGCTGCCGAAGACCCGATCGCCAAGCTGAAGAAGGCCAAGGAGATGCTCGATCTCGGCCTGATCACGCAGGCCGATTACGACGCGGTCAAATCCAAGGCGCTGGGCCTTTAATCCACGCATCGCAGGACGAGCATGTCGAACGCCAATAGCCCACCGCCGCCGGGTCCACCCTACACCGGCCCCGGATCGCCGCAGGATGTGCCACCAGCGCCCGGCGATTTGGGTGTCGATCCGGCCACCCTGCCCAAACCGATCCGCGACGAAGTGCTGGCGCCCGACCCGGTCGCCATCGACACGTCCGCCGAGGAACTCAAGGACGGCCTCAACCGCTGCCCGAAGTGCGGGTCGTCCGACATCCGCCAGAAGCCCGGCAGCGATGAGCTGATCTGCCTCTACTGCCGCCACGAATGGCAGGGCATGCGGGTCGAGGAGGAATTC
>JBBQHA010000203.1:0-3851 GCA_038323475.1 Lysobacterales bacterium
CGAACTGGCGATCGGGCACCCGCTCGCGCGGCTGGAAGCGATGGACGATTGGAACCGCAACCAGCATACGAAGTCGGGGCTCTGGCAACGCGTCCTCGATTCGACCATGTCGCTGGCGACAGCCGAGGCGCTGACCGTCGAGTTTCTTGCGAAGTGGGTGGTTGCGAACAAGTCGCCGATCTGCGGCAACTCGATCTGCCAGGACCGGCGATTCCTGGTGCGCGGAATGCCGCGGCTGGAGCGGTATTTCCATTACCGCAACCTCGATGTGAGCACCATCAAGGAACTCGCGCGGCGCTGGGCGCCTGACGTGGCGAAGGGCTTCGTCAAGAATTCGGCGCATACCGCGCTCAGCGACATCCGCGATTCGGTTGCCGAGCTGGGCTACTACCGCCAGTTCATGGGCCGCCTCGGCGGCGCGCTTCCCTGATCTCGCCACGGCCATGAATGCAGCGCGTCGATTGCTGTGCAGGATGCTCGTCGCCTTGGTCCTGTTCGGGCTACTTGGCGGCGAGGCACTGGCGCAGCCGTCGATCCACAAATCGCTGGATACCTGGGCGCGCGAAAGCTGGACCCAACGCGCCGGCTTGCCGAACGACCAGGTCAACGCACTGGCGCAAAGCGCCGACGGATACCTGTGGATCGGTACGCCTGCCGGCCTGGCGCGGTTCAACGGATCCGAGTTCGTCTATTACGACCGTGGCACGGTGCCGGAACTGCACGACAACGACATCCGCCATCTGGCGATCGGGCGTTTCGGCTCGCTGTTGGCCAGCACCGCGCGCGGTGGCCTGAGTTTTCTCAACCAGGGCTACTGGACGGTCGCCGGAACCGATGGCGGCCTCGCCCAGGACACCGTCGTGGCGTCGCAGGAGGATGCCAAGGGCCAGCTCTGGGTCGCCACCGCGACCGGTGGCCTGGATCTCTTCGATGGTCCGCGCAGGCTGCATTTCGACAGCCGCAACGGCTTGCCATCGGATCGCCTGCTGAGCCTGCTGGTGATGCACGACGGCAGCGTATGGGTGGGTACGTCGGCGGGTCTCGCGCGGGTCGTCAACGAACAGGTGCAGACGATCAGCGTGAATGCGGGACTGTTGCCTTCCGGCGCGGTGACCGCCTTGTCCGAATCGCCGGACCACGCGCTCTGGGTCGGTACCCAGGTCGGCGCCTACCGGCAACGCTACGGCGAGCAGCAGTTCGAAAAGATGACCCCGGATGCCTTCGACGATGTGGTGACGGCCATCCTGCCGGACTCTGCGAGCCGGGCGCTGATCGGGACGGCGCAGCATGGCCTGTTGCTGGTTCGCGATGGTCGCGGCGAGGCCATCCACGGTGAAAGCCCCGGTCGCGCCTGGCAGGTCAGCGCGTTGTTGCGCGGCGACGACGGCAGCATCTGGGTCGGCGGCAACCAGGGGCTGCTGCGCCTGCGCGACACCCCATTCAGCACGCTTGGCAAGGAGCAGGGACTGGCGGACGAGAACGTTCATGGCGTGCTCGAGACATCCGATGGCGATATCTGGATCGGTACGCACCATGGCCTGGACCGCCTCCACGAAGGCCAGGTGTCGCATGTCGCAGTCGATGGCATCGCCGGTCAGCCAGTCTTCGCATTGGCGCAGGATGGCAATGGCGGGGTTTGGGTCGGCACCAGCACGGGCGGCGCCATGCATGTAGCGCATGGGCGCGTCGATCGCATGCTCGATCGCCAGCACGGACTGCCATCGGGCTTGGTGCGCGGCATCCTCGAGGATGCCGACGGCATCCTGTGGATCGGCACCAGCAAGGGACTGGTGCAGCAGGACCGGAATGCGACGCGCGTCTACACGGTTGCAGACGGTTTGCCGAACGATGCGGTCCTGGGCTTGCATCGCGATGCCGCCGGCCGCTTGTGGATCGGCACAGCCAACGGCGTGGCGTATCGCGAAGGCGACCGGTTCGTGCGGGTGCCGCTCCCCGTGCAGAGCATGGTGCAGACCGTGTATGGCTTCGTGGACGGTTCCAACGGTGATGTCTGGATCGCCAGCGATCGCGGCTTGCTGCGTTGGAAGGATGGCAAGGTGAGCGTGCTGGCGAGCGGGCAGGGCTTGCCGGTGGATACCGTGTACGCAGTCGTGCCCGATCGCCAGGGCAACCTGTGGCTGACCACGCCGGGCGGGCTGGTGCGGATCGGCCACGCGCAGGCGAGCGCGGTGGCCGATGGGCGCGCGACAACTCTCGCGGCCGACCTGTTCGGCGAATCCGACGGCATGCCGACTGCGCAGTGCAATGGCGGATCCAGCCCGTCCGCCGCATTACTGTCCGATGGCAGCGTGTGGGTGGCGACGACACGCGGGATCGCCCAGGTCCACCCGGAGCGCCTCGGCGATTACCGCAGCGGGCCTCCGCAGACCTTGCTCGAGGAAATCCGCGTCGACGACCGGGTGGTGGCCGCGAACGACGTGCTGGACCTCGGTCCCGACACGCGCAAGATCGACGTGCGTTTCTTCGCTTTGAACTACCACCTGCCCAAGCGCATCCAGTATCGGTATCTGCTCGAAGGTTACGATTCGGACTGGAGCGTGGTCGGCGAACACACGAGCGTGCAGTTCACCAATCTTCCGGCGGGCGAATACCGGTTGCGCATCCAGGCCGCGATCGCGGGAGGTTCGTGGTCGCCGCGCGAAGCGGTCCTCGGCTTCCGGATCGGTGCGCACCTCTGGCAAAAGGCCTGGTTCGATGCATCGATGGTGGTCCTGCTGCTTGTCGGAGGATGGCTGGCGTACCTGAGCCGGATCCGCAGAATCGCGGCCAACGAGCGCAAGCTGCGGCAACTCGTCGATGCGCGCACCGAGGACCTGCGCCTGCAGACCGAAAGGCTCACGCGCTCGGACGCCGAGAAATCCGAGTTGCTGGAACTGCTGCGCATCCAGTCGGAGGCCTTCGAACGGCAGGCTCGTGAAGATGCGCTCACCGGGCTGGCCAACCGCCGGCGCGTCGACGAGGCGATCCAGGCCTACTTCTCGGAATCGCTGCGTAGCGGCAGGCCGCTCGGCTTCACCTTGCTGGACATCGATTTCTTCAAGCGCATCAACGACAAGTTCTCGCATGCGACCGGCGATGCCGTGCTCCGCGAGATCGGCGCGATCCTGCGCGAGCATCAACGGCCTGGCGACCTGGCGGCGCGCCTGGGTGGCGAGGAATTCATCTGCATCCTGTCCGGGTCCGATCTGGCGGGTGCGCGCACGTTCTGCGAACGGATCCGGCTCGCGATCGAGCGCCACGACTGGGAAGCGATAGCGCGCGGATTGCGGGTCACGGTGAGCCTGGGCGTCGTGGTCTGGAACCGCGAGGAAAGCTACAGCCGCCTGGCCAGCCGCGCCGACGAGTTGTTGTATGCCGCCAAAGGCGCCGGCCGCAACAGAGTCGAGGGGTGAGCGAGCGCGTTTGCGGACCACTGGTCCGCGCGCTCGCGAACGCCGGTACACGGATGTACCGGCCGGAAGGTGTCGCATGGACGCATTCCCGCGAGGAAATGAAGCGCGTTTGCGGACCAATGGTCCGCGCGCTCGCGAACGCCGGTATACGGATGTACCGGCCGGAAGGTGTCGCATGGACGCATCCCCGCGAGGAAATGAAGCGCGTTTGCGGACCACTGGTCCGCGCGCTCGCGAACGCCGGTACATGGATATGCTGGCCTGCAAGCGCCGCATGGACCATCCCCTCGATGAATCCGTTCTTGCGTCAAGCCCGGTCGCTGTCGCCCGGCGGCGGCGAGCGCGGGCTCCGGCCCCGGCCCGCCCCTGCCGCACTTTTGTAAGCTGCGTCCAGTCATCGCTGCCCTGGGGAGGGTATCGATCTTGGCCGCGGTCCGA
>JBBQHA010000204.1:0-3802 GCA_038323475.1 Lysobacterales bacterium
CGGTGACAGACGTCCATGCCGTGCAGGCGGCGCCATCGTCCGCTGCGATCCCGCCGGGTCGGCGCATCAGCACCGTGTGGTGGCTGATCGTCTCCGCGGCAGTGCTGAGCGCGATCATCGCAGCGTTGCTGCTGTTCGCCCCGAAACTCAGTTGAGCGCCGCGCGATGACGTGTCGTCATCGCGCATCCGGCCTCTCAAGTACGGGCAATCTTCGGGCCTCCACGGATTCATGCATGCCGTGCATCGGCTTGCATTCCACGCCATGGTTTGTTGCACTGCGCCATCCAGTCTTGCCTAGGAAACCCGATGTCGCGCGGCTACAACTTCAGCGCCGGACCATCCACGATCGCCGAACCCGTGCTGCGCCGCGCCCAGGCCGAATTGCTGGAGTGGGGCGGTCAGTCCGCGTCGGTGATGGAGATCAGCCATCGCGGCAAGGCCTTCGTCGCGATGACGGAGAAGATCGAAGCCGACCTGCGGCGCCTGCTGGGCATTTCTTCCGATTACAGCGTGTTGTTCCTGCAGGGTGGTGCGACCCAGCAATTCGCGCTGATTCCGCAGAACATCGCCGGTCCGGGCGAGACTGCCGACTACCTGCTGACCGGCCACTGGGGCGTCAAGGCGATCGCCGAAGCCAGACCGTACGTGCGCACGAACATCGTTGCGAGCGGGGAATCGGAGCGCTACACATGCGTGCCCGATCGGGCGGAATGGAAGCTCACGCCCGGCGCGGCCTATCTGCACGTGACCCCGAACGAAACCATCCACGGCGTCGAGTTCGAGGCGGCGCCCGATGTCGGCGACGTGCCGGTCGTTGCCGACTTCTCGTCCACGCTGCTGTCGCGCCCGCTGGATGTCAGCCGCTACGGACTGATCTACGCCGGCACCCAGAAGAACATGGGCGCCTCGGGCCTGACCGTGCTGATCGTGCGCAACGACCTGCTCGCGCGCAGGACGCGGCCGCTGGCGAACATCCTGACCTACGAAGCGCACGCGAAGGAACATTCGCTGCTCAACACGCCGCCGAGTTTCCCGTGGTACCTGACCGGCCTGGTGCTGGAGTGGATCGATGCAGAAGGCGGGCTCACGGCGATGGCCGCGCGTAATCGCGCAAAGTCGGAATTGCTCTATGCGACGATCGACAACTCGGGCGGCTACTACAGGAATCCGGTGGATGTGCGCTGCCGTTCGTGGATGAACGTGCCTTTCACCCTGCACGACGACACCCTCGATGCTGCTTTCCTCAGGGAGTCCGAAGCCATCGGCCTGCTCGCCCTCAAGGGCCACAAGGCAGTCGGCGGGATGCGCGCGTCGATCTACAACGCGATGCCGCTTGCAGGCGTGGAGGCGCTGGTGGACTTCATGGACGATTTCGCGAAGAGGAACGGTTGAACGGCCTGGATTGGATTGCCACGCAAGGCCGCGCCTTGCACGGCGATGCGTGCGTGCCCGGCGACAAGTCGATCTCGCATCGCGCGGTGATGCTGGCCGCGATCGCGGAAGGCACGTCGCGGATCGAGGGTTTCCTCGAGGGCGAGGACACCCGCGCGACCGCCGCGATCCTGGCGCAGCTCGGCGTGCGCATCGAGTTGCCCTCGGCGGGCGAGCGGATCGTGCATGGCGTCGGCTTGCATGGCCTGCGCGGCAGCAGTGGACCGCTCGATTGCGGCAACGCCGGTACCGGCATGCGGCTGTTGTGCGGACTGCTGGCCGGACAGGCATTCGACAGCGAGCTGGTCGGCGATGCCTCGTTGTCGCGGCGACCGATGGGGCGCGTGATCGAGCCGTTGGGGCGGATGGGCGCATCGATCGAGGCGGCCGAAGGCGGGCTTCCGCCTTTGCGAATCCACACGAAGAAAGTATTGCAAGCGATTGATTTCACATCGCCTGTTGTCAGCGCACAGGTCAAGTCGGCGGTGCTGCTGGCGGGTCTGTATGCCGATGGTACGACCCGCGTTCGCGAGACCCAGCCAACCCGCGATTACACCGAAAGCATGCTCGCCGCGTTCGGCTGGCCGATCCGGTACGCACCCGGCGAGGCGGCGGTCGAAGGTGGCCATGCCCTGCACGCGACGGACATCATCGTGCCGGGGGACTTTTCATCGGCCGCATTCCTGATGGTCGCGGCGAGCATCGTGCCGGGCTCGGACTTGCTGCTGCGCGATGTCGGCATCAACCCGCGGCGCACCGGATTGATGGCCGCGCTGCGCGCTATGGGCGCCGACATCAGCGAGGAAAACCCGCGCCGGTTCGGTGGCGAATCCGCCGCTGACCTGCGTGTGCGATCGGCGCGGCTGCGCGGCATCGCGCTGCCGGTCGCGCTGGTGGCGGACATGATCGACGAGATACCCGCGTTCTTCGTCGCCGCTGCGTTCGCTGAGGGTGTCTCCACGGTCAGCGGTGCGGCGGAATTGCGGGTCAAGGAATCCGACCGGCTCGCGGGAATGGCTTTGGGATTGCGTGCGCTGGGCATCGCGGTCGATGAAGCGCCGGACGGCGCGACGATCCAGGGTCTCGGCACGGGCGGTCGCGTGCGTGGCTGCGACCTGGACAGCCTTGGCGATCATCGCCTCGCGATGGCATTCGTGGTCGCAGCGCAGCGTGCGGATGGCGAGGTCCGGATCGGCGACTGCGCAAACGTGGCGACCTCGTTTCCCGGTTTCATGCAACTAGCGAACAGCCTCGGGATGGGGCTTCGCGACGGCTGATCGGTCAGTGTTCGTCGAGGCGGAAATCCAACGGCACTTCGATCGTGCCTGCCGTCGCTTGTCCCTGGTGCATCGCTGGGCGGAAATGCCAGCTGCGCACCGCATCCATCGCGGCGCGATCGAGCGTCCGCGAACCGCTGCTGCGCGCGATCCGCACGTCCTCGATGTTGCCCGCCGCGTCCAGAGCGACCTGCAGGCGCACTTCGCCTTCATCCCCGGCACGAACCGCCTCGATCGGGTATTGCGGTTGGCTGCGCTCAACAACCTGGGGGTAGCTGTCGCCAGCGCCGGAGCCGGGCGGCGAAGGCTCCGTTGTCGGCGTATCGATGGTCTCCACCGCGACCGGACTTGTGCCCGGATCGGCGGCTTCAGGCTCTGGTGCGACCGCCGTTGCCTTGATGTATGCGCCATTGGGCGCGCCTGCTGCCTGCGACTGCAGCGCGGACAGATCGCCTGCCATCGGCGCAGGCAGGGGCGGATGCACGGGATCCGTGGTGACCGTTGTTCCGGCAGCCGTGATCCTTGGCGTGGCCGGGTGTGAGCGCAGCCAGATCGCGCTGATGATGCCCCCGATCACCAGCGCCGCCGCGAACACGACCAGCCCGATCCAGTGCCGATGCAGCCATGCGCGCAGCCGCATTGAGAGCGGCTCTTTCAGGGGATCGGCTGGAACATTGTCGTCTGTCGTCGTCATGTGCGTGAGTTAGCCTCAGCCGGAAGCGCAACGCAAATCATGCACGGTTTGCGGCGTGGTCGTTCCAACCGCGATAATGTCCGGCGAAAGATCCCCGGAGTGTTCCATGCTTGATCCCGTCCTTCTGCGCGGCCAGCTCGCTGCGACCGCCGAGCGCCTGAAGGCGCAGCGCGGCTTCGTCCTTGATGTCGTTGCCCTCGAAGCATTCGAGGCCGAACGCAAGACGTTGCAGACGCGCACCCAGGAATTGCAGAACCTGCGCAACACGCGTTCCAAGGCGATCGGCATGGCCAAGGCGAAAGGCGACGACGTTGCCTCGCTGATGGCCGAAGTCGCCGGAATCGGAGAGGAACTCAAGGCCAGCGAGGCGCGGCTCGAGGAATTACACGCGCAGATCGA
>JBBQHA010000205.1:0-3794 GCA_038323475.1 Lysobacterales bacterium
CAACGGCAAGGCGGTCATCGAGCAACGCTTCCTCGGCCTTTACACATCCAGCGCGTACAACCGCCGGCCGTGGGACATCCCGGTGGTGCGCGAACGCCACGAGCAGGTGATGACGCGTTCCGGCTTCGGTCCCAACAGCCACAATGGCAAGGCGCTGCGCCACATCATCGAGACGCTGCCGCGCGACGAACTGTTCCAGTCCGGCGCCGACCAGTTGCTGCGCACCAGCATGGGCATCCTCGGCCTGCAGGACCGTGGCCGCAGCAAGCTGTTCCTGCGCCGCGACCGCTACGGCAGGTTCTTCTCGGCGCTGGTGTACATCCCCCGCGACCGCTTCAACACCGACACGCGCAGCCGCATCGAATCGCTGCTGACCGACGCGCTGCAGGGCGAGCGCGTGGATACGACGATCCAGGTCGGCGAATCGCCGCTCGCGCAACTGCACATGATCGTGCGCCCGAAATCAGGCGCGGACGTGCACGTCGACGTCGCCGAGCTCGAAATCCAGATCGGCCGCATCGTGCGCAATTGGCGCGACGAACTGCGCGACGAACTGATCGCCGTGCATGGCGATGAACTCGGCATGCAATACGCGGCGCGCTACCTGCCGACATTGCCGGCCAGCTATGTCGAAGCGGTGACGCCGGCCGGCGCGGTCGCCGACATGCGCCAGATCGAACGCCTGCAAGGCGGTCACGACCTCGAGCAGCGGCTCTACCGCGACCCTTCGGATCCTGCGTCGCTGCGCTTCAAGCTCTTGCGTGCTGGCGATGCGATCCACCTGTCCGATGCGTTGCCGATGATGGAGAACATGGGCCTGCGCGTGTTGTCCGAGCACCCCTACGAAATCTCGCTCGGCGACGTCAAGCTCGGCGGCGAGACCGTCAACATCCAGGACTTCGAGGTGCAGACCTCGGCGGACGTGGACATCGCCGCGGTCAGCGCCACGTTCGAGGCGGCGTTCGAGGCGGTGTGGAGCGGCCAGGCCGAGAGCGACGGCTTCAACCGCCTGCTGCTGACGGCGCGCCTGACCTGGCGCCAGGTCGCGATGCTGCGCGGCTATTGCAAGTACCTGCTGCAGACCGGCGTGCCGTTTTCGCAGGCCTACATGGAAACCACGCTCAACCGCTATCCCTTGATCTCGCGGCTGCTGGTGGAACTGTTCGAGTCGCGCTTCGATCCGGCCCACAGTTCCGGCAAGGGCGGCAAGGGCGGCATCGACGAAGCCGCGCGCGAGAAATTGCGCGCCGAACTCGAGGCGATCACGCCCGAAGCGCTCAGGCACGCGGCTGGGACGCTGACCGAGGAAGTCGCGTACGCACGCGGGCTCGATCGCGAGGCGCAGATCGATGCCTGCATGGACGCGCTCGCGATCCTGTTCGAAGGCGTGGCCAGCCTCGACGAGGACCGCATCCTGCGCAGCTTCATCGGCATCATCGGCGCGACCCTGCGCACGAGCTACTACCAGTTGCACGACGGCAAGCCGCGCGAATACATCAGCTACAAGTTCGACGCTTCCAAGGTGCCGGACCTGCCCAAACCGCGTCCGTACCGCGAGATCTTCGTCTATGCGCCGCGCGTCGAAGGCGTGCACCTGCGCTTCGGTCCGGTCGCGCGCGGCGGATTGCGCTGGTCCGATCGCCGCGAGGATTTCCGCACCGAGGTGCTGGGCCTGGTGAAGGCGCAGATGGTGAAGAACACGGTCATCGTGCCGGTCGGCGCGAAGGGTGGCTTCTACGTCAAGCGTCCGCCGATCGGCGGCGATCGCGATGCGCAGCTCGCCGAAGGCATCGCCTGCTACAAGCTGTTCATCAACGCGCTGCTCGACATCACCGACAACATCGTCGAAGGCAAGACCGTGCATCCGCAGCGCGTGATCCGCCATGACGACGAGGATCCGTACCTGGTGGTCGCTGCCGACAAGGGCACCGCGACGTTCTCGGACATCGCCAACGGCATCGCGATCGAGCATGGTTTCTGGCTCGGCGATGCGTTCGCATCGGGCGGCTCGGTCGGCTACGACCACAAGGGCATGGGCATCACCGCGAAGGGTGCGTGGGAGTCGGTCAAGCGCCATTTCCGCGCGATGGGCCGCGACTGCCAGACCGAGGATTTCACCTGCGTCGGCATCGGCGACATGTCCGGCGACGTGTTCGGCAACGGCATGCTGCTGTCGCGCCACATCCGTTTGCTTGCGGCGTTCGACCATCGCCACATCCTGCTCGACCCGAATCCGGATGCCGAGAAATCCTTCGTCGAACGCGAGCGCATGTTCGCGTTGCCGCGTTCGTCGTGGGAGGACTACGACAGGAACCTGATCAGCGAAGGCGGCGGGCTGTATCCGCGCAGCGCGAAATCGATCCGGATCACCCCGCAGGTGCGTGTTGCGCTCGATATCGGCGAGAACATCGAGCAGATGACCGCGGCCGAACTGATGGCGGCGATCCTCAAGGCCCCGGTGGACCTGCTCTGGAACGGCGGCATCGGCACCTATGTCAAAGCCAGCAGCGAAACCCATGCCGAAGTCGGCGACCGCGCGAACAACGCGCTGCGCGTCAATGGCAGCGAACTGCGCTGCAAGACGGTGGGCGAGGGCGGCAACCTCGGCTGCACCCAGCGCGGCCGCATCGAAGCGGCATTCGCCGGCGTGTTGTTGAATACCGACTTCATCGACAACTCCGCCGGCGTGGACACCTCCGACCATGAGGTGAACATCAAGATCCTGCTCAACGACGCGGTGCAGCGCGACGAGTTGACCGAGGCCAAGCGCAACGCATTGCTCGCGCGGATGACCGATGAAGTCGGCGTCCTCGTCCTAAACGACAACTACCGGCAGAACCAGGCGATCAGCCTGATGGAACGCATGAGCCTGTCGCGGATGGGTTCCAAGCAGCACTTCATCCGTACCCTCGAAGCGCAGGGCTTGCTCGACCGCCAGCTCGAATACCTGCCGTCCGACGGCGAAATCGCCGACCGCAAGTCGCGCGGGCTTGGCCTCACGCGTCCGGAACTGTCGATCCTGCTGTCGTACGCGAAGATCGTGATCTTCCAGCAGTTGCTGGCTTCGGACGTGCCGGAGGACAGCTTCCTGTCCGCCGAACTCGCGCGCTATTTCCCGCAGCCATTGCGCGACAAGTACGGCGACCACATGCAACGCCATCGCCTGCGCCGCGAAATCATCGCCACCGTGGTGACGAATTCGATCGTCAACCGGATGGGCGCGACGTTCATGCTGCGCATGCAGGAAGACACCGGCCGCACGCCGGGCGAAGTCGCCAGGGCCTTCACGATCACCCGCGAGACGCTGGACGCGCGCGCGCTGTGGACGCAGATCGACGCCCTCGACGGCAAGATGCCGGAGTCGGTGCAGATCGACGCGTTGCAGGTCATCTGGTCGTTGCAGCGGTCGTTCACGCGCTGGTTGCTGGCGCGACCGGGCGCGATCCTCGACATCGCCACGGCAGTCGAGCGCTATCACGACGGCTTCAAGGACATCCGCGCTGGACACGGGATCCTGCCGGCATCGCAGCGCCCCGCGTACGAAGCGAGCCTGCGCGACTGGAAGGAAAAGGGCATGCCGTCGGAACTGGCGGGGCAACTCGCCGCGCTCCCGTACCTGGAGCCGTGCTGCGACATCATCGAACTCGCGCGCGATCGCAAGCTCAAGGTGATCGATGTGGCGAAGGTCTACTTCCGCCTCGGCGATGCACTGAGCCTGCCGTGGCTGGCGACGCAGATCGACGGGTTGGCCGTCGACGGCCGCTGGCACGCGGTCGCGCGCGGCGTGCTGCGCG
>JBBQHA010000206.1:0-3764 GCA_038323475.1 Lysobacterales bacterium
AGGAAATCGTCGCGCGCACGCATTACCTGGGCCAGGCGAAGCGCGGGTTGGTGAGAGTCGGCGGCAGCGGGCTGGCCGTCGGTGCGGAAGTCAGTGCCGAGGGCCGGGTGCTGGGCAGCATCGCCTGCAGCCTCGGCGATGAAGCCCTCGCAGTGCTCAGCGTGGATCGACCGGCAACTGGCTGGGAATGTTCCGGATCGCCGTGTCGCGAACTGCCCCTGCTGGACGGACTGGCGCGCTGATCGCAACCCGCCCGGCCGGAAACCGGGGTTCAGCTATCCGCGCAGGCTTCGCAATCGAAGTACAGCACCATGTCGGGATTGAGCGCGACACCCTTGCCGAGGCTGATCGTGCCGGACTTGCGCAAGTGGATGTCGTCGCGGTTCAGGCGAAGCTCGTCGTCGTCGCCGATGCGGATCCAGGTGCCATTGGTGGAGCGGTCGGACAACACGAAATGGCCGCGCTTGTATTCGATGGATGCGTGGGTGCGGCTGACCCAGTCGGCGGCGACCATCAGCCCGTTGTTCGCCTCGCGGCCGAGCGTGAACGGATCGGACTCCGGCGTGAGTTCGATCACTGCGTCGCGGAAGCGCAGGGTCAGCTTGCCCGGCGCGACTTCCGGTTCGGCGGTGCGTACCGCGCGCTGTACCGTGGTCATGCCCGATGTGTCTTCCTGCCAGACCACGTCGACGATCTCGATCGGCAGCAGCTTGCCGCTGACCCGCGCGCGGCCGAGGCTGCGCACGCTGATCGGGGGGCCGGTGAGTTCGCGCAGCGAGCTGGCGGTGGTGACTATCTGTTCGCGCTTGGCGAGCGACGTCATCCGGGCGGCGACGTTGACCGCATCGCCGAACACGTCGTTGTCCTCGAACAGCACCTCGCCGTGGTGCAGGCCGATCCGCACCGCAAGGTTGTCGCGCACGAAATCGATGTCGCGGGCCATCTTGCGCTGCATGTCGCAGGCCGCCAGGACGCCCTGGAGCGCGCCACGAAAGGTACACATGATCTCGTCGCCGATGGTCTTGATGACCTTGCCGCCATGCGAGTTGCACACGACGGTGAGCGCGCCGAGCACCGCCGCGATCAGGCGCCGTGCCTCGACGTCGCCTTTCTGCTCGAAGAGCCGGGTGCTGCCGCTGACGTCGGCGAAGAGGATCGTGCAGGGTTGGGTCGTGGACATGCGACGATGATAGGCCAAGCTGGGGATGCAGGTCATCCGTTGTCTGATAACGAGGCCGGACGGCGCGACCGGCCACGTGTTCGTAAGCCGCGGGCAGTCAGGCGAACCGACCGGCCGCGTATTCGGCAAAGCCATCCAGTCAGGCGAATTGACCGGCCATTGAAACAATATCATCCTCGGACGGCAGCACCAGCAGGGCCGCGCCGGCAAGCGGGGTATAGGTGTCCTTGCCGACCACGCGGCGCAGCGGTTTGGCGCCATGGCCAGCCTCGACGACCGCGGTGATCACGCCCTCGCCCACGCCGGCGCTGTGCCGACCCTCGTCCACCACCATGATCCGCGCGCAATCACCGGCATGGCGGCCGATGGCGACTTCGTTCAATGGTGCGAGCCAGCGCAGGTCGACCACGCGGACCTTCCAGCCACGCGCGGCCTCGATCTGCCGCGCGGCGCGCAGGCTCATCGGGATGCCGTTGCCGAAGCTGAAGATCACCAGGTCGGTCGCTCCCGGCGCATACACGCGCTCCTCGCCGAGCGTCATCGCCTGGTCCAGGGTCGGATAGGTGAATTGCCAGCCGCCATCACCGGCGGCGTACAGGTCCTTGGTCATGTACAGCGCGATCGGCTCGAGGAACGCGCAGACGCGCCCGTCCACCTTCGCCAGCGCGGCCAGCGTGCGCAGCATCATCGCCGCATCGTCGCCACGGCTCGGGCAACCGACCACGAGGCCGGGAATGTCGCGCAGCGCGGTGATCGAGTTGTCGTTGTGGAAATGCCCGCCGAATCCTTTCTGGTAACCCAGCGACGCAACGCGCATGACCATCGGATTGCGGTACTGGCCGTTGCTGAAGAACTGCAGCGAGCACGCCTCGCCGCGGATCTGGTCGCAGGCGTTGTGGAAATACGCGAGGTACTGGATCTCGGGCAGCGGCAGCATGCCCATGTTGCCGAAGCCCTGCGCGAGCCCGAGGATCATGGTCTCGTCGAGCAGGGTGTTGAACACGCGCGCATTCCTGAACGACTTGTGCAGGCCCTTGGTCACCGTGTAGACGCCGCCCTTGATCGCGACGTCCTCGCCGAACAGCAAGGTTTCCGGCAACTTGCAGAACAGGTCGTGCAACGCATTGTTGATCAGGATCGCCAGATGGCGCGGCGGCTGGTTCTCGGGCAGCTTCGCCTCGCTTCCGAACACCGCGAGGCGCTTCTCGGCGAAGTCCGCGCGCGTGGCCTCCGCCATGACCTTGGCGGGCGTATACGGCGCGAGCGGCGCCATCACGTCGGCGAGGTCGGTCAGCTTCGGCCGGCGGTCGGCCTCGTCGGCTGCGGCGAAGCACTTCCTGCGGATGTCTTCGTACAGCGCCAGCAAGGTTTCCTTCGTGAACAGGCCGGACTCGAGCCCGATCGCAGCCGAGCGCAGCAGCGGGTCGCCTGCCTCGACCTTCATCAGCTCCTCGACGCTGCGCCACTCGATCTCGAAGTCGGTGCCGGCGTGGCCCATGATCCGGGTCGTGCGCAGATGCAGGAAGGTCGGGCGGCGCGTCGTGCGGCAATGGTGGACCGCGCGCGCAACCTGCTCGTAACCTTCGGCGAGATCGAGGCCATCGGCGTAGAAATAGTCGAGGTCGCGGCGCTCGGAGAAATTGCGCTCGATCCAGCCATTCGGCGTCTTCACCGAGATGCCGATGCCGTTGTCCTCGCAAACGAACAGGACCGGCGCTGGCAGTTTCTGGTACGACGTCCAGCCGGCGGTGTTGAAGGCGGTCTGCGCGGTTGCGTGGTTGCTGGATGCGTCGCCAAACGAACAGATCGCGATGGAATCGTCCGGGATCGGCAACTGGTGGCCGATGCGGCGCGCCTGCTCGATCGCGACCGCGGTACCGAGCGCCTTCGGCAGGTGCGATGCGATCGTCGAGGTCTGCGGCAGTACCCACAACGGCTTGCTGCCCCAGACCTTATGGCGGCCACCGGACGCGGGATCGTCCTTGCTCGCCGCGAAGCTCAGCGCCGAATCCATGATCGGATCCATTCCCGGCAGCTTGCGGAAACGTTCGGCCATGAACGCACCGCTGCGGTAATGCAGGAATGCCGGATCAGTATGCCGGGTCAGCCGCGCGACCATCGCGTTGCCCTCGTGGCCCGAGGAGCCGATCGTGTAGAACACCTTCTGCTGCACGCGCAGCACGCGCGCCATCAGGTCGAGGTGGCGCGAGACCAGCTGCGATTCGAACAGATCGAGGAAATCGCGCGCGGTGCACAGGCTGTCGCCGAGCACCGACTCATCCAGCGCCGGCTTGTGCTGCGGGTGGCCATCCCACTGCTGCACGAACTCGATGAAGTTCTGGTCGCAGACTTCCGCGCGGTTGACGTTCTTGTGGCGTGCGGGGATGGGCGTGGCAGTGATGACGGCGTTCATTCGATTCTCGCTTCTCTTGTCATCCCGAACATGTGAGGGATCTGGCTTCCGGCAGATTACACGCAACGCTCGGAATGACAAAAGGGAGGGGGGGGGCAGGCGATTAGGGGGCGGGCGATTCGGGGGGCGGGCGATTTTGGGGCGGGCGATCCGGTCCACGGGAATGCCCCA
>JBBQHA010000207.1:0-3685 GCA_038323475.1 Lysobacterales bacterium
GGATGCGCAAGGCATCGTGACCGGCCAGGTTGCTTTGCGCGGCGATCCATCGTCTCCGGAAATCGACGGCCACCTTCACGGCAGCGGATTGCACTGGAAGACGTACGCGGCGGCACACCTTGCGCTGGACGGAAGGCTGCCTGCGCACGGCAGCGACGGCGCCTTGCGTGCCGATGCGGATGGGGTCGCCGGGATCCCGGGCGTGGACGCATTCCATCTGCGCGTCGCCGGTTCCGAAACGAGTCCGCGCATCGATGGCGAACTGAGCGGCGAACTCGGCGCGCTCGCGCTGGGCGGGAGCGCCGAGCGCGATGGCAGGACCTGGAACGGACGCATCGCGAGCCTGCGTTACACGCCGTTGCGCGGCGCGGCATGGAGCCTCGTGGCGCCGACGACGTTCCGCTACGACGGCGCGAACGCGCTGCGCCTGCAGCAGGCCTGCATGCGTTCGACCGGCGCATCGGTCTGCGCCGACGCCGACTGGCCGCATCGCGCGAACGTGCAGGCGCACGCGTTACCCCTGAGCCTGCTCGATCCGTGGCTCGCGCGGCCCGACTTCGATGCACGCGCATACGGCACCGCCGACCTCGATGCGCATATCACGCCTGCGGCGCGCGGCGGCTGGACCGGTACGGCCACCCTGCATTCCGCCGAGGGCGGCGTGCACCTGCAACAGGAACTCGCGCATCCGCTGCTCGGCTATACCAACCTCGTCGCGCAGGCCAGCCTCGATGGCGGGCGTGTGCAGCTGCGGGTCGACAGCGCCCTCAGCGCCGGCGGCACCCTGCACGCGCAGATCGCGACCGGTCTTGCAGCCGACGCCGCGCTGGCCGGCACCGTCGCGGTCGACCTGCATGACATCACCTGGGTCGAGTTGTTCTCGACCGACATCGCCGCGCCGAAGGGCGAGCTCAATGGCAGCCTCGCGCTGGGCGGCAGCCGCGCGCATCCGTCCGTTTCCGGGCATGCGGTGCTGTCCGCTTTCGAAGCCGAATTGCCCGCGCTCGGCATCGCGTTGAAGGAAGGCCGCATCCAGCTCGATGCCGATCCGGGCGGCGCGGCGCGCGTCAGCGGTTCGCTGCGCTCTGGCGACGGCACCCTCGCGATCGGCGGCGCGCTGCGCTGGAACGATCCGGATGCGCCGCTGACCGTCACCGTGCGCGGCCAGAACGTGCGCATCGCCGACACGCCGGAACTCAGCGCGGTCGCCTCGCCGGACCTGCAACTCGGCTACGCATCCGGCACGCTCACCGTGCGCGGCAAGGTCGATGTGCCGAAGGCGCAGATGAACCTCGAACGCCTCGACAGCACGGTATCGCCATCGCCGGACGTGGTGGTGCTCGATCCGGTCGAGACCGCGCATGGCAGTGCGCTCGCGACCGACATCGACCTCATGCTCGCGCTCGGCGACGACGTGAAGCTCAAGGGCTTCGGCCTCGACGGCAAACTCGGCGGGCAGTTGCGCGTGCGCCGCAGCCCCGGCAATGCGATGACCGCGAACGGCGCGCTCGAAGTGAGCGGACGTTACGCCGCGTACGGCCAGCAACTCGAGATCGTGCGCGGCCGGCTCGGCTATTCGGGCGGCGGTTTCGACAACCCCGGCCTCGACATCCTCGCGCAGCGCGAATTCGACCAGGCGACGGTCGGCGTGCAGGTGCGCGGCACCGCGCGGCGGCCGCAAACGCAGATCGTTTCAACGCCCGCGATGGATCCCAGCGATGCCCTCGCGTATCTCGTGCTCGGCCGGCCGCTACAGTCCGCCTCCACCGCCGAGGGACGTCAGATCGGCGCCGCCGCCGCGGCATTCTCGGTCGGCGGCAACCTGATCGCGCAGAAAGTCGGTGCGCGTCTGGGACTGGACGAGGCCGGCGTCAGCGAATCGCGCGCGCTCGGCGGCTCGACCTTCACCGTCGGCAAATATCTGTCGCCGCGGCTGTTCATCAGCTATGGCGTGTCGCTGGTCGGCACCGGTGAAGTGCTGACCCTGAAATACCTGCTGCGCAAGGGCTTCGACATCCGCATCGAGTCGAGCCGAGAAAGCCGCGCATCGATCAACTGGCGGATCGAGAAATAGGGAAACGGGGACGAGTGTAGTTATTTCTTCTTCGAACCAGCATCGAAGCCTGCATTGCAGCGCATCGGCCTACCGCAAGGCCGGCAACTTGCTGGACGTTCCAATGTCTTTTCGATCATGGCCTGAAAGCGCCGGTCGCCCAGCGCACGCTGTTGTTGCAGATGCATGCGGATGGCGCACAGGTCATCCGCGTTGGTTCCTTCATCCAGCAGGCGTCGATAGACAATTGCGCGCTCGGCGACTGTCGATGCAATGCCCAGAAACAGGCGATGTGGCGTCACCAATGGGTCGTGCCACACGTTCAGATTGGCGCGGGCGTTCGACCAGCGATAGTGCTCCGGCGATTCCACCATCGCCGCACGCACCGGATTGAGTTCGATGTAACGGTAGACGGTAAGCAGATAGCGGTCGCTGTCGACCAGACACGACTTGAAGCGCCCTTCCCAAAGCGTACCCGTGCGGCCATGGCGTCGATTGAAGGACTGGACGTAACACAGACCGACGGCATGCATCATGCGCGCCACCGAGCCTGCCCTGGACGCCGTCACCAGCAGATGCACGTGATTGCCCATCAGTACATAAGCATGGATCGCGACATCGCGAGCTACGGCTCTCTCACCAAGCAGGCGCAGAAAATGGAAACGGTCGTCGTCGTCAAGAAAGGTCGCACACCGATTGACGCCACGCTGGATGATGTGCAGCGGTGTATCAGGCAATTCGAGGCGTGCATGGCGCGGCATGGGGCCAAGAGTGATGCAACTCGGGCGATCAGTCGTTCGGCAGACACTGCGAAACAGCGTAGGAAAACTCTGAGGCGCGGGTCGTTAGGTCGAATTAACTGTTCTCGTCCCCTTTACCCTCATGCAACTCGGGCGATCAGTCGTTCGGCAGACACTCCGAAACAGCGTAGGAAAACTCTGAGGCGCGGGTCGTTAGGTCGAATTAACTGTTCTCGTCCCCTTTACCCCCTCCCCTTTACCCCCTGGTTGCTCATCAGCACATAGGCATGCAACCGACAGCCGTATCGCGCCAGCGCCTCGCGCAGGCATTGCAAATAACGCAACCGGTCCTCGTCGTCGAGGAAACACGGCATGCGGTTGTTGCCGCGCTGCACGACATGCTGCGACACACCGGCAAGATCAAGGCGAGGGAGTCGGGCCATGCCGCCAGCGTCCACCAGCCAGCTGCACAGCGCCGTCCTCCCAACATCCGTTTGCGTGTCAGAAATCCCCTATGCCATGCGTAGGAAGTGTCTCTGACACCGTTATTCCGACCTTCCCTAGGATTCAAACGGTAATTTACTCTGGCCCCTTTTTTACCGCTTGATTACGGCTGATTAGGGTACGTCATAGGAGCCGGCACCCTGTCCATATCCCATAGTTCTCTTGCCAGCAGGTCCTTGGTCGAATATCCAAGTGGGAATATTAGACAAGGAGTTTCCATAAGCGGCATTGAGCATCGCGTCCGGTCCAGCGTAGAACTCGTGAGACGACGGAAATCCATTCTGCATACGGGACAGGATGTCTTTGGCGCTGTCATATGTGAATCTCTTCCCGTTGGTCTCAGGACCGTATGATTTTTGCAACTTATTGTCCAGCAGTCTGCATTTTA
>JBBQHA010000208.1:0-3618 GCA_038323475.1 Lysobacterales bacterium
GAGCAGGGCGCGCACGTCGGCGTCCCACTTGTCGACGTCCTGCACGAGCAGGGTCCAGTCGTGATCGGGCAGCTTCGGGAATTCGGCTTCCGCGAACGGACCGGTCTTCAGCGTCCAGCGATCGCGCTTGCGATCGTGGCGAACGATACGCGACAGCGCGGCTTCCTCGCAGGCGAGGCCCGCAAGATCTTCCGGCGACAGCGGGGATGCAAAATCGGGGAAGGCGTTGCGGACCAGCAGCGGGCGCTTCTGCCAGTAATCGCGCAGGAAGCGCGCGGGTGGCATGCCGAGCAGTTGGCCGGGTTTGGCATGGACTTCGATCGGAGGCACGGTGGTTGCGGGTTTCATGGGTGGAAAGTTCTCTCGCAGGTCCCGCATTTTATGGTGCTGGCTTGGATTTCGGGATCGCCGACGGTTTCGGTGGCAATCAGGAGTTGCGAGTAGTCCGCGCAGGGCGGGTGAGTGTTACGGCGCTTGCGTTCGGCGAAGAAGGACCGCTTGCTCATGGTTTTTCAGTCGCTATGGCGCGAAGGTTCTCCATGAGTTCCCGATTGTTGCCGGTCAGGTCGAACAGGCGGGTTTCGAGGTCGGCGATGCGCAGGCGCAGGAACGGCACGATACTCGGATTGGATCGCAGCGCATTCGCGGATTCGGCGATGTCCTGCGCGGCCAGGCCGGTGCTGCACGGGTAATCAAGATTGCCGCGCATTGCTGCGTAGTCGCCGGGGCGGATGACGTGATCGCCGCAGCGCTTTCCCAGCGCACGCTGTATGTCGTTCGGCAGGCTCATGCGGAAAGCCTCGCGATAGCGCGACTGCATGCCTTCGCGCACCAGGTTGTCGAAGGTGGAAATGCTGCTGAGCCGGATCGCGGTGTCGCGCAGCATGGGGTTGCGGATCAGGCCGATGGTGCCGGTCGCGATCAACTCGTCGTAAGTCGACCCACGGCGGTTGCGCTGCCGGTACTGAGTGGCGCGGTAGGCGCTGACGAGGAGCGCTTCGTCCGACAGAGTCGCTTTGCCGTCCAGCGCATCGACCGCGCGATTGGCGTTGGCCAGCACCTCGCGGTTGTAGGCGATCAGGAACTGGTAGTTCCAGTCCTCGCCGCGCATATCGGATCTCAGGCGCGCGGTGAACACGGCGGACTGCTCGTCAGTGGCGTGCTGCTGGTTCCAGTTCGACGCCTGCATGCCGATGAACACACCGACCACGACGATCACCAGGTCGATGGCGATGGTGGTCCAGTGCAGGTGTTTGACGGGCTCTGCAACACGCCGCGATTGGGTGTCGTCCACGACGGCCCCGGCTTGCGGACGCTCTTGCGGTGTCTGGATGGAATCGTCGGCGAGGCTCACGGCTTGGCTGGCTCCACGCGTGGTGGATACACGATGGTTTGCGGCGGTGGCCAGCGCAAACCGGATTCGGCGAGCCTTGCCTTGAAGTTCGGGGTGGCGTCGAGGTCGAACGGCGCGCCGCACAGGCAGTCGGCGGTGAGTACGGCCAGCAGGAATGGCCCGGCCGGTCGTGCGTCGATCACGGCGGCCTGGCGGTTGGCTTCGGCGCGGTTACCGGACAGGGCCGCCTCGATCGCATCGGCATTGTTCCAGAATTGGTAGATCGACTTGCTGCGATCCATCGACTGCAGGCGGGCGTGGAGGCTGGCTGCGTTCTCGCCAGTGGCCGCGCCGACGAAGACCTCAGCCGTGTAATGGCTTTCGTCCATCACATCCATGGCCGCGAGATCTGCTCTGGCTGGGTCGATCCGTCCCAGCATCAGCAGCGCCTGTACGCGCGACAGGCCATGCGCAGGCACGCCGCCTCGCGCCTGCTCGGCAGCCGCGAAAACAGCAAGGGCCTGTTGCGCCCGCCCGCCCGCGAGCGCAGCCCGGGCCCGACTGTTGAAGTTGATCCGATTCAGGGGGTCGCATGCGCTCGTGCGCCTGCCGAGGTCCTCGATGCGATCGGCGTAGCCGAACGCGCTGGCGAACACGGGTAGCCAGTCCGGATTCCTGCACCCTGGATGCTTCAGCGCCGCATCGATCTGATCGGCCAGGCCGTGCCAGTCGTCGCTGACCAGTTGCCGCTCCACGAGCGTCAGCAGCCGCTGCTGCGCATCGTGGCTGTTCTCCGCAGCCAGACCGTAGTAACGCATCGCTTCGCGTTGCGCGTCGAGCCGCTCGGCGCGTGGACGATCGTCCGCCAGCAGGATGTGGTCGTAGAGGTCGGCCGATGCGAAGTACGCCTGCGCGAACCCCGGCTCCAATGCGATGGCCCTGGCGAATTCGACGTTGGCCAGGCGCAGGCCCTCGATCGTGTTGCGGCTGCGTCGTGGATCGTGCGCGTCGTCGTAGAGCTTCAGGCCTTTCTGGTAGGCGATGAATGCATCGACATTCTCCACGCCGTCCATGCGCATGCGGGCGCGCTGCTTGTCGTCGAGCACCACGTCCAGCACGCCGGCCACTTGTTCTGCGATATCCAGCTGCACGGCCAGGGTGTCCTTCAGCGTGCGGTCGTAGGTTTCCGACCACAGATGGATGCCGTCGGAAGTGCGGATCAACTGCGCGGTGATGCGCGCCCGATCGCCCTCGCGACGCACGCTGCCTTCGAGCACGCTGGCGACGCCAAGCTTTGCGCCGATCGTGCGCAGGTCTTCGTTCTTGCCCTTGAACTGGAACGAGGACGTGCGACCGACCACCTGCATGCCGTCGATGCGCGCCAGCGAATTGAGGATTTCCTCGGACAGGCCGTCGGAAAAATAGTCGTTGTCCCTGTCGGCAGACAGGTTCGCGAAAGCAAGTACGGCGATCGAGCGCGGATCGATGCCGGGCTGCGCCGATCCGGCATGCGCGATGTGCGCGGCCGTCTGCGCGACCAGCGCCGCTTCGCGCCGCGGCGCGAGCACGAACTTGTCGAAGCCGAAGTAGAGCAGGGCGAGCGCGAGGATCGCGATGATCGCGCGATCCATCCGGCGCGCGGTCTGCGGTGCAATCGATTCTTCGAGCGGTACCTTGTCGTCGCGCTTCAATCCGTCCGGCGTCAGCTCGAAGGCCCAGCTGAAGACCAGTGCGGGGATGAAGCAGACCGCGAGGACGACCACGATGCTGCGCGGCAGCCACGCCGGTGCGTCGAACATCGGCAGCACCGTTCCCGCTACCTGCACGATGAGCCACGCGCCGACCAGATACAACCCGGCCATGCGAATGACATTGCGGCGCTTGAGTTCAGCGAAGAACGAGCTTTGCCCCATCCAGTCCGCTCCCCACGGCGAATGCCGGTCGATGATGCCTGCGGGGGCGCGAATTGGCTAGGCGCGGAGCGGTTTTGGAGGGAATGCAGAGGCTGGGGTGGTCCTGAGGTTGTCATTCCTTCGTGGTTGTCATCCCGAGCAATGCGTGGGATCTGTTGGGTGAAGGCACGACAACTTCGAGATCCCTCGCTACGCTCGGGATGACAAGGTTCGCTGCGCCCGGGATGACAAAGGTGGTTGTGCTCGGGATGACAGAGATGGCTGCGCCCGGGATGGCAAGTAAGGGTGCGATCGCGACGGTAAGGCTCCGAGGGTTATTCCTACATCCGATCACGGCATTTGCCGATACGACGGCTGGTGCCGAGGAAGCAT
>JBBQHA010000209.1:0-3608 GCA_038323475.1 Lysobacterales bacterium
CGGCGTGCCGGGCCGCGAAGAGATCGCCGCGCTGATCGACCGCGTCGACCAGCTCAATCGTGAACTGCGCAAATTGTCCGGCGTCCCCGCGAAGGCCGAAGCGGCTGCGAAGGCAGCGCCCGCGAAGAAGCCTGCTGCAAAGAAGGCCAATGCGAAGAAAGCGGCAGAGCCAAAGGCACCGGCGAAGAAAGCCGCTGGCAAGAAGGCCGCCGCGAAGAAAGCCGCAGGCAAGAAGGTGGATGGCGCAGGCGCCTGAGTTCCTGCGGACCCGCCATGCCTGACCCGGGGGACCAACCCCTTCCTGCATCCGGCTGGCTGGTTTCGATGAAATGAAAAACGGCGCCTTGCGGCGCCGTTTTTTGTTTCACCAGTGAACGCCCCGCATCAGCGACGCGAACGCGATCTGTTCGTTGCTCGGCTGCGCAGCGGCTTCGCGCATGCCCTTGATGCCCTTCGCGGCCGCCGAGTCCGGGAACAGTTCGAACGCGGTGTTCATCACGACCTCGTACATCTTCGGCGCAACCGCGTTGATCGTCGCCGCGAAGATGCCGAGCCGGGTCGCGATGCGGGTCGGGCGCTCGATGATCCCTTTCACGATCAGGTCCGCAGCCTCGTCCGGCGACAGCGTCGGTACCGACTCGTACATCTTCGTCGGCGCGATCATCGCGGTGCGCACCAGCGGCATGTTGATCGTCGTGAACGCGATGTTCTTGCCCGAGAATTCGGCCTGCGCGCAGCGGCTGAACGCATCCAGCGCGGCCTTGCTCGCGACGTAGGCCGAGAACCGCGGCGAACTCGCGAGCACGCCGATCGAACTGATATTGATGATGTGGCCCTTGCGGCGCTCGGTCATCTTCGGCAGCAGGCCCATGATCAGCCGCAGCGAACCGAAATAGTTCAGCTGCATAGTGCGTTCGAAGTCGTGGAAGCGATCGTAGGACAACTCCACCGAACGGCGGATCGAACGTCCCGCGTTGTTGACCAGGACGTCCACGTGACCGTGCTCGGCGAGGATCTCCTTGACCAGGCGGTCGCAGTCGGCGAGGTCGGCGAGGTCTGCCTTGTAGGCCCAGCACTTGCCGCCCGCGGCGATGATCTCGTCGCGCGTCGCATGCAGTTCCTCCTCGCCGCGCGCGACGATCAGCGTCTTCGCGCCGGCCGCCGCGACCTTCTCCGCCGCCGCCTTGCCGATGCCCGCCGAACCGCCGGTGATCACCACGACCTTGTTGTTGACCTTGCCCTTGAGCGAACGGTCGACGAACAGGTCCGGATCGAGGTGGCGTTCCCAGTAATCCCACAGCCGCCACGCGTAGGTGTCGAGCGCAGGCACCGCGATCTTCGAGCCTTTCAGCGCGCGCTCGGCCTCGCGGTTGTCGAAGCGCGTGGGATAGGTGATGAACTTCAGCGATTCTTTCGGAATCTTGAGGTCGCGCAGCACCATCGTGATGAAACGCTTGACCGGCGGCAGGTTGCCGATCGCCGCGCGCATCGCGAACGGCACGAACGAGAACATGCGCGCGTCGATGCGCATGGTCATCTCCGGCGCATGGCCCGCGCGACAGAATGCGTTGAGCACCTCGCCGACGCGTTGCGGCTCGGGATCGACCAGATGGAAGCAGTGGCCGTCCAGGCCCTTCTTGTGCGCGATGTGGTCCATCGCGTCGGCGACGAAATCCACCGGCACGATGTTGATGCGCCCGCCCTCGATGCCGAGCGTCGGCATCCATTGCGGGAGCATCTCGCGCATCTTCTTGATCAGCGGGAACATGTAGTACGGGCCGTCGATCTTGTCGATCTCGCCCGTCTTGGAATCGCCGACCACCATGCCCGGGCGGTAGATGCGCCAGGGAATCTTGCAGTCGTTGCGCACGAGGCCTTCGGACTCGTGCTTGGTGCGCAGGTATGGATCGTCGAGCCCCTCGGCTTCGTCGAACATGTCCTCGCGGAACACGCCCGTGTACAAACCGGCGGCGGCGATCGAACTGGTGTGGTGGAAGCAACCGGCGTTCAGAGCGGTCGCCAGCGCGATCGCATGCTTCGTGCCGTCGATGTTCGCCACGCGCTGGCTTTCGGCGTCGGCCGCGATGTCGTAGATCGCCGCCAGGTGGAAGAAATGCGCGATCTTGCCGGTCAGCGCACGGACCTTCGCGGCGGGCACGCCGAGTTTCGGCTTGGCCAGGTCGCCGGCGATCACCACGAAACGCTTGCGGTCCCAGCCCATCGTTTCCGCGATGCGCTCGAACTTCTTTTCGGATCCTGCGCGGATCAGCACGTGGATCGTGCCCTTGCGCTTGAGCAGGTTGCTGACCAGGTAGCGACCGATGAAACCGGTCGCGCCGGTGACGAAGTAACTCATCGCAATTCTCCCCGACGGTCGCCGGCGCATCGCCGGCCAATGATCGCCACGTTGCCAGACGCAGCCGGACAAGACAATGCGGGATGCCGCTGGCGTTGACCGTCCCCGGGGGTCATGCTATCACCGCATCCTCCACGTGCATTGCCAGACCGAGGCGCCTCATGACCGATCTCAAGACCCAGTTCGAAGACGCCGCCAAGGCGGTCATGAACCTCAAGCAGCGCCCCGACAACGACGTCCTGCTGAAGCTCTACGCGCTCTACAAGCAGGGCTCGGAAGGCGACGTCAGCGGGCCGAAGCCTGGCTTTTTCGACTTCGTCGGCAGCGCCAAGTACGAAGCCTGGGACAAGCTCAAGGGCACCAAGGCCGAGGATGCGATGAAGAAGTACATCGCCGTAGTCAAGTCGCTCGGCAGCTGACGCCGCCGGGCACGACGACGCAGCACACCCGGCCCCGCAGACCACGCATGGCGCGCCAGACCAAGCAGCGCATCCTCGATGCGAGCCTTGCGTTGTTCAACGCGCAGGGCGAGCCGAACGTCACCACCAACCATATCGCGGACGATCTGGAGATCAGTCCGGGCAACTTGTATTACCACTTCCGCAACAAGGACGACATCATCGAGCAGATTTTCGCGCGCTTCGAGGAGCGCATGGACACTGCCCTGGTCGCCCCGGAAGACCGCCTGCCCGAACTCGAGGACATCTGGCTGCAACTGCACCTGGTGTTCGAATGCATCTCCGAATACAGGTTCCTTTACCGCGAAATCGTCGATATCCTCAGCCGCAACCGGATGCTGCGGCTGCGTTTCGCACGCATCCTCAAGCGCGCCTCGACCAGCGCGAGCGTGGTGATGCGCGGGTTGGTGCGCAATGGCGCGATGCGCGCCTCGGCGGCCGAGATCGAGGCCACCGCGACCAACATCCTGGTCATCGCGACGTTCTGGATGAACTACGCCAGCGTGCGCGGCGATCGCGACGAAAACGAATCGATCAGGCTCGGCATCGTGCAGGTGATGATGCTGATCGCGCCGTTCCTGCGCGACGCCGAACGCCTGCATCTGAACAACCTCACCCGCGCCTACCGGACGTGATGGCGCAGTCGCGGCGCACCAGCCGTGACACGGCATGGTGCGCCTCCAACCCAACCTCGCCAGGACGGCGGATCGGCGCGTGCCGATCCGCACTGCGTCCCCACTGATCAGGCGACCTTGCGCGCCTTGCGGGCGGTGCGCTTTGCGGCTGGCTTGACG
>JBBQHA010000210.1:0-3569 GCA_038323475.1 Lysobacterales bacterium
CAACGAGACCGTGCACGGCTACGTGGTCAAGCCGTGGAACTATGTGAAGGGCAAGACGTATCCGGTCGCGTTCCTGATCCACGGCGGCCCGCAGGGTTCGTTCGGCAACGGCTGGAGCTATCGCTGGAATCCGCAGACGTACGCAGGGCAGGGCTACGCGGTGGTCATGGTCGACTTCCACGGCTCGACCGGCTACGGCCAGGCCTTCACCGATGCGATCTCGCAGCACTGGGGCGACCGCCCGCTCGAGGACCTGCAGAAAGGCTGGGCCTCGGCGCTGCAGAAGTATTCCTTCCTCGACGGCGGCAACGCCTGCGCGCTCGGCGCGAGCTACGGCGGCTACATGGTGTACTGGATCGCCGGCAACTGGATCGCGGCGGATGGAAGCCGGCCGTTCAAGTGTCTGGTCGACCACGACGGCGTGTTCGACAACCGCATGATGGGTTATTCGACCGAGGAGCTGTGGTTCAGCGAATGGGAAAACGGTGGCACGCCGTGGGCGAACCCGGAAGGCTACGAACGCTTCAATCCGATCGACCACGTCAAGGACTGGAAAGTGCCGATGCTCGTCGTGCACAGCCAGATGGACCTGCGCATCCCGGTCGAACAGGGTATCGCCGCGTTCACCGCGTTGCAGCGCAAGGGAATCGAATCGAAGTACCTGTACTTCCCGAACGAGAACCACTGGGTGCTCAAGCCGCAGAACAGCGTGCTCTGGCACGACACCGTCAACGCATGGCTGAAGGCGCACCTGCAGCCGGCGCAGTAATCACGACTGTGAGGTCCGAGCCCCAGTGTTTGTCATCCCAGGCATCGCGAGGGATCTGGCGAGCGAAAGCGCGGCGACTTCGAGATGCCTCGCTTCGCTCGGCATGACAAGCTCCGTGGCCTCGTAGGGGTGAGGGGCAAACACGTCCCGGCATGGAAATGCGCCGCGCTGAGGAGCGCCGCTCTCCCGCCTTCGGCACCGGAGCGGGGTAGAAGAAAAACTCTTGAAAGTCCCTCTCGCATCGGGAGAGGGGTAGGGGTGAGGGGCAAACACATCCGGGCATTGAACTGCGCCGCGCTGAGGAGCGCCGCGCTCCCGCCTTGAGCCACGGAGCGGGAGAGGGGCCGCATTCAATCGTGCTGATCGACCAGCACCGCATTCCCAACGGGATCGAACGCGATAAGACTCGCCCGCCCGTCGCCTACTCGTTTGCCTCGAACATCAGCAGCACGCCCTGCGCCTTCGGCTCGCGCTATCGACGCATCGTCAGGCGCCGGAATATCCGAACAGGCGTAGCCAAAGCCGGCAGCCATAACGATGCTCGGTGAACACCGACGTGTCGCTGCATTGCGACGAGTTGACCTTGCCGACATCGAGTGCGCATGCGCCGGCATTGCGGGGCGTGGGGCCCAGCCAGCCGGCGGTCGGCGAGTTGACCGGATAGCCGAACAGCTCGAACGTGAGTGCGAAGCGAACGGGCAGGTAGAGCAACCCGATCGCCACAGCAAGCAACAGCTGCAGCAATCGCTTGAATCGCATGGCGCAAATCCTTCGATGAACGCATCGCACCCAGCGTGCGAAGATTATGGGATCCCCGGCCTGTGAATTGCGATCCTGCTCATCCGCGCCATGGTGCCGCATTGCGAGTGTCGCGAGCGAAACTCCGCGTGAACCGCGAATCAGCCGGAAGCCGGGCCTGCGCGCCGTGAATTCTATCTGCCGATCAGCCCGAACAGGATGGACGCGCAAGAAACCGGCCAGGCGTACACCCGCAGGACGGTCTCGGCGCGGTCGTTCTTCTCGGCCATCAGCGACCAACTCGTGAACTTTCCGGTCCGGATGATCTTGTGCATCAGGGCGAAACCCAGAACCACGAACGCAATCATCGGAAGCGCCATCGACGCCTGGTTGGCGCGCATCTCGAACGATGAAGAGAGCCGGGTTCCGTCGGCTGAAACGACGTGGGCTTCCTGCGCGCCGCCCTTTGAGAAATAGTGTTCATCGACCCGGCCCTGCGAGTGGTCGACCTTGACCAGATCGCAGTCCGGCGGCTCGTGCCTGGCGATGACCGGGACATACCCTGCGCAGGACTGGTACCCCTGCTCGACCAGGTTCGGTCGCGTCTCCAGGCGATAGTAGAGCGCCCACAAATCCTTGATGAAGAACTGGGTGGCGATCAGGAACAGGACCACCAGCAGGTGGAATCGGTTCTCCAGAACAAAGCGATTCATGCGGTTCAGGCCTGGCAGGAATGAAGTGGGTGCGTCAGCAGGCGTGGATTGTCGGGCTTGCTTGGCCCATGACACTCACCATTCGTGGATCGGGCGAATCGAGCCGACGAGAAGAACGTACGAGGCGACCGCGACAAGCCCATGGAGCATGACGAAGCAGGCGAGCGCGATTGCGGTCTCGCGAACTACACCGGATCGCGGTGTGGGGCGAACGAGGTCGGGGAACATTCCTGTTTTAAGCAATCATGTTCTCCGGCCCTCATCCGCGTGAGGGGCGACATTGGACGCGCTGCACGCGGCGCTGGCCATTGAGCCATGCGCGTTGTGCGATCCACGAAAAGTGCGCGCCTCGCCGATCCGGCCGGCGTCGGAAATATGTTCGGCGTCGATTGTTCCGTTCACTGGCCTGCAGGCGGTTGCCAGAGTTCGACCTTGTTGCCTTCCGGATCGATGACCCAGCCGAACGTTCCGTACTCGGAATCGTCGATCTTCTCGAGAACGTTGCAGCCTTCTTCGCGCAAGGCCTTCACCAGGGCGTGGAGATCGTCCACCCGGTAATTGATCATGAAAGGCGCTGTGCTGGGCGCGAAGTGGTCGCTCTCCGCCGAAAAGACGGACCAGGCGGTTGTTCCGGCAACCGGCTTGCCTTCCGCGTCGGTCCAGTCGAACGCTGCGCCACCCCATTGCTGGACATCGATTCCGAGGTGCTGCTTGTACCAATCCTGCAGCGCCTTGGGATCCTTGGCCTTGAAGAAGATGCCGCCGATGCCAGTGACTCGCTTCATAAAACCTCCGGGTAGGAATGACGCCGCGCCACGTAGTGGCTTGTCGCGAGGCGATCGCTGAATGGCGTCGTTGTGTCGTTGACCCTTACAACCACCGCGCCCGCTTCAGCGCGAAGTACAGCACGATGCACACGGCAATCGTCAGCGTGATCAGGATGAAGTAGCTGTAGTGGCCGGACAGCTCCGGCATGTTGTGGAAGTTCATGCCGTACCAGCTCGCCATCAGCGTCGGCACCGCGAGCAGGCCCGCCCAGCCGGCGAGGCGCTTGACGATCTCGCCCTGCGCCACGGTCACGAGGGCGAGGTTCACGCTCATCGCCGCGGTCAGCAATTCGCGCATGGTGTCGGTGGCTTCGTTGACGCGCACGACATGGTCGAACACGTCGCGGAAGTACACGCGCACGTCCTCGTGGACCAGGTTCGGGTGGAAGCGTTGCAGCTGGTTGAGGATGTCCTGCAGCGGCGAAACCGCAAGCCGCAGCGTGGTCAGTTCCTGCTTGAGGTTGTAGAGCTGCTGGATGGTCTCGCGGCGGTAGTCTTCCGCGAAGATGTCCTTCTCGAGCT
>JBBQHA010000211.1:0-3569 GCA_038323475.1 Lysobacterales bacterium
AACGTCGGCCACTGCCACGACCGTGTATGCCACCAGCGACGTGACCGGGTCCATTGCCCGTCTCGACCGCGATGAAGACGGCAAGATCAGCAAGGCCGAGGCAGGCGTCGATAGCGCCCTGAGCGGTGCATTCGCGACCTACGACACGAACAAGGATGGTCTGTTGAATGCCGGCGAATACGCGGGTTATGCCGCCAGGCTGACCAGCACGGCGACCGGGACGGCTGCGGGCAAGGTCGATCCGGCCTCGCTGACGTCGCCGACAGCGGCTGTGAATGCATCCGCTGGCGCGCAGAGCGAAATGGACAGCGGCAAGTTCGCAGCGCTGGACGCGAATGCGGACGGCCGCATCAGCAAGAACGAGGCGAAGGCCGATGGCGGCCTGAGCGCCAGCTTCGCCAGGTTCGACGCGAACAAGGACGGCCAGCTGACCTCGGACGAGTACGCGAAGTACAGCGCGAAGGCGAGCGGCAAGACGACCCCGAAGTCGGCGGCGGCGCGCATCAAGAGTTGATCGACGGTTGGTGGTGGAGCGATCGCTGCAAGGATGCGGCGGCGCTGGAAACGGGCAGCGTTCGCGCTGCCCGTTTTCGTGTCGGGCCTGGCGCATCGCGGTCTGCTGCGTGCGGCGATCCGATGATCGAAGGCTTCACCGCATTAACCCCCGGGGAAACGACGGACCGCGAATGCGCGCTCGCGATCGGATCGAGCGGCACCACCGACCGCTGCGCATGATGGGCGAGTCGACTGCCAGCCCATGATTTGCCGGCGTCTGGCTCACTCGCGCGCAGCGCTGACTGATCGCGTGTTGCCGTCGATGCGCTGGCGCAGCCCCTTGAGCCGCAACACGATGTCCAGCGCCTGCTCCCACGTCACGTTGACGAGATGAAGGCTGACCGTACCCTGCACGGAGTCGGCAACGACCAGGTTGAAATGACCCTGCTCCGCGATCAGTTGCAGCGCCGAGCGCACCGGGATGTTGCTGAAATTGATCGTGGTGGTCTCGGCATCCTGCGCCGCGACGACAGGTTCCGCGGACCGTTGCATCGCATGCGCGGGTACCGATGCGCAAACGCTGCCGAATATCGCGGCGGCCACGCTGGCGCGCATGGCGTCGATGATGGAGATCCTGCCCGATTGCATGTTCATGTCCTCGCGTGCGCACAACCGTCGTCGGAATGCGGACAGGCGACCAAGCCGGTGGTCGTGGTCCCCAGTGTGCTGCCGAAACCGGCCGCGTGACTGAAGCCAGCCGAAACACGCCACGTCGCGGCGGGTGTATAAGGCTTGGGTCCCCCAGGAGCGTCCGCCATGAAACACCTGCTGAAAGTCGCCGCCCTCGCCGTCGTCGGCACCTTCACCCTGGCATCGCCGTCGATGGCCGCGCTGAAGGTCGGCACGAAAGCTCCCGATTTCAGTGCGCCGGCCTATCTCGCCGGACAGCCCTTCACGTTCAAGCTCGCCGACGCGTTGAAGAAGGGCCCGGTGGTGGTCTACTTCTTTCCCGCCGCCCACACGTCCGGCTGCAACGTCGAAGCGCATCTGTTCTCCGAAGCCATCGACAAGTTCAAGGCGCAGAACGCCAGCGTGATCGGCGTCACCGCCGGCAACGTGGACCAGCTCGCCGATTTCTCGAAGGAAACCGAACACTGCGGCGGCAAATTCCCGGTCGCCGCCGATCCGGGCGTCAAGATCGCGAAGGACTACGACGCGATCCTCGCCCCGAAGCCCGAATGGTCCGACCGCACGTCTTACGTGATCGCACCATCGGGTTCGATTGCATACGTCTACTCGAACCTCGACCCGAAGGAACACGTCAACGAGACGCTCAAAGCGGTGACGGCGTTGAAGGCGACGAAGACGCTGAAGGCGAGGAAGAAATAGGTTCGCGCAATCCACCGCGCTTCGGCCGGCACAGCAAACGCCAAGCGCACTGCGATCCTTGCGTTGTCGGCGCTGCCTGCATGTTACGGACGCTCGGTCGCGACGTGCGGAGGCGGCGCGCGACCCGCGACCCGCAGAGCCTGCGCCATCGTCATTTCCGGGCGAGCTTGTCCTGGAAGAACGCGATCACGTCGCGGTTGAAGTTGCGGTGGAACGCCATCCGATCGAATCCGCCCGAGTCCTTGCAGACCGGCAGGGGCAGCCACGACGGGCACGGCGCAAGAAACGAGAAATGCGCGGCGCCGGCAACGGCGTGATAGTCCGGCGGCGTGGGCAGCAACCTGCGGACGATGGCTTCGTTCGTCGCATACGGCACGTTGATGTCGTCCGCGCCATTCCAGAGTTGCACCGCCGCCGTCACATGCGACAGTCCATCGGGCTCGAACGCGAAGCCGAATCCCGGCGCCACGATCACCGCGGCCTTGATGCGCGGATCGTGGATCCACGTACTTTCCGGGACCGATGCGGACGGCAACTGCTTCCACAACGCGCAAGCGAATTCCGGCTGCTCCTTGCAGTGCGAACCGATCCGCGCGAGGTCCGGCACGCCGCCGATGGACACCAGGGTCGTGAAGCCGCCCGCCGAAAATCCGAACATGCCGACGCGTTCCGGGTCGATCTGCGCATGCGCAGGCCAGTCGTTGAGCATGTAGTCGAGCACGCGGTGGATGTGCCGCTGGCGATCGATCAGCCAACGCGGGGTTCCGACATAACCTTGATCCTTCGCGTTGTCGCCGGTGTGGGTGACGGCAGCAACGACGAACCCTGCCGAAGCGAGCGCGAGCGCGGTGTCCGAGTGGCTCGACAAGAGTCCGTAATTGCCGTGGGAGATCACGATCAGCGGCAAGCCCCGACCCGCGACATTGCCGCCGCCGGAGACCTGCTGCATCGACATGCCGATGAGGCTCCGCCTGGCCATGGAATCGGTCGGATACCAGATGCCGACCACCAGCGGCCTGTCGTCTGCGTCCTGCACGATCACTGCGGCAAACCCGACCGGATGTGCCGGAGTCTCGGCGTCCTTGTAGAGCGAGATGAACGCGCCGCCCAAGGCGAGCACCAACAGGACGACGATCGCGCCAACGAACTTCAGGAAGCGGCGCATGGCGACCACACCTGTCTGGAAAGGAGTGCGCAGCCTGAGGCTACCGACAGTCCCGGGCGCGTGCCGGAGGTCACCGTGAAAAACGGGGCCTGGAAATGCCGCACCGAGCGGCAGCACCTACCAAGGCCATCGTGACCGCAGGCCGCAAATCGTCTGACGCGGCTACGCGCTTCGTGTTGCGGATGCCGGTGCGGTCGTCGCAAGGACGGCGCATCCGCACTGCTCGCCGTCACTTCGGCGTAAAGCGGAAACTGTTGATGACGATCTCGACCGGCCTGCCGTTCGTGGGTGCATGGCCCTGGAACAGCCACAGGTTCAGGTGCACCGGCAGCGGATTCTGCGGGATGTGGCTGGCCGGATTGCTCGGTCGATAGGCCCACTGCCCGAAGACGGGCCTGCCTGCGCCGGAAAATCCGCTGAGCGAACGGAACACCAGGCTGACCGCGGACCAGGTGAACCAGTGTGTGGTCTGGTCGTTGGTCAGCGTGAAAGCGAACGAGCGCTCAGCCGGCTCCGCGCC
>JBBQHA010000212.1:0-3534 GCA_038323475.1 Lysobacterales bacterium
TCGAGCGCCATCACGAGTTCGACGGTGTCCAGCGAATCCGCGCCAAGATCGTCGACGAACGAGGCGTTCGTGGTGACGTCCTCTTCCTTCACGCCCAGCTGTTCGATGACGATCTTCTTGACGCGTTCTTCGATGGTGCTCATGGGTTAACCTCGGGTAGTAAAGATGCCAGCCGGCGTATTGTAGAGGAAAGCCGCGCCAGGGGAAGCCGGCGCGCGCGTACCGGTACGTATTGCGTTTCAGCGGCCCTGGCCTTGAACCTCAGGCCATGTACATGCCACCGTTGACGTGCAACGTCTCACCGGTGATGTAGGCCGCTGACGGCCCGGCCAGGAATGCGACCGCACGTGCGATGTCGGCCGGTTCGCCAAAGCGCCCGAGCGCGATCTGCGCGAGCATCGCCTCCTTGCCGGCCTCGGGCAAAGCGCGGGTCATGTCGGTGTCGATGAAGCCGGGCGCGACCACGTTGACGGTGATCCCGCGCGAACCGATCTCGCGCGCGAGCGACTTGGAGAACGCGATGATCCCGGCCTTCGCGGCGGCGTAGTTCGCCTGCCCCGGATTGCCGGTGAGGCCGATCACCGATGCGATGTTGATGATGCGGCCCTTGCGCGCCTTCATCATCGCGCGCATCACCGCTTTCGAGGTGCGATAGACCGACGTGAGGTTGGTGTCGATGATCGCGTTCCAGTCGTCTTCCTTCATCCGCATCAGCAGGTTGTCGCGGGTGATGCCGGCGTTGTTGACGAGGATCGAAACCGGCCCGAAGTCCTTGCCGATCGCGTCGATCAACGCCTCGACCGCGGCGCCATCGGTGACATCCAGCGCGCGCCCTGCCCCGCCCTGTGCGGCGAGGCGTTCGCCGATCGCGGCTGCGCCGGCTGCGGTCGTCGCGGTGCCGATCACGGTCGCGCCCTGCGCGGCGAGTTCGTCCGAGATCGCCGCGCCGATGCCACGGCTCGCGCCGGTGACGAGGGCGATTTCGCCCTTGAGTGCCTGCTCCGTCATGCCTTGAACTCCTGCAGTGCCGCGTCGAAATCCGCCGGCGCGCCGATCGCGCGCGCGTCCAGGGTCTTGTCGATGCGCTTGATCAGGCCGGCCAGCACTTTGCCCGGGCCGCATTCGAGCACGTGCGCGATGCCGCGGTCGCGCAGTTCCTGCACGCAACCGGTCCACTGCACCGGCTGGTGCAACTGGCGCGCGAGCGCTTCGCGGATCGAAGCGACGTCGTCGAAGCTGCGCACGTCGGCGTTCTGCACGACCGGGACCGATGGCGCGTGCCAGGCGATGGTCGCCATGCGCTCGGCGAGGCGTGCGGCCGCGCCGCGCATCAGCGCGGTATGCGAAGGCACCGATACCGGCAACTTGATCGCCTTGCGCACGCCGTTTTCGGCGAGTTTCGCAAGCGCGCGATCGACCGCGGCCGCGTGGCCGGCGATCACGGTCTGACCGGGACTGTTGTAATTCGCTGGCGCGACGATCTCGCCGTGCGCGACCTGTTCGCAGATCTCGGCGATCAATTCGTCGTCGGCGCCGAGCACCGCCGCCATCGCACCGACGCCAGCGGGCACCGCGTCCTGCATGAGCCGGCCGCGTTCGCGCACGAGACTTGCGGCGTCGTGCAGCGACAGCGCGCCTGCTGCGACCAGCGCGCTGTATTCGCCGAGGCTGTGGCCCGCAAGCAACGCAGGCTGCGTACCACCGGCCGCGCGCCACGCGCGCCAAACCGCAATGCCCGCGGCCAGCAAGGCGGGCTGGGTGAATTCCGTGCGGTTGAGTTCCGCTTCCGGGCCGTCCTGCGACAAGGCCCAGAGATCGACGCCAGCACCTTCGGAGGCTTCCGAAAATGTCTCGCGCACGACCGGATGCGCGGCGGCGAGTTCGGCCAGCATGCCGACGAATTGGGAGCCCTGGCCGGGGAAGACGAAGGCGAGCTTTGCAGAGATGGACGATGTGGAAGTCACGCGCGTTGCCTGTGCAGAATGATCACACCGACATGATAAGCGACGCGCGCAACGGAACGTCTGTACTGTCGCGTACGCTCAATACCGGATCAGCGCAGAGCCCCAGGTGAACCCGCCGCCGAACGCTTCCAGCAGCAACAACTGCCCGCGCTGCACCTTGCCCGAGCGCACCGCTTCGTCCAGCGCGAGCGGCACCGAACCCGACGAGGTGTTGCCGTGGCGATCGACGGTGACGATGACGCGTTCCATCGGCATGTCGAGGCGCTTGGCCGTCGCCTGGATGATGCGCAGGTTGGCCTGGTGCGGGATCAGCCAGTCGATCGCATGGCGGTCGATGCCATTGGCGGCGAGGGTTTCCTCGACGACCGCGTCGAGCGTCTTCACCGCGACCTTGAACACTTCGTTGCCGGTCATCAGCACGCGTACGCCGGCGTTCTTCTCGTCCATCTTGAAACCGGCCGAGACGCCGACCGGATTCCACAGCAGGTGCTTGTAGGCGCCGTCCGCGTGCATGTGGGTGGAGATGATGCCGGTGTCGGCGTCGGCCTTCAGCACCACCGCGCCGGCGCCGTCGGCGAACAGCACGCAGGTGCCGCGATCGGACCAGTCGAGCATGCGGGTCAGGGTTTCCGCGCCGATCACCAACGCGGTTTTCACGGTGCCGGCGCGGATGAACTGGTCGGCGATGCTCAGCGCGTACATGAAGCCCGAGCATGCCGCGTTGACGTCGAACGCCATGCAGCCGTTCGCGCCCAGGCGCGTCTGCACGAGGCAGGCGGTGGACGGGAAGATGAGGTCGGGCGTGGTCGTGCCGACGATCAGCAGCTCCACGTCGGCGCCGGTGATGCCGGCGGCTTCCATCGCGCGCTGACCGGCTTCGAAGGCGAGGTCGCTGGTGGTCTGGCCTTCGGCCGCGACGTGGCGCTGGCGGATACCGGTGCGGTCGCGGATCCATTCGTCGCTGGTGTCGACGAACTGCGCCATGTCGGCGTTGGTCAGCACCTTCTCGGGCAGATAACTGCCGGTGCCAGCGATGCGTGAAAACACGCGCTGCGCCTGTTGGGTCACCACGTTCTCCTGCCGGGCCACGGTATCGGGATCAACGCATGCATGGGCGCGCGATACGACCCATGTTATCGCGCCAATCGCGCGAGCTGTTGCCGCGCTCAAGCGACCAATGCGATCCGCGCCATCGCGCGAACTGTTGCTGGCCTCGGCCTTCGTGGCCTCGCCGGGCAACGTCGCCACGGGCTTCCTGTCCGTGGCCTTCGGACGCGCGCGAGATGCCATGAATGGCATCTCGCGAACGCGAGTCCTCAGTCCTCGGATTCGACCGGGTTCTTCGACTCGATCACCTGGCGGCCGCGGTAGTAGCCGTCCTTGGTGATGTGGTGGCGGATGTGGGTCTCGCCGCTGGTCTTGTCGGTGGACAACAGCTTGCTGGTCAACGCATCGTGCGCGCGGCGCATGCCCTGGCGCGAAGGGGTGACGCGGGATTTCTGGACTGCCATGGTGAATCTCCGAATTTTCGACCGAACCGGATCTGGATCTAGTCGCGTTGCCTGTTTTG
>JBBQHA010000213.1:0-3321 GCA_038323475.1 Lysobacterales bacterium
GGACGATTTGAGCTTGGCCATCGGTATGTCCTCTGGAATCGGTCGGGGTGGAAAGGTGATGCTCGATTGCGTCGCAGTTTCCGCATCTTGTCTAGAGCTTTCACACCAGCCATGCGTTGCCGTTCACGCGCCAGGCGCGGCGCGTTTGCGCACTCTCAATGCGTTGTCCACGTCGTCAAGCGCGCGCCGCAAGCGCGCGGTCGTGTCGGTCGGGTGCGGGAGCGCGCGCATGCCGTGCATCAGCGTGCGGTATGGATGGTCGATGACTTCCGCGCGCAACCGCAGCCCATGGCGGGCGAGCAGGGGGGCGAGTTCGGTGCGGCGCTTGCGCAGGTCGTCGAGGGTCGCGCGGTAGGCGTGCTGGCATACCGCGAACCGCGACGAGAAACTGAATACGTTGGTGAAGAAGGTCCGGCGATCGTCGGAATTGGGTTCCAGGAACAGCTGGTCGGTCTGCGGGAACTGCTTCGCGTACCGCGCGATGCCGATCTGCGCGCGCGATTGCAGCAGTGTGCGGAAGGTCTGCGACAGCACGACCGGCAGCCCGCCATCCACGAGGTTCGTCCGGCGCGCGCCGCCCGAATGCAAGTGGGCAGCTTCGGCATCGAAGGGAACGAGCGGGTTGAGCCCGATGAGAAGGTCCACGCCGTGGTCGAGCGCGACGGATGCGTGCATCGTGCGGCGCAGAGCGCCATCGACGAATTGGCGGCCGCGGATATCCACCGGAGGGTAGAGCCCTGGCATCGCGGCGCTGGCCTGGACGGCGCGCGAGATCGGCACGTCGTCCCACCCCTGGGCGCCGAATCGCACCGTTTCGCCGCAGTTGATGTCGACCGCGATGACGTACAGCGATGCCTCGAGGTTGCGGAAATCGTTGGTGCGGCCGCGGATCGTGAACACGTCGCGCAGGAAATGCTCGACTTCGGTGTTGTCGAACAATCCGGGCGGGATCAGTGCGCTGAAGCGCATCAACGCATCGCCGAGCCGCGCGCTGCGCTTGCCTCCCACGACGTCGCGTCCCCAGCCTGCGAGCATCGACGGTAGGCGCGCGAGCCGGCGCAGGGATTCGTAAATCGCCGGCTTCATGAAGGATTCGGGACGAAACCGCAGGCGATCGTCCTGGCCGGTGATGAATACGCGGCACATCTCTTCGGTCGTCATGCGGTTGGCGAGCCCGGCGGCTAGGAACGCGCCCGAGCTGACGCCGACGTACACTTCGAGCCTGGCGAGGTCGAGGCCTTCGAGCGCATCGTCGAGCGCACGCAGCGCACCGAGTTCGTACATCCCCCCGATCGGGCCGCCGCCGGCGATGGCGAGGCCGATGCGGGCATGGCTCTTGCGACGTTTGTGGGCGGGCTGGATCAGCAGCATGCAGGCATGTCGTCGAGTTGGTGTGGCCGGAATTGTAGCCCCAGAGTAAGCCTTGGGCTTGCCAACGTAGTGTGAACAGGATCGTGAACCAGCATCGGATGCGACAGTGACCCAACCGACCAGCAGCACGGAAACACCTGATGCGTTGCGCGCCCGCGTGCTGCATCGGCTGTCATGCCAGCGCGCGTTGCACGATCCGGCGCAGGAACCGCGCAACGATGATCCGCGCCTGCCGGAATTGCGGCGCTGGCAGATGCAACGGCTCGCGACGAGCTTCAAGCGTTTCCTCGACGATCCGGTCTCGCGTCCCGCCGCGGAGTTCTTCCTCAGCGATCTCTACGGCGACCGCGATTTCAGCGGCCGCGACAACGACGTCGCGCGCATCCTGCCGAAGATGATGCGGATCCTGCCGCTGCAGATGATCGATACTGTCGGCGACGCACTCGCGTTGTCGGCACTCAGCCATGCGTTCGACATGCGCATGGCCGCGCTGCTCTCGCGCAGTCTGAAGCCGGTGCAGGCCATCGATGCGGCCAACTACGCGGACGCCTACCGCGAAATCGGACATCCGCGCTTGCGGCGCGAGCAGATCACCTTGATCCAGCGCATCGGCGGCGCGATCGACGCAGCGGTGCATACGCCGACGCTATGGCAATTGCTGAAGCTCTCCCGGCTGCCGGCGAAGTTCGCCGGACTCGGCGCGCTGCAATCGTTCCTGGAGCGCGGTTTCGGCGCATTCCGCGTGCTCGGCGGCGCCGACGATTTTGTCGGCAGCATCGTGGCGCAGGAAATCGAGGTGTCGCGCCGGCTGTTCGCCCGCGATCCGGATCCGTTCGCCCCGGCGCCCGACGCCTGGCCGCCTCCCGCGCAGGGCAGGAAGCGCTGAAGCAGGCGACCCTCAGTCGAACTCGCGTTCGAGATAGCGTTGGACTTCCGCTTCGATCGACCCCTTGAAAGCCGACAGCAGGAAGCCGAGGGTGATGTTGACGTGGACGACTTTCTTGCCCAGCGCGATCCGGCCCTTGACGCCGCTGCCGGTAAAATCGAGGTGGTCGCCGTCCCAGGCATGGCGGATGCCGAATTTCTCGTGCATGCGCTCGGCGACGTGCTCGACCGCGGCGCGCGCTTCCGTGGGGCTGCGTTCGTGGACGTAATGGATGTCGATCTCGGCCATGGCTCTATTCTGCAGCCTGAGCACTGTGCATACTAGAGTGGCTGTCGGGGAGGAGAGTACATGCGTCTGACGTTTCCGAACGGTGAGCATCCAGATGTCGTCGAGCCCAGTCGTATTACCCTGGGCAGCGGCAGCGATAGCCGCGTGCGCCTGGAAGGCCTGACCGACCGGCACGCCGTGCTCGCCAACGACCGTCGCGGACTCTGGCTCGTGATCGAAAGCGGGGATGCGGTGGCGCACGTCAACGCGCGACCGGTGAACCGGCTTGCCCTGGTCAGGCCCGGCGACCTGATCTCCCTGGGTCGTGTGCAGATGCTGTTGCGCAGCGAATCCGAACCGCAGACGGCGCAGCTGCCGCCTGCGAATGCTGCGCTGAACCGCGACAACTCCCGCAACAGCGCGATCTGCACCGAACGCTTCCTGCTGCGTGGAGTGGGCGGGGCGCACTACGGACGCAGTTTCCCGCTGTGCGAACCGATCATGGTCGGGCGTGGCGATTCTGCCGATCTGCGCCTCGACGAGCCGACCTTGGGCGATCGCCACGCACGCATCGAACTTCATGGCGACCGCGTGGTGTTGCGCGATCTCGGCGCTGGCGAAGGCACCATGCTCAACGGGGTGCCGGTGCGCAGCGCATTGTTGATGGCGGGCGACCAGCTTGCGTGGGAACAGAACCGCTATGTGCTCGAGGCGCCTGGACTCAGCGCCCCAGTTCAGCGTCACGACACCACGCCGCTGCCGGCGACCGCCGGCTCGACCCAGACCATACGACCGGT
>JBBQHA010000214.1:0-3260 GCA_038323475.1 Lysobacterales bacterium
GACTGCGACGTTGCTGGTGACGGGGGCCGGGGGCGCGGCCTCGACCGTTTCGACGGTGGGCGGTGCGACCGCCGATGGTGCGTTATCCAAGGGTTTTTCATCCGGTGTTGCGATGGTGGGCGGGGCTTCGGTCGATGGCGCGACGGCGGGCGAAGGAACCTCGGGAGGTGCGGCATCGAGCGGTGCAGCATCGACAGGAACGATGTCGACCGGAATGGCGTCGACAGAGACGACCTCGACTGCAACGATTTCGAACTGGACGACGTCGAGCGGCGCGACTGCAGGCAAAACGACTTCGGACGTAACGGCATCGGATGGCGCGGCATCGCGTGGCGGCGCGTCGACCGGTTGCGCCGGGGGGTGCGGCGATCCGCTCGGCGGAACCTGCGGTGCTGCGTGGTCGGCATGCTCGGCGTTCGGCGTTTCGGCGATCAGGGTTTCGTTGTCGGCGGTCATCAGGTCAGTTCCTCGATGCGCAGTGTTTCGTTTTCCAACCAGACCTGCACGGCCTTGCCGCGCAGCGTCGTCGGGATTTCGTCGAGTACCTTGTAGTGGCCGGCCACCGCGACCAGTTCGGCGTGGAACTCGCGGCAGAAGATGCGCGCGTTCGCGTCGCCGAGCGCGCCGGCGAGTGCGCGGCCCCGCAACGGTCCGTAGATGTGGACCGAACCGTCGGCGATGACTTCCGCGCCGGCGCCGACCGTCGCGCACACGGTGAGGTCGCGGTTCTGCGCATACACCTGCTGCCCCGACCGCACTGGCGCGGTGTGCATCAGGCCAGGGCTGGCTTGCGGCGGAGGCGGCGCAGGCGCTGCTTCGACCGGTTCCGCACGTGCGACCGGCGCCGGTTCGACCGGTGCGGGAGCTGGCGCTGGTGGTGCGACTTCTGCTGCGCGTTCGTACTGCGCGCGGAATTTCGCGAGCAGCGGCAATCCGATTTCGCGGGCGAGTTGTTCGATTTCGGTGGTGCCGAATGCGAGCGCGACCGGCAGCACGCCGGCCTGCTGCAGGCCGCGCACGAGTTCGCGCGCCACGTCCGCATCGGGGCAACGGCTGAGCGAGCCGAAGTCGACGACCACGGCGGCCCGTTCGAACAGTTTCGGCGCACGCTGCACGCGTTCGCGCATCTCGGCGACGAGCTTCGCTACATCCAGTGTGCGTATGCGCAGGTTGGCGATGCCGACCTGGCCGATCTTCAGTTCGCCGGCCTGTTCGTAGTCGGGGAGGGCGGCGGCCATCAGGTACCCGTCGCGCGTTGTGGGGCGTCTTCGGACGGTCCGGCGATCGCGCGTGCGCTCAGCCACGCGAGCGCGGGCAGGGCGCGGGCATCGCCATCGAGATAGGTCGAGCGCACCCACGGCCAGCTGCAGAGGTTCTTGACCAGCAAGGACACGCGCTCGCCGACGCTCGGGACGGTTTGCTGGCCGACTTCGTGGAAGCCGAAGCTGCCGTGGAAGAGCAATGCCGGATTGCGGCCGCTGGTGACGAACACCTCGCAGGCGAGCAGCGGCGAGCGCACTTCCGCGAAGCTCTGCACGTCGGCGTAGAAGATGCGGCCGAGGCCCGCCCCGCGATGCGCGCCCGCGATCACGATGCGATCGATGTAGACGAACTCGGGATAGCGTTCGCGGAACCACAGGAAGTTCGGACTGTCGTAGTCGGCTTCCGGGGTCAGTGCGATCAGGAAGCCGGCGAGGTGGCCGTCGGTTTCGGCGACCCGGAAATAGGCGGCGTGCCGCCAGAAAAAACGCAACCGGTCGGCGTCGATCGGCAGGATGCCCGCACCAGCGGCATTGTTCAGGGCAAGAACCGAATCCAGCTCGTGCTCGCGCACGTCGCGGATGACCATCGTCATGCAGCCCATACTCCCGATGTGGGCGGTCACGCGCCCGATGCCGTGCGCCGCCGATACCGGATTATGCCATTGCATCCCGGTCGGATGCACAACATCTTGTGGTCGTCCGTCGCGGCGACCGGATGCAAGGCATGACTTTGGACCCGTACGCCGGCGTCGGCCGCCGCCTATGATGCGCGGATGCTCGCCCGCGTCAGCCATACCCAGCTCCTTCGCTACGCCGGCCTGTTCACCTGGGCAATGGTGGGTATTCCGCTGCTGCTCAATTCCTCGGATCTTCCGACCGAGGAAGGCATCGAGCGCGTCGCGGCGCAATCGAACCTGCACTGGTGGCTGATCGCCTACCTCGCCTTCGGCGCCGGCTACTGGCTGGTCACGCGCGCACTCGGCGTTCGCCGCCCGCGCTGGTACGACTTCCTGCTGCTGCTGGTCCTGACCGTATCGGCGATCGCGGTCTGCCAGTTCAGCGGCAGCGGCCTCGGCGGCATCCTCCTGCTGGTGCTTGCCGGCGTGTTGCCATGGCTGCTGCCATTGCGGATCGGCATCCCCTGGCTGGTGCTGCAACACGTCGCGCTGATTCCCGTGTTCACCAACGGGCAGGGCTTCAAGCTCGGGGAGGCGATCCTGCAGTCGATGCTGTTCGTCGGCTATTCGAGTTTCACCTTCATCACCGCGCTGGTCGCGCGCCGCCAGGCCGAGGCGCGCGAGGAACAGGGCCGCCTGAACAGCGAACTGCGCGCCACCCGGGCCCTGCTCGCCGAGAGCAGCCGGCTCAGCGAGCGCATGCGGATTTCGCGCGACCTGCACGACCTGCTGGGCCATCACCTGACCGCGCTGAGCCTGAACCTCGAAGTCGCCAGCCACCTGTCCGAAGGCAAGGTGCAGGAGCATGTCCGCCAGGCGCATACGCTCGCCAAGCTGCTGCTGACCGACGTACGCGAGGCGGTGAGCCAGTTGCGCGAGGACGGCGCGGTCGACATGAGTACCGCGCTGCGTACGCTGGTGGAAGGCGTGCTGGCGCCCGACATCCACCTGGACATGCCGCAGCCGTTCCTGGTCGAGGATCCCGAGCACGCCAACGTGCTGCTGCGTTGCGCCCAGGAGATCATCACCAATGCCGTCCGGCATGCGCAGGCGGACCATCTGTGGCTGCGATTCCGGCAATCCGGCAGCGCGATCGAGGTCACCGCCAGCGACGACGGCCGCGGCGCCGACCAGCTCGCGCTTGGCAATGGACTGCGCGGCATGCGTGAACGGCTGTGCCAGCACGCCGGCTCGGTGGACATCGTCACCGCGCGCGGACAGGGCTTCGCGCTGACCCTGAACCTGCCGATGGAGAAGCTCCCGTGAGATGCTTCGATCCAGGGCGCATACGCTGTCAATGCCTGCGACGCACCGATGTTCC
>JBBQHA010000215.1:0-3256 GCA_038323475.1 Lysobacterales bacterium
CTTGTGCTCGCGAATCAGGTCGAGCACCCCGGTCTTGACGAGCGGATACAGACCGATCGCGACGGCAACCCAGAGCCATTGGACTGGCACGATCTGCCGCCAGTACAAGAGTGCGATCACGCCCGTCGCCACGATGCGGGCCACCTCGACCCAGCGTTCGCGTGTCATCAATGCGGCGAGCCCACCGCCGTTTGTCGTTGCATCGCGCGCAATCTCCGGAGCCACCGGACTGCCTTCGTGCTGAACTTCACTCATGTGCCAAGTCCCATATCAGATGTGCATCGATCAACAGACGGTAGTTCGAGCGCAGAGCTTCGACGCGGGCTTCCAGCAGGGAACGCGACGCGTCAAGGGATTGACGCCGCGCGAGCAGCAGCGACTGCAGGTCCGCTTCACCAAGCGTGTAGGCGCGCTGCATGAGGCGTGCACTGTCGCTTGCCGCCCGTATGCCTTCATCGGCGATGCGCCAGCGCTCCGTGCTACCGATGACGTGGGCATAGCCCTCGGCGATCTCTACCTCGAGGTCGCGCCGTACACGCGCCACGGCGGCACGGGCGACTTCAACCTCCTCCAGCGACTGCCGCATCCGTTCGCTGCGGTAGGTGCCCGATAGCGGGATGCTAATGTTGAAGCCGTAGACCCGTTCGTTACGGAATGCCTCGTTCGCCGCGTAGACGCTCACCGTCGGGTCCGGAATGCGGTCGGCCTTGGCGCGTGCTGCGTTCAGCTCCGCCTTGAGCAACTGGCCTTCCGCGATCTTCAGCGGATCGGCCTCCTCCAGGATGCGGTCGTGCCACTGTGCCTCGGTCATGGGCAAGTCAGCCGGATCCAGCAATGCCCTCATGTCTAGCGGCAGATCCGGAAAACGCACCCGCAGCTTCGCGCGGGCCTTCGCTTGGTTGGTTGCTGCGAGACTGGCCTGGCGCTGGACATCGACGAGATCCGTCCGCACGACGTTGACGTCCAGGGCAGACGCATCGCCGGCCCGCTTGCGGATTTCGACAGCGCGAAGCGTCGCTTCGGCGAACGACAACTGCGCCAGCAACAGTTCGCGGGCCTGTCGGGCCGCGAGCCAGTCGAGCCAGAGATCGGCGAGCGCCCGCGCGGCTTCATGTCGCGCCTCACCGACACGGGCTCGTGCGATGTCGATGTCGATGTCGCCGATCCGTCGATCGAGTTCGGCCTTGCCGTTGATGCGGATGCCGCGCTCGAGCTGCGCCGACCATTCGTTGGAGGTGCCACCGCTGCGGTAGTTGCGGCGCTGCGTCCCGGCCTTCGCGACCCATTCGTGGGAACCCGCGGCCAGCGCGGCGGCACCATGGGCTACGGCGGCGAGCGCATTGCGGGCTTCGACGACGGCGGGGTCGTTGTCGATGGACACAATCGCTTGCGCGGTCGACGGCAGGTCGGGCGGCGTCGGCAGTTCCTGGGCGATTGCGGACAGCGAACCTCCGACGGCCAGCGCACACAGACCGAAATGCAGGAGGCTCCTCATGCGAGCTCCTGAACGTCCATCAACGGCGCAATCCAATAGCGCAAGCCCGCGCCCACGAAGTCACGCCGCAGCGATTCGCGAACACGTTCGAGCACGGGCTGGCTCACCAGCACGTAGATCAGCGTCGCGCGTCTGCGGCCAGTGACCTGCTCCATCGCGGTGGCCCGCTGCTGCAAGCCGTGGAGATACGTGGGCGTCGTCGTGAAGACGTCGATGCCGTCGATCACCATGAGCGCGTCCAGCAGGCGTTCCTCTACCGACGGTGGACAGAGGATGGACAGAGAGTAGTCAGACATGGACGGCCTCGGTCGGCGCGATGCGGGGTGTCGCGCTGGCGCGCGGATGGGCGAAGCGCAGGTAGAGGATCGGCAACAGGATCAGCGTGAGAGCGGTTGCGCTGATCAGGCCGCCGATGACGACGATCGCGAGCGGGCGCTGGATCTCCGAACCGGGGCCGCTGGCGAACAACAACGGGATCAGGCCAAGCGCGGTGATCGACGCGGTCATCAGCACCGGCCGCAATCGTCTGCGGGCTCCTTGCGTGACGCATGCCAACGCGTTGAGACCGGTGGCGTGCAGTTGGTTGAAGTAACTCACCAACACGACACCGTTCAGGACCGCGATCCCGAGCAATGCGATGAAGCCCACCGACGCCGGCACCGACAGGTATTCACCGGTCACCCAGAGCGCGACGATGCCGCCGACCAACGCGAAGGGGATGTTGCTCAGCACGAGCACCGCCTGGCGCACCGAGCCGAAGGTCGAGAAGAGGATCAGGAAGATGAAGCCGAGCGCCAGCGGGACCACTAGGGTCAGGCGCGCCGCGGCGCGCTGCTGGTTCTCGAACTGTCCACCCCAGTTGATCCGATAGCCGGTCGGCAGCTTGACGGCTTCGCCGACGCGCGCCTTCGCTTCATCGACGAAGCCGACCAGGTCGCGGCCACCCACGTTGGCGATCACGACGCTGTAGCGTCCTCCCATCTCGCGGTCGATTTTCACCGGACCGGTCTCGCGCGAAAGGGTCGCGAGCGATTGCAGTGGCACGCTCTGGCCGTCGGGCGTCATGATGCGCAGCGCGGCGAATTCGGCCGGCGAGCTCTTCACGCTATCCGGGCCCCGCAGGACGATCGGGATGCGCCGGTTGCCATCGATCACGGTGCCGGCACGCTGCCCTTCGATCTGCGCGCGCAGCGCGTCCTGCACGTCCTCGACGGACAGGCCGTAGCGCCCTGCCATCAGTCGGTCGACCACCACGCGCAGGTACTGCACGCCGTCGTTCTCGACCGTGTACACGTCCTCGTTGCCCGGCACCTTCTTCATCACCGTGACGATCTGCGCGGCGAGCTCGTTCAGCTTGCCGAGGTCCGGACCGAAGATCTTGATCGCGAGATCGCCGCGCACGCCGATGATCATCTCGGACACGCGCATGTCGATCGGTTGCGTGAAGCTGTAGCTGATGCCCGGCATCTGGTCGAGCACGGTGCGGATCTTCGCGATCAACGCGTCCTTGTCGGCCAGCTTCCATTCGTCGCGCGGCTTCAACACGAGGAAGGTGTCGGTCTGGTTCAGCCCCATCGGGTCCAGGCCGATCTCGTCCGATCCGGCACGCGCCACCACGCCGATGATCTCCGGAATGTTCGTCATCAGCGCCTGATGAATCTTCAGGTCGAGCGCGGCGGTCTCTTCCAGGCTCACCGACGGCAGCTTCTCGATGCCGACGTTCAGGTCGCCTTCGTCCATCGTCGGCAGGAAGGTCTTGCC
>JBBQHA010000216.1:0-3224 GCA_038323475.1 Lysobacterales bacterium
CATCCGGGCAAGGCTGGGCAGGAAAGAGGAGGCGCGACGCACGTACGACGCAGCCAAGCGCGAAGGGAAAACCGCGACCCTGCTCGAACAGAAGGATGTCGGCGCGTTTCGCATGAACGTGGCCAATGTCCTGCCGGGGGACAAGATCAAGGTCGAATTGAAATACACGGAACTGTTGATTCCGACCAGGGGCACCTACGAATTCTACTTTCCCAACACTGCCCCGGTGACGGCCTACACACGCTCCGGCGACCCCGATATCCGCATGCCAAGCTCGGCGTCGCCCGAGGTCACCAACTACGCCCTGGCAATGAGGGTGCGGATCATTTCCGGCGCCGCGATCGCCAAGGTTGAAAGCCCCTCGCACAAGATCAAGGTGGCGCATGTGCGCGAAGGCGAGGCCGTGGTCACGATCGACCCCAATGATGTCACCGCCTCTGCCAGGGACTTCGTGCTCCGCTACTCGATGCAGGGCGACGATATCGGCACCGGCGTCATGGCCTACCAGGCCGGCGACGAAAATTTCTTCCTGCTGACGGCGCAGCCTCCCAGGAATGTCGGGATGGAAAGGGTGCCGCCACGCGAATACATCTTCGTGCTGGACGTTTCCGGGTCGATGACAGGTCGGCCGATGGACGTGTCGAAGCAGTTGATGACGGACTTGTTCGCCGGACTGCGCGCCAACGATCGTTTCAACGTCGTCCTGTTCTCCGGCGGGTCAGAGGTCATGTCTCCGTCGGGATCGTTGCTGGCCACCCCCGATACGCTGCGACGCGCGCTCGCGATCGTCAAAGCCTCGACCGCGGGAGGTGGAACTGAACTCGCCCAGGCGTTGGAGGTTGCCTACGGACTTGCAAAGACCGAAGGCATGGCGCGCTCGATCATCGTGGTCACTGACGGTGGCATTTCCGCGGGCGGCGATGTGTCGCGGCTGGTGTCGTCGAAGCTGAGCCAGGCCAATCTTTTCGCTTTCGGCATCGGCAGTTACGTGAGCGTGCCGGTGATCGAGCGCATCGCGCGTGCCGGCACCGGCGAGCCTTTCATCGTTGCGAGCATGGACCAGGCCGAGGCCCAGGCCAAACGACTGCGCGAATACATCGAGCGCCCCGTGCTCACCGGTATCGAGCTCCACGCGACGGGTGCGGATCTCTACGATCTTGCGCCTGCCAAGGTGCCGGATTTGTTTGCGGAGCGGCCCATCGTGATCGTCGGCAAGTACCGCGGAGCGCTGAAGGGAACGCTGGAGATCCGCGGCTATTCCGGGCAGCAGCCGACGTCCATCTCGGTCGACCTGAGCCACGCCTTCGTCGACCCGAGCCTCTCCAGCCTGCCGAAACTGTGGGCGCGGCGGCGCATCGATTCCATCGAGGACACGGGCTGCATCGATCCGGACGGCAAGTGTTCGGGTGATGGCGACGACATGAAAGCACGGCAGGAAGCGGTAACCCGGATCGCGCTTCGCTATGGCCTGCTCACCAACTACACATCGTTCGTCGCGGTGACGGAGCAGGTGCGCACGCAAGTCGACGCGACGCGCGTCAATCAGCCGGTACCCGCCAGGGAAGTCGAGGCAGCGAAGCCGGCGCCGTACGCCTATTCGTCCGGCTATGGGTTCGCCCCCGGCGTATCGGAGCAGATCCCGGGAAGAATGGGTTTGGCGGGATCGCTGGATGCATTCAAGCCCGCCTTGACTGGCGCAGCGATCACGCTGGATGGGCACGTCATGCTGCCGACCGCCGATGGCTGGCGGGACACGGCGCACCGCGACACGGCCCATGTGCTGAGGATCCGGCGCGACAGCAGGGCGTTCGAACTGCTGCAGAAATTGGCGCCGATGTTGGCGGATGTCCTGGCGCTGCCGGGGCGTGTATTGGTGTCGTTTGGCGATTATTCCATCCTGATTACCCCGGATGGCTTCAGCGACTATCCAGAGCAGACACTGATCGATGCACTTCGACAACCCGTCCTGCATTGATCCCGTGATCCAGGCTGTTGCCGTGTGCGGTCAGGCCGGCGGTTGCGGGCCTGATCCGGGGTGGATCTTCGGCTCGAGTCCATGACGAATTTCCGCACAACGCTTAGCAAGTGGATGCGTCCTGCGGCGCTTCGCAGGTTTGCAGCGCGCGGAATCGCCGCCGTACTGCTTGGGGTTTCGTTTTGGACGGCTCCCGCCGCATCCGTCAGGGCGGCCGAAGCCGTTTTTATATTGGGCGAGGATCCGCACGGAAGCGCTGGCTATTTCGCGGCGGCCGAATTCTATTATCGCCACAGCATGCCCGGCGCACGCACGGTCGCGACGCTGAGAAGCCTTGCGGAAGTCCGGGAATACCTGGTTCGCAACAAGGGCGAAACTCCATGGACGCGTATCGTGCTCGTGGCGCACGGATCGCCCTGGGGTGGATTGCTGGTGCCCATCTACTCCGATGGCCCCCGCGCAAGTCTTGCTGCGATGGAGGAAGCCCGCGCCAGCAGGGAGTTTCCAGCGCTTCCCCCGGGAGTGATTTCAGCCGACGGCAGCATCGTCCTGGAATCCTGTGGCCTGGGGCGCCGCGACGACTATCTGAACGCGTTGGGCGACTTGTTCAGGACAGACGCCGGATCAGCGCAGAAGGTGGAGGCCGCACAGGGTTTCGTCGTCTTCTACGCATCGGATCCTGGCGCCCCGCAACGATGGGAGTTGCCGATTGCGATCCGCATGCTCCGCGGAGGTCGGGCCGAGTGGACGGAAGCGCGCCTTTCCAGTCAGGAGCGTCGGCTCCGGGAAACGCTGGCTGGCGCGCGGGCGCATGTCACCCGGGATCCGATCGATATCATCGTCAACTACCCAGGCGGTCCGATCAGGGACTCGCGTGAAGCCGAACGGCTCGCTACAGCCGATCCCAATGTCTTGCGTCAGCTTCATTCCCTGGGAATTCCAGCCGCATCTCTACGCTGGAGAAGCGAGGCCATGGGCAACGACCGTGGTCTTCGGGTGTTCGGGGAGGGGGTGGCATTGATCGCCTATGGCGAAGCGCGTACCACCCCATGACCTTTGAGTGCCGCGGTCGGGCGTGGTTGGCGGCAATGGGTTCAGACCCACCCGGAGAGAGCCTGACTAACAAATAGGTCGCCATCGCGTGCTTCGGCTGATCCCCGGGCACTGGCAAGACCGATGAATGAGAGAGGCCTGCGGGCGCGGTTTTTACCAAGGTCCGGATCAGCAACATCGATCCAACAAGACCGTT
>JBBQHA010000217.1:0-3216 GCA_038323475.1 Lysobacterales bacterium
CGAGCGCGACGGCATGAGGCGCCACCGATCTCGGCACCGACCGCAGTCCCTTGTCGCCGCGCTTCACGCGCGCTCGCTCGGGATGACAGGGGCCCCAGCCGTCCTTACCTTTCCCGGGATGCGCGGCGATGTTCGCCGTCGACACTCAATCGACTTGGAGCTCCTCGGACCATGACGGACACCTCGCGGCAGGCCGTAATCGTTTCGGCGGCCCGTACCCCCCTTGGCAAGTTCCTGGGCGGCCTGTCACCGCTGAGCGCGCCGGAGCTGGGCGCGATCGCGATCCGTGCCGCAATTGGGCGCGCCGGCATCGACCTCGCCGACATCGAAGAAGTGATCATGGGCAACGTGATCCAGGGCGGCGTTGGCCAGGCCCCGGCTCGCCAGGCCGCACTCAAGGCCGGCGTTCCGGCGAATGTCTCGGCGCTCACGATCAACAAGGTCTGCGGCTCCGGCCTTAAAGCCGTGATGCTCGCCGCGCAGGCCATCCGCGCAGGCGACCGCGACGTGATCGTTGCGGGCGGCCAGGAATCGATGTCGAACGCCCCGTACTACACCTATGGAATGCGCGGCGGCGTCAAGCTGGGCGACCAGACAATGGTGGACGGCATGATCAAGGACGGGCTCTGGTGCGCGTCCTGTAACGTCCATATGGGCGGTCACGCGGAATACACGGCGAAAAAGGCGAACGTCACGCGACAGATGCAGGACGAGTTCGCGGCCGGGTCGCACGCCAAGGCTGTCGCCGCCATGGAAGCCGGCAAGTTCGCGGACGAGATCGTGCCGGTCGAAATTCCGGGCAAGAAGGGAGCGACCGTGGTGAGCGCAGACGAAGGTCCCCGCAAGGACACGACGGTTGAGTCGCTCGGCAAGCTTCGTCCCGCATTCCCGGGCAAGGATGGAAAAAATGACGATCTGTCCGTCACGGCCGCGAACGCGTCGAGCCTGAACGACGGCGCGGCCGCGCTGGTGGTGACGTCCGAGAAGTACGCGCGCGACCACGGCCTCACCATTCTCGCGCGCATCGACGCGTATGCGACCGGTGGCACGGAACCACAGGACCTTTTCTTTGCGCCCATCAAGGCGGTGGGTAACCTGATGAAAAAGAGCAACGCTACCATCGGCGACTTTGACCTCATCGAGGCCAACGAAGCCTTCGCCGCGCAGGCGATCGCGGACGGCCAGGGACTGAAATGGGACTGGGATCGCGTCAACGTGAATGGCGGCGCCATCGCGCTCGGCCACCCGATCGGCGCCAGCGGCGCGCGCGTGCTCACAACGCTGCTCTATGCACTGAAGGACCGCGGCCTCAAGCGCGGACTCGCGACGCTCTGTCTCGGCGGCGGCGATGCAGTGGCCCTCAGCGTTTCACGGGTGGACTAACCTGCCTAACATGACGACCCTGACGCAGGTGCTCGCTGGTTCGCGAGACACGCGCTCAACGCGTGACACGCTGCTCGGAATTGTCGGCTTCGCGGCCGCGGTGGCGGCCGCGTCGCAGATCGCCATTCCGCTTCCGTTCACACCGGTACCCATCACGCTGCAGCCCATGCTCGTGATCATGGCCGGCATGCTGCTCGGCCCCGTGGCCGGCGCCGCCAGCATGGCGCTCTATCTCGCGGCCGGCGCCGCCGGACTTCCGGTATTCACGCCAATCGGCGCTCCGGGAATCGCGCGCTTTCTCGGACCCACGGGTGGATACCTCATCGCGTATCCGGCGGCCGCATACATCGCCGGCCTGCTGGCGTTTCGCGCGAAGTCGCTCACGGGCCGCTGGTTGGCCGGCGTCGCCGGCATCGCGATCATTTATCTGGGCGGCATCGCGCAGCTTGGCATCATGAACGGCAGCCTGGTTCGCGCCGCACAACTTGGCGTGACACCGTTCGCTGCACTCGACATCATCAAGGCCTTCGTGGCTGCCGCGATCACAGGCACTCGAGTGACGCAACGCGACGCGTAAGCAACGCCAACGAGCGCGCGTGACACCCGATTGACCGCAGCATGGACATTCGAAAGATCTTCGTGAATGACGCCGGGGTGCTTCGTGCACCCTGGCGCATTCTCGTTTTTTGCCTGGCGTGCGTGGCAGGGCTCATCGTGGTTGGCGGCATCATCGGCCCGCTGATCGCGCAGTTCTATGCGCTGATCGGCATCCACGGAGTGAGCAACGCCGAGTGGGTGAGTGCGCTCGGTGTGCTGGCGGGGACGGCGGCGACGTTGCGCTGGGTGGACAAGCGCCCCTGGAGCGAGGTGTGGCTTGGGCGCGAAGCGGCCCGCGCTCCATTGCTCGCTTTCGGCTTTGCCATCGGTGCCATTGCGGTCGGCATTCCCATTCTGCTGCTCATCGCGTCACACTGGCTGCGGCTCGAAGCGGGCGGGGCAGGGTACTGGATTACTGCGGCACTGCGGGTCTCGCTGCTGTTGCTCCCAGCCGCGCTCATGGAAGAGTTGCTGACGCGCGGCTACATCCTGTCGGTGCTCCGCGACTGGTGGGGCTGGAGCTGGGCGATTGTCGCAACGAGTGTGGGGTTCGGCTTGCTGCACCTGATGAACAACGGGGCGACCGCGCAGTCGGTCGCACTCGTGACGCTTGCGGGATTTTTTCTGGCCGGCGTGTTGTACGTGACACGAAGCCTGTACGCCGCGTGGATGGCGCATTTCGCATGGAACTGGACCATGGCCGTGCTCTTCCACACGGCCGTCAGCGGCTACCCGCTGGAATCTCCCCGCTACCGTTATGTTGATGCGGGGCCGGATTGGGCGACGGGGGGTGAGTGGGGACCGGAGGGTGGCATTCCGGCCGGCCTCGGGATGGGCAGTGCGATCGGATACCTTTTTGCGCGGCGCGCTCGCAAGCTGCGCCGCCGGGAGACATAGCAGATGGCCGAACGTGTGGCCGTGATCGGCGCAGGACAGATGGGCAATGGGATTGCGCACGTGTTCGCGCAGAATGGATTCGACGTCACCCTGATCGATGTGTCCGCAGACGCGTTGGCGCGTGGCCGGGATACCATCGCCGGCAATCTCGATCGGCAGATCAAGAAGGGTACGCTTCAGTCGCCCGAAAAGGAGGCGATCCTTGGCCGCGTCGCTACCAGTACTGCGCTCGCTGCCGCCGCCGATGCCGCACTCGTCGTCGAGGCGGCCACCGAGAACCGCGACCTCAAGTTCCGGATCTTCGCCGATCTCGGCCGCGCCGCGCCTGACGCGATCCTC
>JBBQHA010000218.1:0-3098 GCA_038323475.1 Lysobacterales bacterium
CAAGATTTTTCGATTGGGGCGTGAAGGCGCGTGTGCGAAAATGCAACACTGCGACACCAATGGCGGCGCAATGGTACGCTGGTCGACAATGCGATTCGCGACCGGCGACGTTGCGGCAGGACCCCGCATCGATCAAAATTCGTGACCTGCGTCTACATCACCCTAAGGAGCCCGCCATGAAAAAGTTTCTCGTTCTATATCTTGCGCCCGCATCGGTCATCGACGCCTGGAAGAAGACCGCTCCCGAGACGCGGAAGCCGGCCGAGGAGAAGATGCAGCGCGAATGGAAGCAATGGATGGGCGACCACGCCAAAATGTTCGCCGACATGGGCGCCGGTGTCGGCAAGACCATGCGGGTGGACGCGAAGGGATCTTCCGATGCCCGCAACGACATCATGCTGTACGGGATCGTCGAGGCGGAGTCGCATGAGGCGGCCACCCAAGCCTTCGTCGATCACCCGCATCTGCAGATTCCGGAAGCCACGATCGAGGTCATGGCGATCAATCCCCTGCAAGGGATGTAGCACTCGGGCTTTGTCGCTGCGCGGTCCGTGGCGTCGCCTCGCACCATGCGCGGAGGCGTGAAGCGCGGGCGGCGGGAATCAATCGTTGCGGATGTTCGCCTCTTTCATCACCCGCGCATACTTCGCCAGTTGCGCGCGCGTCGCGGTGCCGAGCTCTTCCGGCGACGAGCCGCGAATGGTCAGGCCCTGCGCATCCAGCCGCGATCGCACGTCGGGATCGGCCAGCGCCTTGAGCACCTCCGCATTGAGGCGCGCGATGATCGGCTTCGGCGTGTGCGCCGGCGCCATCATCGCGAACCAGGAATTGAATTCGAAGCCGGGCAAGCCGGACTCCGAGACGGTGGGCACGTCGGGAAATTGCGGCAGGCGGTTGCGCGTGGTCACCGCGAGCAGCCGCAGCTTGCCGGCGCGCACCAGCGAGGTCACCGTTGCCAGGCCCTGAAACGCGACCTGCACCTGCCCTGACGCGACATCGAGGGCGGCCTGCGTCGCGCCGCGATACGGCACGTGGGTCAATTTGACGCCGGCCGCCGCGGCGAACACTTCCATGGCCACATGCTGCGGGCTGCCGTTGCCGCCGGAGCCATAGTTGATCTTGCCGGGCTCCGCCTTCGCCGCGGCGATCAGGTCGGCCGCGGTTTTGTACGGCGACGCGTTATTGACCACCAGTCCCCATTCGACCGTGGCGACCAGCGATATGGGTTCGAAGTCGCGCAGGATATCCCACGACATAGTCTTATACAAATTCGGCAGCATGGTCATGATGCTGTCGTTGAATCCGCCGATGACGTAGCCATCCGGCGCCGCCTTGGCGACGCGCTCGGTGCCGATTAATCCCGCCGCGCCCGGCTGGTTTTCGATTACGATCGCCTGCCCCATGTTTTCCGACATCTTCTGGCCGAGAATGCGCGCGGCGTTGTCGACCGCGCTGGCGGCGGCCAGCGGGACGATCATCTGGATCGGGCGGCTGGGATAGGGGGACTGCGCAGATGCCGTTGATATGACTGCGGCCAGCGCGGCAGCGAACATCGTCCGAAAACCGGTGTGACGTATGCGTGACATGATTCCTCCGTGACTTGGAGTATCGTATCGCGGACCCGGAACCACAGCCAGCGTGACATGAAATCACCCGAGCCCACCATCGCGGCGGTCGTTCGCGGACAGACGGGCGCCGCCTGGTCGCGAGCGCGAGCGCTGTGCACCGACGGCCGCGTTACCGTCGACGGCCAGCGCTGCCTGGACCCGGCAGCGCGCGTGCCGCCGGGAGCGGTGGTTGCCGTCCAGGAGCACGCACCGAGGATTCGCACCGGCCCGCTGGCGCAAATCGCTATCGTGTTTTCCGACCGCGACCTCGTCGTCGTCGACAAGCCCGCCGGCATGCTGAGCGTCGCCGACGAGGCCGGCAACAAGGACACGCTGGCGGATCATCTGCGCACGTTGCTGCGACGCATCAGCGGTGGCGGCGCGGAGCCCAAGCTCGGCGTGGTTCACCGTCTCGACAAGGACACGAGCGGCGTAATGATGTTTGCGCGGACCGCGGATGCGAAGCGCGTGCTCGCGGCGCAGTTCCGCGCGCACGAGGTCGATCGCATCTACCACGCCATCGCGCACGGCGACGTCGCCGCGACGCGCGTCGACAGCTATCTTGTCCTCGATCGCGGCGACGGACTGCGCGGCTCGCACGGGCACTTCCGGCGTTCGGCCGCCGACCCGCCTCCCGATGCCAGACGCTCCATCACGCACATCGCGCCCATCGAGGCGCTCGCGGGCGCCACGCTGATCGAGTGCCGCCTCGAAACCGGCCGCCAGCACCAGATTCGAATTCACCTGGCCGAGCTCTGCCATCCTCTGGTCGGCGAGCGCGTGTACATTCGCGACTACGCGGGCATGAAGATCGACGCGACACGTCCGATGCTCCACGCGCGGACGCTCGGGTTCGTCCACCCGCGAACCGGCGAGCGCATGGCGTTCGAGCGCGAGCCACCCGACGATTTCCGGACGATGATTGGAGCGCTTCGTGCGGCTGCCTAGCCGCTGGCGCGACGCGCAGCCGCAGGCGGACGTCCAAGGAGGAATCTACAATCGGACGTCCCGGGATGTCCGGCGCCGCGTACCGCGCGAGGGATCGAGGCCTACACACCTTTACGATTACGCTCGCATTCCCGCTCGGCCATCAAGAGCGCAGCGACGTTGTTGTCGAAGCAGGCACGACCGAGCGTGCGTCGTCAACCGGCGGAGAGGGCAATGCAGGCCCGTACTATCCGCAGCCAGCGCAATCAGGCCGGGGACCTGGCCGAGCGAGGTCGCCCGTGAGCCGGCCGGCATCGACCGCGCAGGTTGCGGCAGCGCTGGCCGCTTTCGCTTCGGCCATCGTGCTGCCCGCCCAGGCCGCAGATACCTGGAGCCAACTCGACGTGGGCGGCAGAACGCGCCCCTCCCTCGTCCACACGCCGCCGACTGATGGCACGGCGAAACCGCTGCCGCTGGTGATCCTGTTTCACGGCGGCGGCGGAAGCGCCGAAGGCGCGGCCCGGCAGTCCGCCATGAGCGCAACGGCCGATCGTGAGAAATTCA
>JBBQHA010000219.1:0-3074 GCA_038323475.1 Lysobacterales bacterium
GGTGCTCGCGCCGACCTTGATGACCGCAACGCCGCCGGCCAGCTTGGCCACGCGTTCCTGCAGCTTCTCCTTGTCGTAATCCGACGAGGTCTCCTCGATCTGCGCCTTGATCTGCTTGATGCGCGACTGGATGCCGTCGCCAGCGCCGGCGCCATCGATGATCGTGGTGTTTTCCTTCGAGACCTGGATCTTCTTCGCGCGGCCGAGATCCTTGATCGTGGCCTTTTCGAGTTGCAGGCCCACTTCCTCGGAAATCACGGTGCCGCCGGTCAGGATCGCCATGTCTTCCAGCATCGCCTTGCGACGGTCACCGAAGCCAGGCGCCTTCACGGCGCAGACCTTGACGATGCCGCGGATGGTGTTGACGACGAGCGTGGCCAGGGCTTCGCCCTCGACTTCCTCGGCGACGATCAGCAGCGGCTTGCCCGACTTCGCGACGCCCTCGAGCAACGGCAGCAGCTCGCGCACGTTCGAGATCTTCTTGTCGTGCAGCAGGATGTACGGGTCTTCCAGCTCGGCCGACATCGACTGCTGGTTGTTGATGAAGTACGGCGACAGGTAGCCGCGGTCGAACTGCATGCCCTCGACGACGTCGAGCTCATTGTCCAGGCCCGAACCTTCTTCAACCGTGATGACGCCTTCCTTGCCGACCTTGTCCATCGCCTTGGCGATCAGCTCGCCGATGTTCTCGTCGGAATTGGCCGAGATCGAACCGACCTGGGCGATTTCCTTCGACGTGCTGCACGGCTTGCTGATGGCCTTGAGCTCGGCGACTGCGCCGATCACGGCCTTGTCGATGCCGCGCTTGAGGTCCATCGGGTTCATGCCGGCGGCGACCGCCTTCATGCCCTCGCGGATCATCGCCTGCGCAAGCACGGTCGCGGTCGTGGTGCCGTCGCCGGCGGCGTCGGAGGTCTTGGAAGCGACTTCCTTGACCATCTGCGCGCCCATGTTCTCGAACTTGTCGGCCAGCTCGATCTCCTTGGCAACGGACACGCCGTCCTTGGTGATCGTGGGGGCGCCGTAGCTCTTCTCGAGCACGACATTGCGACCCTTCGGGCCGAGGGTGACTTTCACCGCGTTGGCGAGGACGTTGACGCCCTTGACCATGCGCGCACGCGCGTCTTCACCGAAACGAACTTCTTTGGCTGCCATTGTTGAAACTCCAGAATGAGGGGAACGGGAAACTGGAACGGGGAACGGATCGAGCCGGAGCGGCGGAGCGGGAATCAGCGGAGCGGAGGCGCGCCTTGCGGCGCCTGCTTTTCCGTTCCCTGTTCCCCGTTCCCCGCTGTTCTCGGCTTTCAGCCGAGAACGGCGAAGATGTCGTCTTCCTTCACCACGAGGTACTCAGTACCGTCGAGCTTGACCTCGGTGCCGGCGTACTTGCCGAACAGGACCTTGTCGCCGACCTTCACGCCCGGGGCGCGGACCGAGCCGTTGTCCAGGGCCTTGCCCGGACCGACGGCGATGACTTCGCCCTTGATCGGCTTCTCGGTGGCCGAGTCGGGGATGACGATGCCGCCAGCGGACAGCTTCTCTTCTTCCACACGCTTGATGACGACACGGTCGAACAGCGGTTGCGGCTTCATGGGGAACCTCACAGGTAGTTGGACGCAAGTGGTTGAAACAGATGCGACTGGGTGGAGTTGTTAGCACTCGACACCCTTGAGTGCCAAGTTTACGCGCGAACGATGACTCTGGAAAGTCGCGACCCCCGTCTAATGGTGTCGAGGTTCAGTGTTTCAAGTGCCGGGGCGGGCCGGGACCTCAGTCCCGGGGCTTCGGCAGCCGCAGTACGACCTCGCAACCGCCGCCCTGACGGGGGCCGATGCCAAGGTCGCCGCCATGGGTGCGCGCGACGCGCTGGACGAGCGAAAGTCCAAGTCCGCTGCCGGAACGGTTCGCTTGGCGGGGATCGGCGCGGACGAACGGCTGTCCGACCTGCGCGAGCAGGTCCTCGGCCAGTCCAGGTCCGCGATCACGCACGGCGATCCGGATGCCATCGGGCTGCAGCTGCAGCACCAGCTCGAACGGCGCAGCGCCATGCAGTTCGGCGTTGCGGATGAGGTTCTGCAGCGCGCGCCGCAGCGCCAGCGGTCGCACGCTCCACCAGCACTCGGCGGGCGCATCCAGCGACCAGGCGAAGCCGGAGCGTTGCGATAGGGCGGTGAGTTCGACCAGCAGGGCGGACAGATCGGCGGACACCGGCGCCTCATCGCGGCCGTCGCGCACGTAGTCGAGGAACTGGCCGATGATCGCGTCCATCTGTTCGACGTCGCCGATCAGCAGCGCGCGCTCGGGTTCGGAAATCGCCCGCTGCAATTCCAGGTCGAGCCGCAGCCGCGCGAGCGGCGTGCGCAGGTCGTGCGACACCCCGGCGAGCAGCAATTCGCGCTCGCGCGCGGCGTGGCGGGTGTCGGCCGCCGCCTGTACCAGCGCGGACTGCAACGCGGCCACCTCGCGCGGCGCATGCCGTTGCGTTTGCGCGGGCACCTGTTCGCCGGCCGCGATCCGCGCGCTGGCCAGGGCCAGCTCGGCGAGCGGACGGGTCAGGTGGCGCGCGAACCACCACGCGGACAGCAGCACGCCGACCAGGGCGAAACCCAGCACCCACAGGCCAAAGTTCAGCGTCTGCGAGATCAGCGGCGGCACCTCCACGCCGATCCAGGCCGACCCCGCGTCGCCGGGCCTGATCCAGACCCAGGCACGATCCGAATCGGAAAAAAGGACCTGCGCCTGCGGCCCGAATGCGCGCCCGATCCGTTCGACCATCCGAACCTGGGTCGGCAATCGCGCCCCCACGCTGCCGGCCGGCGGCGCCGTGACGCGCACGATGTTCGCGGGCAGCTGCGCATCGGCAAGCGATCGCGCCCAACGCGCGTTGCCGATGACCAGGTCGGCGTATGCGGTCCCACTGCTGCCGACCCCGGCCAGGTGGACCGCGAGGCCGATGATGACCAGCAGTGCGAGCATCATCCCGGCGATCAGCAGGCCGAGCCGCCCGAACGTGGTCGCGGGCAACCAGCGCCAGCTCATCCGGGCGGGCCGATCGGCATGGCTCAATCCGGCAC
>JBBQHA010000220.1:0-3041 GCA_038323475.1 Lysobacterales bacterium
ATGTCCGGTTCCAGTTCGCGAAAATGGCCGTCGATGCGGTATTCGCCGACGTCGTGCACGTCCAGGCCGAGCCAGTGCCCGGTCTTGTGCATGTAGAAGCGCTTGTAGTCGCCGCCCGCGAGATTCTTTTCCAGGGTTCCCTTGAGCAGGCCGAGTTTCAGCAAGCCCTCGGTGAGCGTGGAAACCGCGGCGTCGTGGCCGGCGATCCAGGTGCTTCCGGGCTTCGCATGCGCGAGCGCGGCGCTTTGCGCGTCGAGCACGAGTTGGTAGATCGCGCGCTGCTCCTTCGAGTAGCGGCCGTTGACCGGGAACGTGCGGGTGATGTCGGATGCGTAGTTGCGATATTCCGCGCCGGCATCGATCAGCAGCAGGTCGTTGTCGCCGATCCGGGCGCGGTTGGCGATGTAGTGCAGCACGCAGGCGTTCGCGCCGCCGCCGACGATCGATTCGTAGGCGGGCACCGAATCGTTGCTGCGGAAGTGGTGCAGGATCGTCGCCTCGACTTCGTACTCGTGCATGCCAGGGCGGGCGACACGCATCGCGGCGACGTGCGCGCCGGCGGCGATCTGCGAGGCGCGGCGCATCAGCCGCAGTTCGTCGCGGCTCTTGAATAGACGCAGCTCGTGCAGGTAATGGCCGAGTTCGAGGAATTCGTGCGGCGGCTGCGCGCCCTGCTTCACCTGCGCGCGCACGCGATTGACCCAGCCGATCAGCTTGAGGTCGAACTCGGTGTCGCGGCCGAAGTGGTAATAGACGCGCGTGCGGCCTTCGAGCAGGCCGGGCAGGATGTCGTCGAGGTCGGCGATCGGATACGCGTCGTCGAAACCGAACGCGGCGACCGCGCCCTCGGTGCCCGCGCGCGGGCCGTCCCAGGCTTCGCGGTCGGGATCGCGCTCGCGGCAGAACAGCAGGGCCTCGCCGTGCGCGCGGCCGGGCACGAGCACGAGCACTGCGTCGGGTTCGTCGAAACCGGTCAGGTACCAGAAGTCGCTGTCCTGCCGGTAGCCGTAGTGGGTGTCGTTGCTGCGGATCCGCGGCGGCGCGGTCGGCAGGACCAGGATCGCATCGTCGCCGGCCATGCGCATGAGCTGCTTGCGGCGACGCGCGTATTCGGAGTTCGGGCTTGCGGCGAGCTGGTTCATGGCGCGTGGCGTTCCGGTCCTGGAAGCATCAGGTGCAGCGCTTCGTCGATTGTCGATGGCGGGCGCGCCAGCGTCCATCAGTGCAGCCTGCGCCGGCGTTGCGCGCCGACCACGCAGTCGCCGTGCAGCAACATCGCGGCGACGCGGACGAACTCGACGATCTCGGCCAACGCGTCCTCGTCGGCTTCCGAGCCATCGTAGGCGAGATCGGAGGCGGCGATGCGGCCGATGTCCTGCAATGCTTCGGACGCTTCGTCGGAGAGCGTGTCTGAGTCCGGCGCGGCGAGTCCGAAACCGCCGAGGAAGCCATTGCACCAGGCCAGCAGCGCATCGGCGCGCACCGCCAGTGGCGCGTCATCGGGCGGCAGCAGCAGTTCGAACCCGAAATCCTGCGCCGCGAATTGGGCGAGGGTCGCCGTGCGCAGCTGGTCGAGCGCGTCGCCGGAAACGGGAGCAGTGTCGGCATCCAGCGCAAGCCGCTGCAGCCAGTCGTCCGCATCGCCTTGGCCGCCGCCGGCGACATACCCGCACAACGATCCGTGCAGTTCCGACGGATCGATGGCGACGCCAGCGGCGCCCAGCGCCGCGGCGAGTTCGGCATGGTCCGGCAGACCGGCGCTCGACGGATCGTGATTGCTGGCTCGTTGCATGGCCCGATTGTACCAGCGCCGCCGCGCCGCCACGCCGCATGCGTGTTGAGTCTGGGTGGTGCGCCGCCTACACTCGACGCTCTGCTGAAGGGGCTCACGGATCGTGCGATTGCAGCAGCCACGGACCTCGCGTCGTTCGCGCGATTCCATCATCCGCCTGTCCTGGCGTGCGTTCGCGTGCGTTTGCGCCTTGCTGTTGGTACAGGCGGCGCTCGCCGACGTGCGCGATTTCCGTTTCCAGCGCATTACCGGCGAGCATGGGCTTGCTCAGAACACCGTCAGTGCGTTGCTGCAGGATCGCGATGGCTACATCTGGGTCGCGACGCAGGGCGGTTTGCATCGCTACGACGGCCAGAGCTACCGCCTGTTCGCGCAGGCATCCGACGATCCGGCCAGCCTGCCGGACAATTTCGTCACCGCGTTGGCGGAGGGCGAACCCGGAACCCTCTGGGTCGGCACGAACAGCGCCTACGTCGCCGAGCTCAACTTGGCGAGCGGACGATTCCGGCGGCTATTGCTCGCCGACCTGAATCATCCGGGCGAACCCGGCAAGCACGTGCTTGCCCTGTACTACCAGCCGGGACACGGCCTGTGGGTGGCGACCGAGGGCGGCATCGACCTGCTCGATCCGGCGACCGGCAAGCGCAGCAGCGTGCTTCGCCAGCCCACGCCGGCATCGACCCACAACAGCTTCGGCTTTGCCAGCGATCCGGCCGGTACGCTGTGGGCGACCTTGCCAAGCGGCCTGTACCGGATCGATCCGGTCACCCTCGCCACGAAACGCATGTCGGTGTTGCCCGGCATCGCCGACATCCTGCGCGACCACCGCGGACGCATGTGGGTATCGGCTGACGGCCTTTACCGGCTCGATCCGGCATCCGGCCAGATGCAGAGGAGCGGCCCGCCCGCGCGCACCGGCAGCGATGCCGACTGGCCGCAGCGCCTGGCCGAAGACGACCACGGCCGCCTGTGGATGGCAACGTCCCGCAGCGGCCTGTTGCGTTACGACCCCGACACTGGCGCGACGGTCAATGTGCACGCGAACTCCGCGCAGGTGGACACGCTGCCCGAAGATGAAGTGAGCGTCCTTCTGGTGGATCGCTCGGGCCTGCTCTGGGTCGGCACATGGACCGCCGGGGTGGTCGTGACAGATCCGCATGGCGCGCGCTTTACCTTCATTTCCGATCCCGACGCGGCCCATGTCCAGCGCTATACCAACAGCGTGCGTTCGCTGTACCAGTCGGCGGAC
>JBBQHA010000221.1:0-3018 GCA_038323475.1 Lysobacterales bacterium
CGTCGTCGAGCCAGCCATGCAGCCGCGCCCACTCGAACACGAGCGGGATCGCCGGGAACAGGTCCTGGATCAGGATCGCCCCCGGGATCGCGATCAACAATGCCCCCAACAGCCGGACGACGTTGCGGCGCAGAGCATCGCCGTCGCCAGCCCCGACCAGGGCGATTCCAGCCAGCAACAGGCACAGGGCGGCGCTGGCCACCATAGCGGTCATCTGCGGCAGCGGCTGCAGGATCCATGCCTGTCGCGCGACCCATCCTGCGAGAACGGTGCAGCCGAGGGCGATCAACACGAATGCAAGCGCACGCTGAATGAGTGGGCTACCGCCCATCACCTTGGACAAGAAACCATCTCCGAACGGGGGAATCCGGATATTCACCGTACTCCCAACGACCTTTCGAAATCGCGCACCCGTCCACAGTGTTCGCATCGGATGGAAGCGCAGCCTTGTGGATGGGCCCGGCGTGGCGGACTGCACCAGCCGGTCAGAGCAGCAGTTTGGTCTCGAATTCGGCCACTGGCATTGGCCGACCCAGATGGTAGCCCTGCAGTTCATTGCAACGCAGCAGGCGCAGCAGCTTCGCCTGCTCCTCTTCCTCGACGCCTTCGGCGACGACGGTCAACCGGAGCGAATGCGCCAGGCTGATGATGTTGCTGACCAGCGACAGCGTGTCCGGGCTGATGGCGAGCGCAGCCGTAAAGCTCTGGTCGATCTTCAGCGTGTCCACCGGCAGGCGCGAGAGGTAGTTGAGCGAGGAATAGCCGGTGCCGAAATCGTCGATGTGGATCCTGCATCCGAGGCTGCGCAATCCCTGCAGGACCTGGATGCACTTGCCGATGTCGTCCATCACCATGCTTTCGGTGATCTCGATGTCGAGCCCGTGCTCGCCATGGTGCGACCTCAGCAGGACCGTGCAGTCGTCGAGGAAATTCGCGTGGCGCAACTCGCGCGCCGACACGTTCACCGCCAGCCGCAGGTCGCCCTGCCCCTGCTCGCGCCAGCGCCGCCAGATCGACAGCCCTTCGCGACGCACCCACGCCCCGACTTCGATGATCAGTCCGGTTTCTTCCAGCACCGGGATGAACTGCGCCGGCGAAATCAGCCCGCGCTCGGGATGCCGCCACCGCAGCAGCGCCTCGGCTCCGGTCAGGCGCCGGGTGGCGGCGTTGAACTTGGGCTGCAGGAACAGTTCGAATCCGCCGACGATCAACGCGCTGCGCAGGTCGCGTTCGAGGTCGGCGCGCCGCGACGTGCGCAGCCCGACATCCTCGGTGAAGGCGAGCACCGGCTCGTCGCGCTTCTGCGCTTCGTCCAGCACCGCGACCAGGCCGCGTTCGATCGATTCGGGCGTGTCGCCGTGCGACGGCGCGAGCATGACGCTCGCGTGCAGGCGCAGGGTGATTTCCTCGCCGTCGATCAGGAACGGCGACTCGCAGCACTGCTGCAGCAAGGCACCGACATGAGCGACGGCCGCATCCATGCTGTCCGCCGCCGCATAGGCGAACAGGAACGCATCGTCGCCCGGATGGGTGAACAGCGCATCGGCCGGCATCAGCGACTCCAGCCGCGTCCCCACCGCGCACAGCAGGTGGTCGCTGAACACGTGTCCGCGCGAACTGCTGAAGTAGCGGAAGCGATCCACCTCGACCATGCCCAGCACGTGCGGTCCCTGCTCGAGCCGAGGGCCGATCAACTCGTTGAAGCAGGTGCGGTTCGGCAATCCGGTAACCGGGTGGTGGTAGGCCAGGTATTCGAGGCGCTCGCTCTTTGCGATGAAATCGCGCGCGTAGTCGATTTCCGCAGTGAGCCGTTCGAGCAAGGCGATCTCCTCGCCATCGAACTCCTGCGGCGTTCCCGAGAACAGGCCGAGCACCGCCCAGGGCGGATCGCCGATCGGCAGTGCGATGTGCGCGGCGACGCCCACCCTGGCCATCGCATCGCGGATGGGCGCGCTGATATCGGACTGGGCGTAGTCCGATACGATCATCCGGTGCCGCTGCCGCAATGCCTGCACGGCGATGCGATCGTCCGCCGCCGTGCCTTCCAGCGCGAGCGGACTGGTCGCCGCGATCATGCCGATCACGCCGGGATCGCCGAACGAACTGACCATCGCCAGCGTGTTGTCAGGCATCGGCTTGCCGATCACCGCCGCCTTGAAGTGGCCGTATTCCACCGCGACGCGGCTGGTGATGTCGAGCAGTTCCCCGGCGTCCTTTGCGCGCAGCACCGCATTGCCGTGCGCGCTCAGGACCGACTGGATGCGCGAGTGCTGCTGGATCTTGCGCGCCTGCTGCATGCGCAAGGTGACGTCGCGATCGATGCCGCGGTAACCCATCAGCACGCCGGCCTCGTTGAGCACGGGTTGCGCCGTGCTCTCGAGCATGCGCACGCTGCCGTCTGTGTGGCGCCAGCGCAGGATCCAGTTGTTCCAGCCGCGCTTCTCGGACATCAGCTCCGGCAATGCCGCCTGGAAAAGCCGGCGGTCGTCCTCGACCATCGAGTCGAGCGCATCCCTGCCGATCAGCGCATCGGGTTGCAGTCCGAGCATCTTCGAAACGCTGTGGTTGCTGTAGACGTGCCGGCCGGCCCGGTTCCTCTCCCAGATCCAGTCCTCGGTGGTTTCGACCAGGGCGCGGAAGCGTTCCTCGCTGTCGCGCAGCGCGTACTGCATGCGCAGGCGTTCCCGCTGCTGGTCGGCGGCGACCAATGCGCGTTCGATCGCAGGCCGCAACCGGCGCAGGTTGTCCTTGAGCACGTAGTCGGACGCGCCGCCCTGCATCGCCTCGATCGCCATCTCCTCGCCGATGGTCCCGGATACATAGATGAAGGGGATGTCCGGGGTCATCTCACGAACGATCTCCAGCGCCAGCTGGCCGCTGAAGCCGGGCATGGAGAAATCGCTGAGGACGAGGTCGGGCGCGAACCGCACCAGCGCTTCGCGAAAACTTCCTTCGCTGGAGACCACCTCGGTCACCACCGGCCGGTCAAGAGAGAGCAGCGCGCGCGCGTTCAACGCC
>JBBQHA010000222.1:0-3012 GCA_038323475.1 Lysobacterales bacterium
ATGACGCGCATCGAAAGAGTCCGCTTCTAGATAGCTGGGACGCTACCAGCACCACGTCCTAAGTCAATGTGTCGTACTACGACAGGGCGCGGTTATAGAAACGATCTTGGCGAGGAACTTGTTCGGCGCGACGCCCGCCGATGCGGTCAGCGCGGTCTCTTCGAGGATCGCCGCGCGGATCGACTGCGCGACCGCGGTCGCCGAATCCAGGCCGAGCCTGTTCGCGGTGACATCGAGATAGGCCTCGTCGAGCGACAGCGGCTCGACGAGGTCGGTATGGCGCAGGAAGATCTCGCGCGCGTGCCTGGATGCAGCGCGGTAACGCACGAAGTCCGGCGGCACGAAGACCGCGTCGGGGCATAGCCGCTCGGCGCGCAGCGCTGGCATCGCCGAACGGATGCCGAACCGGCGCGCTTCGTAACTCGCCGCGCACACCACCGAGCGCGCGCCGCGCCAGGCGACCACGACCGGGCGTCCGCGCAGCGACGGATCGTCGCGCTGTTCCACCGATGCGTAGAACGCATCCATGTCGATGTGGACGATCTTGCGCATGGTTTCGCGAACGTCCGTCACCAGTTCGCGCGCAGCCAGGCCGCATCGGCGTCGAGGTTCACGCCGTCGGCGAACGCGAGCATCGCGTCGATGCTCTTGACGTCATCGAGCGCGAACACCTGCGTGAGCACGGGCTGCAACCTGCGAAAGCGGTCGTCGAGCAATTGCCGGCACTGGTAGCGCGCGATGTCGGAGACGCCGTCCTGCAGCAGGTCGATCAACGGGTGCGCCCATTGCGCGACGCCCCAGTCCGCGGCTTGCTGGCGGATGAGATGGGTCACGAACCCGGTGCCCACCGAGAACAGCCGCAACTGCTGCAGGCCGACGCCGGGGCCGCGGCGCGCATCCAGCGCCTGGCCCAGGCAGACCATGCTCGGGTTGTTCGCGAACACGCCGCCATCGATGTAACCGTCCACGGAAGGGAAATAGGTCGGCGCCGCGCTGGTATAGAGCGCGGCCTTCACGACCGGCAGTGCGCCGTCGCTGTCCGGGCCCTGGAAGTTGTGGAAGATCTTCGGTTTCCACGACTGCGTTCCGGACGTGGTGCCGGCCTCGTTGCAGAGGTCGAACGCGGTGACGAGGGTTTTCTGCTGCGGATTGAGGCCGGCGACGCCCGCTTTCGGCAGGTCGGCCAGGGTCGATGCGCCGAAGTGGGCAAGCAGTGCGACGTTGCGCGGCGCGGTGGAATATTTCGCGCCGACCAGGTTGCCGAGGTCGTGCACGTCGTCGAACCAGGAATCCGCGAAGATCTTCGGCCCTTCGATGCGATAGAAATCCACCAGCTCCGCCGCGCTGAAACCGGCGCCGATGCCGAGCGCGAGGATGCCGCCGGTGGACGTGCCGCCGACCAGTTCCGCCTTGCGATACCAATGCGGCAGCACGTGCTCGTTTTCGAGGCGCTGCAGCAGCCGTGCGCTGATGATGCCGCGCAGTCCGCCGCCATCGAGCGCGACGATCCGGTAGTTGGCCATGGGCGATCTCCTTCGGCGACGACGCATGCTAACGCCGCCGTGCCGCAGTATGGGCGGCCGCGATGGCGCATGGACCGTGGTGGCGGCTACAGTGCGCCGATGTGCCTGATCGCTTTCGCATGGCGCGCGAATCCGCGCTGGCCGCTGGTCCTGATCGCCAATCGCGACGAGTTCCATGCGCGTCCGTCGGCGCCCGCAGCATTCCTGGCGGACGCACCGGACGTGTTCGGCGGGATCGACCTGCGCGCGGGCGGCGGCTGGCTGCTGGTGTCGAAGCGGCGCCGGCTCGCCGCGGTCACGAATGTGCGCGCCGGCCTCGCGGCGGAAGCGGCGCCACGTTCGCGCGGCGAACTGGTCAAGGCGTTCGCGGCTTCCGATGCGACTGCGGGGGATTTCATCGACGGCATCGCGGCGCACGCACATGAATACGGGCGCTTCAACCTGTTGCTGTGGGACGGCGCGTCGCTGCATTGCGTCGGCAACCATCCGCGGTTCCATGCGCAGGAAGTCGCGCCCGGGCTGCATGCGCTGTCGAATGCGGAACTGGATACGGACTGGCCGAAAGCGCGTCGCGCGAAACATGCGTTGTCGCACTGGTTGTCGGGGCAGGCCGATGCGCCCGATACGCACGCCGATGCAGAGCCGCTGTTCGTCGCACTCGCGGACACGGCGCCTGCCGCAGATGCCGAGCTTCCCGATACCGGCGTCGGCCTCGAGATCGAACGTCGCCTGTCCCCGCCATTCGTGGTGGGCGATACCTATGGCACGCGTTGCAGCACGCTGGTGCTGGCAAGTTGCACCGGCGTCGAGATGAGCGAACGCCGTTACGGCGCGAACAAGCTGTTCCAGGGCAATGGGGGATTCGTGCAATGCGCTTCGTGAGCACCGTGGTGTTATGCCTGATGCTGTTGTTGTGCGGGACTGCGTTCGCGCAGACATCGCCCGCGACGGCGCAGCCGTCGACTTCGGCGCTGGCGCCGGGCGCGCGCGATTTCCCGCCGGGCCTGCAGATCCCCGAGGCTGCCCGGCCCGGCCCGGGCTTCGATGCGGACAAGGCGACCGAGGCGTATCTCGCATTGCTGTCGCCCGAACAGCGCAGGCTGTCCGACGCCTATTTCGAAGGCAGGAACTGGCTGGACCTGTGGGGATCGCTGCTCGGCATCGCCATCGCCGTATTCCTGCTGCTGAGCGGGATTTCGGTGCGGATGCGCGATTTCGCGCAGCGCACGGTCGCATCGCGCTGGCTGGCGACGGCGCTGTACGGATTGCTCTGGTTGCTCGCGACCAGCGCGCTGGCCTTGCCGCTGACGTACTACCAGGAGTTCATCCGCGAGCACCAGTACGGGCTGTCGAGCCAGGATTCGCTCGCCTGGACGCTCGACATGCTGAAGGGCCTCGGCATCAGCGCGGTGATCGTACCCCTGCTCATCAGCGGCCTGTACGCGCTGGTGCGCCGATTGGGTTCGGGCTGGTGGACCTGGGCGACTGT
>JBBQHA010000223.1:0-2961 GCA_038323475.1 Lysobacterales bacterium
GCGGCGAGCGCGCTTTTTGCGGTGCTGACAAGCAGCGCCGCGCGCGCGCAGGCCGCACACGGCAATCCGCTGAAATGCTGGTGCTGCCTGTCGGTGGCGCAGGGCGTCAGTCGCTGGTTCGCGCGCTGCGCATAGGACTTCAGCGCCGATGTCCATTCCAGTGCCGACGGACGCCCCGCTCCGCTGCTCTCGAACGCGCGGTCGAACAGCAGGCGCAAGTCCGACGGCATCGCTTGGTGGCCGCTGACCGGGTTCGGCGACAGGTTCGGGTTCGCGCGGATTCCGTAGGCGTAGCAGCGCTGGGCGATGCGGCCGGGGATGTCGGTCGGCACGTGGTCGTTCGTCGGGCGCCCGGTGAACGGGTGGATGCCAAAATTGAGCAACTGGAAAATCACCACCGCGAGCGCGAAGCAGTCCTGCTGTTCCTCGCCCGTCGCGCTGACCGAGCGCGACTGGAACTCCGGCGCGAGGTAGTCCGGCGTGATCTGCTCGGCCGCGAAGCGCTCGCCCTTGCCCTGGATGCTGAAGCCGTCGCAGTCGAGCATCGCCATGTACAGTGACTGCGGATAGAAGCGCAGGTTCACCGGCTTGAGGTCGATGACGCGATGTCCCTGCGCATGGATCTCGGCGATCACCGCGGCCAGGTTCGCGGCCAGGGTGATCTTCGCGCCCAATCCGGTCGGCAGGTTTGCCGCGCGCGCCTGGCGTTCCTGCAGGATGCATTCGAGTTCGCTGGTCGCCTGCACGTCCACGGCGGGCATCGCGAAGCCGACGAAGCGGCCGCGGTCGTCGCGCAGCAGCGTCTGCGGCCACGCGATCTGCACGTAGCGCTTGCCGTTCTCGACCAGGTCGGTCAGCTGCGGCGACAGCTGCAGCATCGCCCCGACCTTGCGTTCGTATTCGGTCAGGTCCGCGCTGTCGTGGTAGATCTTGGCGACCTGCAGCGGCGATGCGACCAGGTGATAGACGCTACCCGCGCCGCCACTCTTGATCAGCGACCCGAGCACGCGCTTGCGCCGGTCGCCGGTCCACAGGGAACTACCGGCAGCAACGCTCATGCTTGCCAGCACTCATTGCCACAGCGCGATCAGCAGGGTCTTGTCGTCGCCGGTGATGCGGTACGTGCGCGGGTCCTCCAGCGTGGAAGCCAGGGCGGCGCAGCCGTCGGGCTCGGTAGCGGTCGCGAGGTATTTCTCGACTGGGTCCATGAACGGGCGATACAGCGCGGCATTGCCCTTGGTCATCACGAACGGCGCCGCGCCATCGGACATCAGCGCGACGGTGCGCACAGGCTGGCCGATCGGGGTGATCCGCAGGTGTTCCCGCCATTCGTCGCCGGTGAAGAAATAGGTTTCGTTGGCGTACTCGCCGTTCTCCGGCATCGACAGGATCGGCGCCTGGTCGTCCGCCTGCGGTTCCACCGCGGCTTGACCGTCGCCAATGTGGAACAGCCAGCCACCGGCGCCAGTCGCGATCGCTCCGACCAGGGTGGCCGCATACGCCCCAAGCACGACGCCCGCCGACTCGGCTTCGTCCGCAAGCGTTTCGCGCGCGCTGGCGATGATGTCGCCGACCACGTCCTTGAAAGCCCCCGCATCCATCGCGACGAGGTCGCCGCCCTCGGAAGTGCGCCGGGCGAGTCCCCGTACGACCAGCCGCGACAGCGCCTCGGAACCGACATGGCTCAACGGCTGCGAACCCGCGCCATCGCAGACCGCCGCGAACAAGGTCTCGCCGACGACCTCGTGGGCGAAGGCGTCCTGGCAGTCCGTGCCCCCGTCGATGTGGGATTTGCCGATCGCCGCTGCTGCAAAAACGCGCCAGGTCATGGTCAGGTCGGCGCGTTCGACCAGCTGTCCACGGCCGGCAGTTGCGCCTGGCCGCCCGGACGCGACTGCGAGACGACCTTCATGCTCGCGCTCAGCCACATGAAGAGTTCCTGGAACTTCAGGCCGTCGAGATTCTTGACCCCGGCCTCGCCCCTGCTGCTGAATTGGGCGAGCGCGTCGCTGTGGGCGCTGCCGCCGACCGCGATCGGAAACACCGCGACCTTGTTCGCGAGTTCGGCCTGGCGGCAACGCGCGGCGGCGTCCTGCCAGTTGTCCGTCGGCTGGCCATCCGACATCAGGAACAGCCACGGCCGCGTGTAGGCGATGCCGGCCTGCTTGAAGCCGGCCTTCTGTTCCTCGATTTTCGCGAGCGCGAAATCGACCGCCTGCCCGGTGGGCGTCGTGCCCATCGCGGTCAGGACCGGCGCGGAGAACTCCATCGCGTCCACCCAGTCGCCGATCGACTCGACCGCGTCCATGCCGCCGAACTGCACCACCAGCAGGCGCACGCGCTTGGATGCGATCACGTCGCCCTTGAGTTCTTCCTCGAGGATCTTCAGGCCCTCGTTGAGCTGGCCGATCGGCATGCCGCCCATGCTGCCGGAGCAGTCGAGCACGAGCACGAGCGGGGTGCGCTGTTCGGTGTTGTCGACCAGGGCAACGTCGGGGATCACGGGCTGGGTCATGTCTCTCCTCGAGGATCGGGATGCGGGGTCTGGCGACGTCGCCGCGGAATGGCGTCGTTGACGGTGCACTGGCCGGACCCCGCGCCAAACAAGGCCGCCGGGGCTTCACCCCGCGCAGCGCGCCAAGTGTAACCCGACTGCGATTTGCGAAACCCCCGACCGCGCCACGCATCCGCAATCCGCAATCCACGCGGCCGCGGTTAGCCCAGATGGGCGAACAGCAGTGCGATGTAGGCGCTGAACCCGATCGCGGTGAACACCGCGAGGAACTTGTGGTACGCCTCGTTCCTGGTGAAGATCGCGACCGTGTAATGACCCAGCTGTTCCTGCACAGGTCAGGCCGCTAAAGCATAAGCCTCGGCGGGTGTCTTCATTCCGAGCGCCTGGTGTGGGCGTCGGTGGTTGTAGAACTGGATCCAATCGCCGATCGCGCGACTGGCGTGCTG
>JBBQHA010000224.1:0-2875 GCA_038323475.1 Lysobacterales bacterium
GGGAAGCGTTTGCGGCAGGTACACGCGGCGAAATGCGGTCCAGGGCGGCGCGCCCAGCGACGACGCGGCGCGCAGGTACGCGGGCGGGATCCCACGCATCACGCTGTACAGCGGCAACACCATGAACGGCAGCAATACATGGACCATCGCGACGTACACCGCGAACCGGTTGAAGATCATTTTCAGCGGCTCATGCACGATCGATAGCGACAGGAGCAGGCTGTTCAACACGCCTTCCTTCTGCAGCAGCACGACCCATGCGACGGTGCGCACCAGGAGCGAGGTCCAGAACGGCAGCAGCACCAGGAAAAGGAGCAGGGCCGCGCGCGACGGCGGCTGCCGGGCGATCACCAATGCAACCGGATAGCCCAGCAGCAGGCAGATCAAGGTCACGACGCCGGAAATCCACAGCGTGCGGCCGAGCACGTCGCGGAATACCCGCTGCTCGCTCGGCGCGCCGACGATTGCGTCATTGGCGTCGCGGCGCAAGTCCAGCGCGCCAAGCAGATAGAAGTCGGTGACCGGTCCGCCGGCGCGGCGTATCACGACCCAGGTCTCGCGTTCTCCCCATTTGGGATCGATGCCGATCAGGAGGTCACGGGCTGATCCTGACATCTCCTCCGGCGGCAGTCGTCGGCCGGTCGCGAACAGCAGAGTGCGAAAGCCGGGAACGTCGTAGTTGAGGCGAGTTGCGGCGCTGGCCAGCGTTCCGGCTTCGCGCGCGGCGCGGATATCGCGGACCAGGGCACCGTACGCGGCGTCCGACGGCAGCTCGCGCCCATCCCACGCCTTGAGCGCTGCGGTCACAGCCGGGAGGATGTGCGCGATGTCGGTGTCGATGACCCCGCGCGCCAGCATCGCGCCGATCGGTGCGACGAAGCACAGGGTGATGAAAAGGAACAACGGCAGTACCAGCGCTGCGGCCCGCCACTGCTCGCGGCGCTGGCTGCGCCGCAACGCCCGGCGCAGGTGGCGATCACCGGCGCCGGTGTTGGCAGGTGCAGCCGCCGCGTGCCCCGCGGCCGCAGCGACGCGCAGCATCGCCGCGTCCCGGTTCGGCCTTTACTTCGCGACCCAGGCGTTGAAGCGCTGGTTCAGCTTGTCCAGATTCTCGAGCCAGAACTTGTCGTTCAAGTACAGCGCCGAGGCGATGTTCTGCGGCGCGGTGGCCAGGTTCGGCAGCACGTTCTTGTCGATCAGCGCGGTCGAAGCCTTGGCCGTCACGCCATAGGGAATCTTCGGCGGCAGGTTCTTCTGGTTCTGCGGGTCGTTGACGAACACCAGGTAACTCTCGGCCTGGGCCTTGTTCGCCGTGCCTTTCATGATCACCCACGAGTCGATGGTGTAGAGGTTGTTGGTCCACACGATCTGGAAATTCTTCTTGTCCTTGTCATTGGCGGCGGCAATGCGGCCGTTGTAGGCGTCGGTCATCGCGACCTCACCCGAGGCGAGCAACTGCGGCGGTTGCGAGCCCTTCTCCCACCACACCATGTTGGGTTTGATCTGGTCGAGCTTCCTGAACGCGCGCTCGACACCCGCGTCGGTGGCGAGCGTCTTGTAGACGTCCTGCGGGGCGACGCCATCCGCCATCAGCGCGATCTCCAGCGTGGTCTTCGGACCCTTGCGCAGCGCCCGCTTGCCCGGCCACTTCTGCGTGTTCCAGAAATCGGCCCACGATTTCGGCGTGTCACCTTTGATCTTGTCGCCGTCGTAGGCCAGGATGAAGCTGTATACGATCGCACCGACACCGCAGTCGTTGACCGCGTCGGGCAGATACTTGTCCTTGCCGCCGAGCTTGGTCCAATCGAGCTTCTCGTAGAGGCCTTCCTCGCAGCCGAGCAGCAGCTCCTCCGACTCGACCTGCACCACGTCCCAATTGTTGTTGCCGCCCTGGATCTTGGCGCGCAGCGTGCCGACGCCCCCGTCCCAGCTTTCCTCGGTCATCGGAATCTTGGTGGCGGCCGTGAAGGGCTTGAAATAGACGTCGCGTTGCGCGTCCTGATACGCCCCGCCCCAGGAAATCACCGACAGGTCACGCGCACCCGTCGCCACGGGCAGCATCAATGCCGCTGCGCCCAGTAAAGCCACGACGCTCAGTCTGTTATGCATCTGCTCCTCCGTCTAGGATGGATGTAGGTCTTCCCGCGCGAATGCGCGGCAATGTTCCGGCGCCCATGCCAGCTCCACTGCATCGCCGATGGCGGGCAGGGCGTGCGTTTCGCTGATCGGACGCTTCACCATGAATTCGCCATTGCCGGCCAGCGCGACGCGCAGGCGCACGTGATCGCCGAGGTAGATCACTTCGCGCAAGGCACCTTCGAGTCGGCTCCTCGCGGCTGCAGGCATTGTATGCCCAGCCAACATGATTTGCACCCGTTCGGGACGCAGCGACACCGTCACCGGGCTCCCGGGCGCGAGGGCCTCGGCCAGCGAGCCCTCGATGCGGGTGTCCCCGGCCAGGCGGACCGTGCAGCGCACGCTATCCGCCGACTCGAGGACGCCGTCGAGGCGATTGTTCTCGCCGATGAAACGCGCGACGAAAGCATTCACCGGCTCCTCGTAGATGCGCGCCGGCCCGTCGAGCTGCTGGACCCTGCCGCGATGAAACACGGCGATCCGGTCCGACATTGTCAACGCCTCGGATTGGTCGTGGGTGACGTACACCATTGTCACCCCGAGTCGCTGGTGCAACCGGCGAATCTCGAACTGCATCTGCTCGCGCAGCTGCTTGTCGAGCGCGCCCAGCGGCTCGTCCATCAGGATGAGCTTGGGCTCGAACACCAGTGCCCGCGCCACCGCGGTGCGCTGCTGCTGGCCGCCGGAGAGCTGTGCCGGGCGCCGGTTGCCGAATCCCCCGAGTTGCACCATGTCGAGC
>JBBQHA010000225.1:0-2807 GCA_038323475.1 Lysobacterales bacterium
GATGCGGTCCTTGTCGAGGTGGTACAGGAAACTGCCGCCGTAAGTTTTCGAGTCCATCGGCCAGCCGAGCGTGTGCACGATCTTGCCCGGCTCGGCGGCACCCGACGTGACCTGCCAGAGCTCCTTGATGCCGATCGACCAGCTCTGCGGCTGCTTGCCCTCGTCGAGTCTGTATTTCGCGATGAGTTGCTTGGTCAGGCTGCCGCGCGCGCCTTCGGCGAGGACGGTGAGTTTCGCGCGGATGTCGATGCCCTGGGTGTAGCCGGACTTGTGCGAGCCATCGCGGGCGACGCCCATGTCGCCGATGCGCACGCCGCAGACTTTTTGGTTACCTGAATCGGACACGTCATCCGACTCGTATAAAACCTCTGCTGCGGAAAACCCTGGATAGATTTCCACGCCCAGCGCTTCGGCCTGCGGCGCGAGCCACGCGCACATCGCGCCGAGGCTGACGATGAAGTTGCCGTGGTTGTTCATCTGCGGCGGGGTCGGCAGCTTGCGGCGGCCGGACTTGCTGAGCATCCAGAATTCGTCTTGCGTCGCCGGCACGCAGATCGGCGGTGGATTGTCGCGCCAGCCCGGCAGCAGTTCGTCGAGCGGCTGCGGCTCGATCACCGCGCCGGACAGGATCTGCGCGCCGACGGTCGATGCTTTCTCGATCACGCACACCGAGAGTTCGGGCTTGAGCTGCTTGAGCCGGATCGCGAATGCGAGTCCGGCCGGCCCGGCGCCCACGGCGACCACGTCGTACTCCATCACGTCGCGCGGGTTGTCGGCATCGCTCATCGGGTTCTCCTGCTGCAATGCGTGAATTATTTGGGGAAGGCCCGAACATGTCCATTCTGGACCTTTGTTCGGGCAGGACTGTGGGAGGGCCGTCCCGGCCCGAAGATAGCTGGCCAAGGCATCGCGGCCAGCGGCCGCTCCCACCGAAGACGCTTGTGGTATTCCCGCGGCTCGCGGCAAATCCTCAGGTCTGCGATCATGGCGCATCCCGGCGGGTGCATTGCAACGGAGCTGCATATGGCCGACATCGACGACCAGGCCCTGGACAAGTTGCGGTTTGCGCCGTTGACCAGCGTGCTGCATGCGCTGGCGATGGGACGTTGCAGCAGCGAGGCGCTGACCCGTGCCTGCCTCGCGGCGATCGCACGCGACAATCCGCAATTGCATGCCTGGAGCTGGGTCGACTCCGAAGGCGCGCTCGCGGCAGCGCGGGCGTCGGATGCGCGCCGGGCAGGCGGGCGTGCGCTGGGACGGCTCGACGGCGTGCCGCTGGCGATCAAGGACAACATCGATGTCGCCGGCATGCCGACCAGCGTCGGCATCGGCGGCCGCGAAGCCATGCCCGCGTTGCGCGATGCGCACGTCGTGGACAAGTTGCGCGGCAGCGGTGCAGTGCTGTTGGGCAAGACCAATCTCGATGAGGCCGCGCTCGGCACGATCGGCAGTAACCCGACGTTCGGCGATGTCGGCAATCCGACGTATCCGGGCAAGGTGTCGGGTGGATCGTCGGCCGGCTCTGCCGCGGCGGTCGCTGCGGGACATGCGATCGCGGCGCTGGGCTCGGACACGATGGGTTCGGTGCGGATTCCGGCCGCGTTTTGCGGACTGGTCGGGATGAAGCCGACCTTCGGCGAACTGTCGTGCCGCGGACTCGCGCCGGCCTTGCGCCGCGCCGATGCGCCGGGGCTGCTGGTGCGCGCGGTCGAGGATGCCGCCCTGCTGCTGCCTCTGCTTGCCGGCTACGATCCCGGCGATCCGAATTCGCGCAAGCGCCGGGTGCCGCTGGCGCCGCCGGACTGGGCGCCGGGCTCGTTGCGCGCGGGCGTGGTAGCGGACCTGGAAGCGCTCGGCGTCGATGCGGCGGTGATCGCGGGTTTCAGGGCGGCGCTGGGACGTTGCGCGCAGGCTTTCGGCGAAACCCAGCCGGTCGCGCTCGCGCTGGCGCCGCTGGAGGTCGCGCAGACGCGCCGCGCAGCGTTGCTGCTGATGGAGGCCGAGATCCTCGCCGCCCATCGCGACGAACTCGCCTGCGGGTCGGATCGGCTGTGGAAGATGCTCGATTACGCCAAACGCAAGTCCGCGGTGGATTACGCGCGCGCAGACCGGTTGCTCGACGCGCATGTCGTGCAGGTGCGCCGGCTGCTGGAATCCTTCGACGTGCTGCTGCTGCCGACAGTGCCGTCGCCGCCGCCCGATTACGGCAGCAACGAACCCGCGAACCTCGCCGACCTCACCGCGCTCGCCAGCCTCGCCGGTTGCCCCGCGCTGAGCCTGCCGTTGCCGGGCGGGCAGGGCTTGCAACTCGTCGGCGCGCCGGGCAGCGACCTGCGCCTGCTCGAACTCGGCGAGATCCTGCACGCGATGGTCGAAATGCAGCCCGACTGATTGGGTCATCGCATGGCATGGAAGGCCCTGGACTTGCCCGATGCGGAATTGCGCTACCAGCCGCAGTGGCTCACTCAGTCCGAAGCCGACGCACTGTTCGCCACATTGCGCGACGGCATCCCGTGGGAACGCCATCGCCTGCGGTTGTTCGGTCGTGAAGTCGATGCGCCGCGGCTGTCGTGCTGGATCGGCGATGCCGACGCGGTCTATACGTATTCGCGCGCGCTCTTCGTGCCGCATCCGTGGCCGCAGGCGCTGGTTGCGATCCGAAGCCGCCTGCGCGACGCCTGCGGCGCCGACTTCAACGGGGTGCTCGCGAACCTCTATCGCGACGGCAACGACAGCGTGGGCTGGCACGCCGACGACGAGCCCGAACTCGGCGAGCATCCGCTGATCGCATCGCTGAGCCTTGGCGC
>JBBQHA010000226.1:0-2758 GCA_038323475.1 Lysobacterales bacterium
CCAATTCCGCGCCGTGCAGCGGAAGCCCGCGCGAAAACGCATTGCGCGAAAGGTCCAGCGTGTGCCGCAGGTGATCCACGCCCGGCAACAGCGGTCCATAGAATTTGCGGTTGTTGACCATGCCGCCGACCGAGATGCCGCCGAAGCCGACGCCGTGGTAGCCCTTCTCGCGGCCGATCAGGCGCGTGCGCTGGCCTTCGCCGCGGGCGCAGTGGTACGCGAGCGCGATCTTCAGCGCGGTGTCGACCGCTTCGGAACCCGAGTTGGTGAAGAACAGCCGGTTCAATCCCGGCGGCGCGATTTGCGCCAGCCGTTCGGCCAGTTCAAACGCCAGCGGATGGCCCATCTGGAAGGTCGGCGCGAAGTCCAGCGTCGCGACCGCCTGCTGCACCGCCGCGACAATCCGCGGACGGCAGTGGCCGGCATTGACGCACCACAGGCCGCCAGTGCCGTCGAGAATCTCGCGGCCCTGGGGCGTCCTGTAGAACATCCCCGAGGCGCTGCCTAGCAGGCGCGGGGCGTGCTTGAACTGGCGGTTAGCGGTGAACGGCATCCAGAAGGCGGACATGCCGTCACTTTCGGGCGCCACAGGAGACGCCGAAGCTTCAAGGCTGGAGGGAGTCGAGGTCATGGCGAGGGTGGCGAACGTCCACGGTGGGCGACCGAAGGATTCTGCTGGTGTTGAATAAACTTTACAATGGTTCGCCGAATTCGGACTAAATTGACCGCTCGCTGGGCAGTGTCTAGTATTCCGAACACTTGAGCGCCGAAGACGGAGTCCCCGCGCATGTTGATCGGCCATCGCCTGCAAGCCATCCGCAAGGCCACTGGTCTGAGCCAGCGCGAGTTGGCCAAACGCGTCGGCATGACCAACTCGACCGTCTCGCTGATCGAACAGGACAAGGTCAGCCCGTCGATCAGTTCGCTGAAGAAACTGCTGGGCGGAATTCCGATGTCGCTGGCGGAGTTCTTCACCCGCGACCTCGAGGACGGCGCCGATGCCGGGCCGTTCTATCCGGCCGATCGCCAGCCCAACGTGGGCAATGACGACATCCATTATTTCCTGGTCGGCCACGCTCGCGCCGACCGCAAGATGTGCATCCTGCGCGAAGTGATGCCGCCGGGCAGCGACACCGGCAACACCATGCTCGCGCACGAAGGCGAGGAAGGCGGCGTAGTGATCCAGGGCCAGGTCGAGGTTGTCGTCGGCGACCTCGTCCGCGTGCTCGGCCCCGGCGATGCCTACTATTTCGAAAGCCGCCAACCGCATCGGTTCCGCAACGTCGGCGAAGGCGACGCGGTGCTGGTGAGCGCGAACACGCCGCCGACATTCTGACCACGGCGTTGAGGCGTCGGCCGGTCGCCATCCACTACCCCAATCCGGAGTCCGCATGAACGACACCGCATCCAAGAATCGCCAGGATTGGGAAGTGCGCGCCGCCGCGCTGCCATTCGACGGGCGTGCGCTGATCGACGGACGCAGCGTCGATGCAGTCTCCGGGCGTACGTTCGACGACATCAGCCCGATCGACGGTCGCGTGCTGTGCCAGGTTGCCGAATGCGGCAGCGAGGATGTCGAGCGCGCCGTCGCGATTGCGCGTGCGCGATTCGAACAAGGCGTGTGGGCCGACACGCGGCCGGTGCATCGCAAGAAGGTGCTGGTGCGGTTCGCGCAACTGATCCAGGACCACGCCGTGGAACTGGCGCTGCTTGAAGCGCTCGACATGGGCAAGCCGGTGTCCGATGCGCTCGCCGTCGATGTCGCCGCCACCGTGCGCTGCATCGCGTGGACCGGCGAGGCGATCGACAAGGTCTACGGCGAAGTCGCCCCGACCGGGCCGGACGAACTCGGCCTGGTCACGCGCGAGCCGCTGGGCGTGATCGCGGCGATCGTGCCGTGGAATTTCCCGATGCTGATGGCGAGCTGGAAGATCGCGCCGGCGCTGGCGATGGGCAACTCGGTGATCCTCAAGCCGTCGGAGAAATCGCCGCTGACTGCGATCCGGCTCGGGCAACTCGCGCTGGAAGCGGGCCTGCCGCCCGGCGTGCTGAACGTGCTGCCCGGCTACGGCAAGCAGGCCGGCGAACCGCTGGCGCTGCACATGGACGTCGACGGACTGGTCTTCACCGGTTCGACCGCCGTCGGCAAGCACCTTCTGCAATGCGCGGCGCGCTCGAACATGAAACGCGCGTACATGGAATGCGGCGGCAAGAGTCCGAACCTGGTGTTCGCCGATGCGCCCGATCTCGAACGCGCCGCGCAGGCCGCGGCCAGCGGCATCTTCTACAACCAGGGCGAAGTCTGCACGGCCGCGTCGCGACTGCTGGTCGAGCGCTCGATCCGCGACGAGTTCGTCGCACTCGTCGCGAAGCACGGCAAGTCCATGCAGCCGCGCCACCCGCTCGATCCCGGCGCCCCGATGGGTGCGATGGTCGATGACGGCCAGACCCGGCGCGTGCTCGATTACATCGCCACCGGCCAGGCCGAAGGCGCGCGACTGGTCCTCGGCGGGCAGCGCGTGCATCCGGTTGCGGGCGGTTGCTACATCGAACCGACGATCTTCGATGGGGTCCTTCCCTCGCACACGATCGCGCGCGAAGAAATCTTCGGACCGGTCCTGTCGGTGCTCGCCTTCGACAACGAGGACGAGGCCCTGCGGATCGCCAACGGCAGCGACTTCGGCCTGGCCGCTGGCGTGTTTACCCGCGACATCTCGCGCGCGCACCGCGTCGCGCGCAAACTGCGCGCCGGCAGCGT
>JBBQHA010000227.1:0-2667 GCA_038323475.1 Lysobacterales bacterium
CGCGCCGGGTCTGGACGATGGTCTTGGCGGTGCTCTGCATGCCGGTGCCGGCAAGCACCGGAATGCGACCGGCGATCATCTCCACCGTGGTCGTGAGCAGGCGGTCGAACTCCACGTCCTCGAGCGCAGCCGCTTCCCCAGTCGAACCGGCCACGACGATCGCCTGGGTTCCGCCCGCCAACTGCATTTCCAGCAGCCGCTGCCAAGCCTGGTAGTCGATATCGCCCGCGGCCGTGAACGGAGTCGCCAGGGCCGTGATGGAGCCTTCGATGCGCAAGGGGAGCTTCCGTGGGAAAGGCGTGGAATGTTACTTGGGGAACTCTGAACAAGTCCATCCGGGAGTCTTCCGCCCGGGAAGTACGTCGTTGCGATCCAGCTTGCAGCGCGGAAGCCGTGGCAAGTATGCTGGCTCCGGTACGATTGCTGAAATCCAGCTGGCGTGCCGGTTCGCCCATCTCACTGAGCATCCACCCTCAGCCATGCCCGTCAAACGCCGTAACGGAATTTCCTTGACCGACGAATCGCCCACCCGCCCTGCAGCGAACGAAAACCACCTGCTGATCAACGCCAATTCCGCGCATCCGGACTCGCCGCTGCTCGCCCTGAGCCGCCGCATTGCCGAGAGCGGCTGCAACCTCGCCGACGCACGCCTCTCCAGCGTCGGCCACGACGTGTCGGTGACTGCGCTCGCGGTCGGCTCCTGGGACGCGGTGGCCAAGCTCGAATCGGCGCTGACCCGGCTGGAGCGCGAGGAGAAAGGCATCAAGCTGATGTGGAACCGCACATCGCCGAAGCCGCTGCAGACCAACCTGCTGCCCTACATCGTCGAAGTGGTCGCCGCCGACAAGCCCGGCATCCTGTTCCAGCTCGCCGATTTCTTCGACCGCCTCGGGATCACCATCGAAAGCCTGAACTGTTCGCGTTACCGCGCGATGCAGACCGGCGCCGAGATGTTCACCGCGCAGGTCACCATCGGCGTGCCGACCAACATGCACATCGCCGCGCTGCGCGACGATTTCCTGGAATTCTGCGACCACCTCAATCTCGATGCCATCATGGATCCGATGAAGTTCTGATGCCGTACCCACGAGACCACTGATTGATGCCCGACATCGGCGACCGCATCCCCCAGCTCGCATTCACCCTCTCCACTGGCGCCACCGCCAGCTTCGACGACTACGCCGGCAAATGGCTGGTGCTGTACTTCTACCCGAAGGACAGCACCCCGGGCTGCACGATCGAAGGCAACGATTTCAACGCGCTGCTGCCGCAGCTGAAGAAGCTTGGCGCACAGGTGCTCGGCGTATCGCGCGACTCGGTGAAGTCGCACCGGAACTTCTGCGCGAAGCAGGGCTTCAAGTTCGACCTCGTCAGCGATGCCGACGAAGCGCTGTGCAAGGCTTTCGACGTCATCAAGCCGAAGAAGCTCTACGGCCGCGACTACATCGGCATCGAACGCAGCACGTTCCTGATCGACCCGGATGGCACGATCCGCCAGGCCTGGCGACCGGTGAAAGTGCCCGGCCACGCCGAAGCCGTGCTCGCCGAACTCAAGCTGCTTCGCAAGGCGGACCCGTAGCGTGCGTAGCGCGCTCAACACCCGGCACGACGGTGCGCGCATGGCGCACCCCATGACCTCCAGCCGGATGATGCGAACCTACCAGCGACATGCGCTCCTGTGGGCGCTCGCCTGGATCGCGATCCAGGCCACGGGTGCGCTGGCGGCCGATGCGTGCCATCCGCTACAACTGGACATCTGCGCGTTCGCGGAGAAGGACGCCAAGCAAATGCAGCGCTTCATCGATTCCCGACAGGACCACGGCATGTTCCGCAACGCGCGGGCGGACGGGGGCATCGTGCGCAGGGAGCTCGTCGTCCCCGAGACCGAGGCGCAGCTCAAGGCAGACGCGCCGGAGGCGTATCTGGGCATGACGTATTCGATCATGCACATGCACGACACGTCCCGCCACGCCATATGCAGGTCGCCGCTGCCGGGGGAGCCGGAATTCATGGCGAACGGCGGCAGCTTCGACGACACCTATTTCTCGAGCGACGGCAAGCGGATCACCGAGGTGCGTGTCGCCAATTGCGATGACAGCGCGACGACCTGGGCCGGAACCGACGCCGATCCCTGCAAGCCGATGGGCCAGGACGTGTGCGCCTTCGCGACCCGGTTCGCAGCTGGGATCAAGCCGGCGACGACGCAGGGAGAGCCCGTCAAGCGCGCATCCGCCAACGGAGCGACGATCCACTTCGAGGTCCAGTTCGAGTTCACCAGGGCGCAGTTCGCCCAGAGCCTGCGACAGACCACGACATCGGTGGATGCCGAGAACGGCGCCATGCGCGAAAAGGTCATCAAGACCAGCTGCGCCGAGCCGCTCGACACGTTCATCGCCTTCGGCGGCAGCGTCCGCCATACCTTCCGCTACAAGGACGGCGAGATCATCTTCGACCGTACCGTTTCGCAATGCGACCGGGCGGATGCTCCGCCGGCAACCCCTACCCCAGGAACCCACTGATGACCAAAGGCAAGCGTATCTACGTGCTGGACACCAACGTGCTGATGCACGACCCGACCGCGCTGTTCAAGTTCGAGGAACACGACGTGTTCCTGCCGATGATGGTGATCGAGGAACTCGACGCGGCCAAGAAAGGCAATTCGGAAGT
>JBBQHA010000228.1:0-2654 GCA_038323475.1 Lysobacterales bacterium
AATCGCTTCAAGCTCGCGGTGCTCGTCCGCGGTCACATCCAGTGCCAGAGTCGGTCGTCCCATTGTCCATCTCACCCCGCGCCAAAGATACTCTTTGGACCGAATGGGATCGACTTAGTTTCCTTTGGGACACTACACTAGGTCGACGTTGGTCAATGGTCGTCATCCGACCCACACCAGACTATCGCGATCGTCCGCTTTCGAGCACACCAGTTCCGAGGCAACAGCCCTGGCAGATCCGCTGGCAGGGCCGGCCCGGGGTGATCAATCGCCGTATTGATAAAGTGACGCTCATGCCGCCCCAGGACCTGCCGTGCATCGTGTCGCCTTGTACACAGCCAGTTGCTCGCTTCGCACAGGACGACAACAGGGCGACCTCGGCTGAAATTGCTTAAGGTAGTGCCATTGGTCTCTAACACCGTCAATCCCAGATACCCCCTCAACCAACTCCTTCCGAACAGGTCAGCGAACCAATTCAATGACCAGGTTAGACAACAATAGTCTCTGTCAGAAAATGTGCTTCGAGCCCACTATCCTGCAATCCCGCCCCCTTGCCACGCAGACATAAACCATGCCCCCAATCCAACGCCACATCGGCCTGCTGAGCGACGGGAACTCGCTCGCTCGCGGCATCGAGGAACGACTCGAGGCCGAGGGTTATCAGGTCGAACTTGTCGATACGGTGGAGGACTTGTCGGAGCTGATGCTGGGCCTATCCCCGCATCTCGTGCTGGTGGACGCATCGCACATTGCCGATCTCGCCGTCGCGGGCGCGGCGCGCGTCGACGCGCAGCTTCGCGCGCACCTTCAGAATCGGCGCATCCAACTGGTCGCGATGGGGATGCAGGACAGTCTGCAGGCGCGCCTGCGGGCGCGCCGCGCCGGGGTCGACGCATTCTTGCTGCCGCCGTTCGACGTCGATGCGATCTTCAGCCAGTTGCAGGCGTTGCTCTCGCCAACGGTGGAAGACAAGCTGCGCGTGCTTGTCGTCGAGGACGATCGGGCGCAGGCGCTGTTCGCGCAGAGCGTGCTGAACAATGCCGGCATGGAGGCCGAGATCGAGAACGATCCCATGCACGTGCTCGAGGCCATCGAAATGATGCGTCCGGACCTGGTGCTCATGGACCTGCACATGCCCGAGGCAAATGGTACGGAACTGACCGCAATGATCCGCCTGCACCCGACCTACCGGCGCATGCCGATCGTGTTCCTGTCCGGCGAGAACGACATGGATGCGCGTTTCGAGGCGATCGAGGCTGGCGGCGATGACTTCCTGCTGAAACCCATTCGTCCGAAGCACCTGATTGCCGCCGTGCAGAACCGCGTGCGCCGCGTGCGCGATTTGGAAACGCCGGTTGCCGCGCCGGGCGAGCTTGATGAAGCGACCGGCCTGTTGCGCCGTCAGGTGCTGCTTGACCGCGTCGATGCGGCACTCGGCACCGGGCCGGAAGGGCTCGACTCCGGCGGCGCGTTGTACCTGGAGATCGAGGGAACCGCCGTGCTGCGCGAGCGCTTCGGGCTCGCCGCGCTCGAACACGTGTTGGTGGAAGCAGGCGGCCTGCTGGGCAGCGCGCTGGGCGAACGCGCGATCGCCGCGCGCGTCCAGGACAAGGCGTTTCTGGTTCTGGCCACGGGGCTCGATGATGGCGCACTCGACATGCTCGCCGGGCAGCTGCGCGATGGCGTGATGCAACACGCCTACGAAGTCGGCGGCAAGATCCTGCAGTTGCGCGTTTCAGTCGGCATCTGTGCCCTGCGGTTCGGATTCAGCGACGCGAACGCCCTGCTCGACACCGCCGAACTCACCTGCCGCGACGCGCGCGCCAGCGATCGCGGCATCAAGAGCTTCGTGTCGGCCCGCGCGACCGAGTTGCGTCACGAAACGGCACAGGTCGAACGCTTGCGCGAAGCGATCAGCCAGGACGGACTGGGCTTGATCTACCAGCCTATCGTCGCGGTGCAGGGCGGTCACGACGCGCAATTCCAGACCCTGCTGCGGATGCGCGGTCCGGATGGGCAGCTGCTTCCAGCAGCCGACATCCTGCCCGTGGCCGAGCGCGGCAAGCTGATGATCGACATCGATCGTTGGGTACTGGTTCGCGCCATGGGCGTTGTCCGCAGGCAGCGCGACAGCGGCCGCGCGGTGCGCCTGTTCGTCCCGCAGGCGATGACGACGTTCACCGCGAAAGGCCAGGCCGAATGGTTGAAGAACGAGCTGTCGGCGCTGGAGGTCGCCGGCTCATCGCTGGTGCTCGAGAGCCGGCTCGAGGATGCCTTGTTCAATCCCCCCGCACTCCAGCGGTTCGCTGACGCGATGCGCGAGGACGGCGTGCGGATGTGCGTAGGCCAGTACGAGCACGCCGCCGACGCGAACCGGCTACTCGAGCTGATTCGCCCGGAATTCATCAAGGTGGCCTACAAGTACGTCGCACCGAATGCTCCACCGGAGGCACGCAGCGAGCTGCGGGGCCTGATCGAAAGCGCGCATCGACTCGGCATCGAGGTGATCGGCTCGCGCGTGGAGGACGCGCGCTCGGCCGCGACGTTGTGGATGAGCGGCATCGACTTCGTGCAGGGCAATCTGGTGCAGGGCGCGGGAGAATCGCTGGATTTTGACTTCAGTGCTGCCGTGCTCTAGTGTAGTGTCCCAAAGG
>JBBQHA010000229.1:0-2601 GCA_038323475.1 Lysobacterales bacterium
CGCGCCGGCGCCGAGCGAGGTGCAGGGCTGCCCGTTGAGGACGGCGAGCGCAAGGCCCTGGTCCGTTCCGGTCGCGGGGGGACATGGCGTGACCGTCGTGCCGGTGATCGTGAGGGGAGGCGTGACCGGCGGCGTCGTGTAGCAGACATTGCCGTTGAGTATCGTCTGCGGCGACGTATTGGAGTTGGTGTAAGTGCTGGAAACGATCGCGTAGGGCGCGGTGGATCCGAGACTGGGCGCGGTTGCGGCCAACGCGATGCCGCCTTGTGTCAGTGACAAGCCAACGACGGCTGCAAAAATTGCCGGCGTCAACAATCCGAAACTTTCCGGACGCCAGGCGAGGATATCGATCGGTGGTCGCTGACTTTTCACGTTGTCTAGTATGCGCCACGCAATTGACGAGGTATGTACACTGGCATACATAACCAAGGTCGCGAGCGAACAATCGCGCAGGTGGTGGCGCGTCACCGCGATTATCGCGCCCGTCCTGCATTCGATAGTCCGATTCCGTGCGTCGACTCAGCTGGTCGGCGTGCACATGACGGTCTGCGCCGGCGGATTGCCGTAGCCTTCGAGCGTCCATCCGCCATCCTGTATCGTCGAGTCGCGCACGGTGACTTCCGCTGTGTAGCGGTGATGCAACCCGTTCGCATTGTTGAGAAAGCGATAGATCGCGCGCGTGTTCGCGGGACAGGCGCCGGTCGTCGCGTTCGGAAGCAAGATGTAGAAGAGCGCGGGACCTTCCTCGACCCAGGTGCCGGCGAACTTGATCGCGGTCGCCGCGCACTCCGCGGCATCGGCGGAGTAGAAATGCGAGTCGCCGGCCTGCGGCAGGACATAGAAGCGGCACACAGGACGCGCGCCCGACGGGGCGACGCTGGCGTCGGAATAGGCCAGGAACGTCAGGCCCGTTCGCAGCCACCCGGGATGAACGCCGTTGTCCAGGTCCTGGATCTCGGCAACGTTGGCGGTGATGAAATAATCGTCGAAGACGAGATTGTAGAACTCGACGACCAGCGTCTCCTTGGTGGGATTGGCGGCGGCGGGCGTAAGGTCTTGCGCCACCAGCGGCAGGGCAACATCCATGCGCGAGTAGACATCCGTGTCGTTCTGATGCGTTCCGCAGGCCGACGAGCCGCCGTAGAGCGCGCCGCGAAGCTCGTAGTAATTCTGGCCAGCGTTGTAGGTGAACAGGCCGCTACCGCTGCTGCCCGGCTCGGTCACTCCCTGCGTCCAGCGCATGCCGATGAAGCTGCTTCCGTCGGTGAAGTTCTGAAATCCGATCGTCGCGCCCTGGCTCACTTTCTTCAGGTCGCCCTCCGGGTGATGAACGCCGGCGGCCGCGGTGCCGGACGCCGATAGCGGCAACGCATTCCACGCGGCGAAGGTCGCGCCGGACGGCGGAGCGTTGTTCATGCGCAACAGTGTCCAGTCGAAATCCGGGCTGCGGCCGAGGATCTTTGCGCCTCCCGCAACGATGACGAAATTGACGTTGGCGGCGGTGTCCACGCCGCAGACCGAAGTCTGGAAAAACCAGTACGTGTTGATCGTGTTGGCGGCGATCGAGGGAAACACTTTCGATGCGCCGACGTCTTCGTCATCGTCATCGATGCAGTGATTGGCAGTGAAGAAATAGGGCGTGAACGATGTCGACGCGTCGTTGATCAGTGTCCCGCTGCAGAGGCCGGTGGCTCCCATGTTGGTGAATATCATCCGCGCGACGGCGTTGATTGCCGACGCGGCCTGTTGCCGCTGCGTGGCGGGAAGGCACGCGACGTCGACCTCGCACGCGCCCGCCAGCCCGATCTGGCCGAAGGGATCGGCCTGCCGCAGATCGTTGCCGGCGACGACCAGGTGCGAAATCATGGGCAGCGACACGGTGCCCGTACCGGGACTCACGCCGGCGGGCAACGTGAATTCGATAACGCCGGTCTCTCCCTCGAGCACCGGCGACCAGTAAAGCGTGCCCGTGGCGAGCCCCCCAGGATAGGGGCCGAAAGCCTGCGTTCCGGCGCTGCCCTTGAATCGCATTTCGAGCGCACCCGGCGCGCCGGTCAGCATCAAGCCGATCCGGATTCCCGCCGCGCCCGCCGAGGTCAGGCTGACATGCGCGGCGCTTACGCCGCCAAGAGTCTGGGACCAAGCGAGATCGGACAGCTTGAACGACGCCTGCGCGGCGGCGAGGTGCCGCGCGAACCCGATGGTGAGCGGGCGGCGTTTCGGAACGACGCCTCCGCGCGATGTTTGCGTACCTCGCTTCGGCCTCAATGTCTCCTGCTCGGCGGCGGTTGGCGTCGATAGGGCGATGCGGCGCGCCGTCGCATCCAGCGGAAGGAGCAGCGCCGGTTCGATCAGCGCCTTGCTGCTGCTGGCGGCGCCGGGACGGTAGGTCGCGGGCGGCACGGATGTTTGCTCATTCGCGGAAATCGCGGCGGCGAGGAAAATGAGTGCGGCGCAGCGGCAGATACGTAGCGACATGTTGAAGCTCAGGAGGTCATCTTAAGCGCAGTGCGACGGACGGCAACGCAGAGCGAACGTGCCGTTGGTCAGTATAGGCATCGGAACGTTCCCGATCGCTGGCTTACGATTTGTTACAAGCGT
>JBBQHA010000230.1:0-2517 GCA_038323475.1 Lysobacterales bacterium
GTCCGGATGCATCGGAAGTTCGCCGCGCGCAGCGCGAAGATCCTGTTCAAGGGCGTCAAGGCGAAGGGCCGCGACGATGCAGGCGCAGTACGGGGGGCGAAGACCGGCATTTGATGCGCGGCCGCGGGACCAGGTCGCGCCATCGCATTGCCGAGCAAGCCCGAGACTGCAACGTTTTCAGGCCAGGAAATCCCGTATCGCCTGCCGCAGCACGGTCGTCGGCGCTGCGGCGACGCCGCTCGCGCTCTGATGACCTTCGTCGCCGGGCAATTCGACGAACCGTGCGCCGGGAATCGCGGCCGCGGCCTCGCGCGCAGCGGACACCGGGTTGTAGAGATCGAGCCGCGGCGCGAGGATCAGCAGCTGCGCGCGGATAGCTGCGAGTGCACTGTCGGTGTCGCCGTTCCAGCCTGTCGTCGTCCCGACGTCGTGCGCGTCGTACGCGCGGCTCTGGCAGCACCAGTCGAACGCATCGGGCGCTTCGCCGGCCAATACGTCGGCGCGCTCGTCCAACCACTGCAGCAAAGCCTGCTGCGAAGCGACCGCACGCAGGGCATCCGGGGTACGCGACATCACCAGTTGCGTCAGCGGCACCCAAAGGCGCATCGCTTCGGCGCGCGGACGCGGGATCAGGCACTCGGTATCGACGAACAACGCACGCCGCGCCATCTCGTTCACCAGTTGCGACCAGCGTGCGGTACGCGCCATCGGCGTCATCGCGATGACCTTGTGCATCCGCGCCGGATGACTTATTGCCCATTGCAAGGCCTGCATGCCGCCCATCGACGCGCCGGCCACCGCGACCAGGCGGCCGACGCCCAGATGGTCGATCAGGCGCCGCTGCGATTCGATCATGTCGCGAATAGTGATGCGCGGAAAATCCGCGCCGGGCTGTGCCACGCTGTTCGAGGGCGAACTCGACAATCCGTTGCCCAGCGCATCGGCGACGACCACGCAATGACGATCGGTATCGAATGCATTGCCGGGGCCGATCAGGAAATCCAGCCGATGGTGGGTGCCGCCGATCGCTGTGACTACGAGGATCGCCGCGTCACGCAGCCGGGCAGGATCGCCATGGATGACATGCGAGACGAACGCACCCTCCAGCGTCTGCCCGGACTCCAGTGCCAGGTCGCCGATGTCGGCACGCAGGTGCGGGCGATCGATCCAGCCGGCGGCGAGCGGTGGATGGCCGGGCAGGCGGCGGGCCTGGTTGCAGTCCACTAGTCGAAGACCACGACGTGGCGCACGCCGTGTCCCCGCCGCATCGCGTCGAAGCCGTCGTTGATATCTCCGAGCGCCAGCCGCGAAGAAATCAGTGCGTCGAGCTCCAGCTTGCCCGCCAGGTACAAGTCGGCCAGCCACGGAAAGTCGCGCCGCGGACGCGCCCCGCCGTAGCTCGAGCGCACGATGCGCTTCTCGCCCATCATCGAGCCGAAGCGCAACGCGACCTTGCAGTTGACTTCGGTCTTGCCGAGGATCACCAGTTGCCCGCCCGGGCGGGTGACTTCGAGCGCGAGCTGTAGCGATGCTTCGGCCCCGGCTGCCTCGAACACGTAATCGGCGCCGCGGCCGGCTGACAGCACCTTGACCGCCTCGATCGTAGCCGCATCCGCGGCGAGGGTGTGCGTCGCGCCGAAGCGGGTTGCGAGCGCCAGCTTGTCTGGATCGCGGTCGATCGCGATCACCCTGCCCGCCTGTTCGAACCGAGCCACCTGGATCGCATTCAACCCCACCGCGCCGCAACCGATGACGGCGACACTGCTGCCGGCTTCGACGCGCGCGAGCCGGCTGACTGCGCCAAAGCCGGTCATCACGCCGCAACCGATCAGGCACGCGCGGTCGAATGGCATGTCGTCGGAGATTTTGATCGCGCCGGACTCGGGCACCACCGAATACTCGGCATGCGAAGAAACGACGGAGAAGTGATTCAGGCGCGCACCGTCGAGCGACAGACGCGAGGCGCCGTCGAGCAGGTTGCCCGCCGGCTGTTCGCGCGTGAACGGCTCACACAGGATCGGCAGGTCGCGTTCGCAGTAGAAGCAATGCCCGCAATGCGGATTCCACGACGCGACGACGTGGTCGCCGGGCCGGACCTGCGTCACCGCGCTGCCCACCGCCTCGACGATGCCGGCGCCCTCGTGACCGAGCACGATCGGCAGCGGATACGCCAGGCTCCCGGTCATGACTTCGAGATCGGTGTGGCACAGACCGCTGGCGCGGTTGCGGATGAGCACGTCGGTGGGGGCGAGCGCCGACATCGTCACGCGCTCGACGCTGAGCGGCTCGCCTGTCGCGCGCAGGATTGCGGCGCGGAATTCCATGACTCAGCCAGCTCCGGACATGGGCGCAGGGATAGCAGGGATAGCAGGGATAGGCACGGCGACACGCACAGCGCTCACGGGCCCATCAACTGCGTCGGTAGCCAAGTCACGAGCGGTGGGATGTAAGTGATCAGCCCCAGCACCACGACCATCGCCAGCAGGAACGGCCACCCTTCCTGCACGAAGGTCTCGA
>JBBQHA010000231.1:0-2248 GCA_038323475.1 Lysobacterales bacterium
GACACGCCCCGATTTTCGCTAGGCATTCGTTCTCGCTGGCCCCTGAACTTGTTCCTTCGCCCCACTTCTTGGTGCTTTCGCGACCGACGTGATGGGGCATGTACTTACAACGCGCAATCGGGTCGTGAGCTCGATCAATTATTTTTGCGACAGCGCCCGACGGGGCGGCACGCGGGCTGGACAAGAGGGTTGGCGGCCCGAAAACAGGGGGCAGCCCCCCTCTTTTGTGTCCTTCAAGCCCTCCACTCGCGCCCCCGGAATGACCACGCCGTCGAGCCCTTGCGCCAGGCTCTAGGCGTCGCCGCCCTGAGCGAGATTGATGCGCAGGCGGACTTCGTATTGCGAGTCGGCGAAGCGCTGCGCACGAGAAGGATGAAGATCAGGCCCTGAGCGACTATCCCCCGTGTTTCAGGGACCTGTTTGCATCGAGAAAGCTCCGACCACCGTCCACACGCCATTTTCCTTCGCCAACGACAAGTGCGAGGTGCCCTTGCCGGCCGTCGCCCCGCCCAGGGCAACCTCGACATCGCAAGCGAACGCGTCCGGTGCTCCGGTGGCCACACAGCGGGACTTCTTTACGGAATCGATCTGCATCGAACCCATGTCGTGCCCGGCTACCCGGGCCTTCAGCGCCGCCTCGACCTCCGAATCTGATGGACCGGCTCTGGAGCAGCCCGTCAAAACGAGCAGCGCCAGCGCTGCCATGATCAAGATTCTTGTGTGGGGCATGCGAGTCTCCGGGTCTTGGGAAATCGGGACAGACCACTATTTTCCTGCCGTGTCTGCTCTTGTGTTTATCAACGTGCAACCGGGTCGCGAACTTGATCAATTATTTTTCGAGACGCCGGTCGGACAGCACGCAAGCTGGACGGGAGGGTGGCCGGCGGATTCAACTACGAAGCGCAACATGCCGATCGCGAACGATCCGGATCGGGGCTGCGGCGATGCGGTGTGCGTGCTGATTCCCAGCCTGAACCACGCGACGCGCAAGCCGGACAAGGGCGACACCGCACGCTGGCAGGGCGGCACAGTGCGGCTCGACACATCGGCAGAACGAGGCCGGCGTCGGCGGGAGAAAGGCAGTAATCGAATCCGGTTGCGCGCGCTTGCGCGTCGTCATCCACGCGGCCACAACCTCCCCGCCAATCCTCCGGCGCGACGCACCGGTTGCGTCAACGCGGCATCGAGCGCCGCATCGGTACTCCACACTTCCACGACGCGCCTGGCGCGCGAGATGCCGGTGTAGAGCAGTTGCCGCGAGAGGATGCGGTGGTCGGCATTCGGTGGCAACAACACCGCGACGCGATCGTATTCGGAGCCCTGGCTCTTGTGGATGGTGATCGCGAAGGCGCTGTCGTGCGCTGGCAGCGCATGCGGATCGAAGCGGCGGGCGGCGGGCAGGCCGGCTTCGTCGCTGCAGGCGAACCAGACGCTCAGGCGGCCGTCGGCATCGGCAAGACACAGGCCGATATCGCCGTTGAACAGGCGCAGCCCGTAGTCGTTGCGGGCGATGATGATCGCGCGGCCGGCATACCAGGTCGCGGCATCGGCGATCTTCCAGGCATGCCTGAGGCGGCGCTCGATCAACGCGTTGATCGCCTGGGTGCCGAATTCGCCCTCGCGCAACGCGCACAGCAGCTGGCGCGTGGACAACGCGTCCAGCGCTGCGATGACCAATGGCGCGAGATCGGCTTCGCTGGCGTCGTCGCCGCACGGCAGCCGCGGGCGCAGGCCTTGCAGCGCTGCGAGCGCGTCGGTCCAGCGCCGCAATTGGATCCGCAGCTGGTCCGGATCCGCCACGCAATGCAGCGTCGCCTGGTTGCTGGCGGAGGCGAGGGCAGCAGCGAAGGCGGTGCGGTCTCCGCTGCGCACGGTTTCGTTGATCGCGGCGAGCGACTGTTCGGCGCGGAAGCTGTGCCGCAACCGCACGATGTCGCCGGCCGGGGCCGCGCCCGCATGCACGGACTCCATCACCGACACCAGGTCCATCAGCGCCGAGCCCGCGGCGACCGAGGTGAGCTGATCGGCATCGCCGACGAGGATCAACGCGGCGCCTGGCCGCAGCGCATCGAGCAGGCTGCGCAGCATCGCCAGGTCGACCATCGATGCCTCGTCGACCACGATCACGTCGGCGGCGACCGGATGGCGCGCGCCGTGCGTGAACGCATTGCGGTAGGGGTTGTAGCCGAGCAGGCGATGCAGGGTGAGCGCTTCGGTATCGGGGATGTCCACGAGCAGGCCGTGCCAG
>JBBQHA010000232.1:0-1948 GCA_038323475.1 Lysobacterales bacterium
TGTCCTGCTGCATTTTCTCCTGCAGCTGCAGGTATTGCAGGTTGAAGGACATCTGCGTCTCCTGCATGTCCTTGGTGGCGGCCAGCAATGGGTCCTGCCCGCCGCCACTGCCGGCAGCGGCGCCGCCCATGGAGTTGCCGCCCATGGAGATCCCTCCGCTGCTCGCGGCGCCACCGCTGGTGCCGATGGCGCCCTCGCCCGTATCTGCGAGCGCGTCCATCCGGCCTGCGCTTGTCTTCAGCCACGCCACGTAGCGATTCGCTTCGGCCAGTTGTTCCGCGGACAGGTCGCGCGGCAATGGCGACGCTGCGATCGACCGCAGGACGTCGCTGGTTTGCCTTAGCCTCGCCACGCGCTGCGCGATGAGCGCGCGCTGCGGCTGCGCAACGCGCTGGCCTTCGGTCGCGCGTGCCGATTGCGCCTGTGCGGATGCCAAGACGATGGCGGATACGACGACGCACACCGCGAGCGCGATGCCCCCGAAAAGCGTCTGGCGAAGGACTGCTGCCTTGCGCCTGGACCGAATAGCCGGTGTGGCGGATTTCATGTCGGTGGTTTCCTGGTTGGAGCGCTCGTTGGCCGCGATCAACGCGGATGCAGCCATGTGGGCAGCAGGCTGTAAGGATCGATGCTCACTGCTTCGTCGAAGCCGATGGCGTGTCGCTTGAGCAAGTCCTGCAAGCGGCCGTCCTTGAACATCTCCAGCGTGTCCGTGCAGCCGCCGATGTAGGCGCCGCCGACGAACACCTGCGGGATCGTCCTGCTGCCGGTGCGCGCATGCAACACGGCGCGGATCTGTCCGCCGCGGTCGTCGCGCTGGAAGGCGGTCGAGTCGAGGTCGACGGACCGATACGGGATCGCGCACTTCGCGAACAGTTTGCGCAGCGACCAGCAGAACTCGCACCACTCCAGTGCGAACAGCACAACCGGCTGTTCCGGGTCGGCGATCACGCGGGCGACGAAATCCTCCACTTCCGCCGATATCGCGGGCGCGGCGACATCTTCGGGCTTCGACGTCGCAACAGTCGGCGGCGCGGGCGGCGGCGCATCGAAACGGCATCCGGGTGTCGATCGGGAAATTTCCAGTTCCTCGGCCGACATGTCGGCGTCGATCCCGTCGAACAGCGGCGTACTGAGGTAGCGCTCGCCGGTATCGGGCAGCATGCACAGCACGTGCGCGCCATCCGCCGCCGACTCGCAGACTTTCAATGCACCGGCAAGGGTCGCGCCGCCGGAGATGCCGACGAAGATGCCTTCCTGCCGCGCGAGTTCGCGCGCGAACCGCATCGCGTCCGCGCCGTTGATCGGGACGATGCGATCGACCAGTTGCATCGCGATCGCGTCCTCGGTCAACCGCGGAATGAAATCCGGCGACCAGCCCTGCATCACGTGCGGGCGCGAACTCGGATGGCTCTCGCGGATGCTGCCATCCGGATGCCGCGACTGCGCGATGCCGCTGCCGAGCACTGGCGAATTATCCGGTTCGCAGACGATGACCTGCGTTTCCGGGCGCCGCGCCTTCAGCACGCGGGCGACGCCCTTCAAGGTGCCTCCGGTACCGTAGCCGGTGACCCAGTAATCGAGCCGCTCGCCTGCGAACGCGGCGAGGATTTCCGGCGCGGTCGTGCGCGTGTGCATGTCCGCATTGGCTTCGTTGTCGAACTGCCGGCACAGGAACCAGCCATGCGCATCCGCGAGTTCGACTGCCTTCGCGAGCGTCCCGGTGCCCCGTTGCGCGGCCGGCGTAAGCACGACCTTCGCGCCGAGGAAACGCATCATCCGGCGCCGCTCGACGCTGAAGTTCTCGCCCATCACCACGACCAGTGGATAGCCCTTCACCGCGCACACCATCGCCAGGCCGATGCCGGTGTTGCCGCTGGTCGCCTCGATCACGGTCTGGCCCGGCGACAGCGCGCCGCGCCGTTCGGCGTCCTCGATGATGCCGAGC
>JBBQHA010000233.1:0-1856 GCA_038323475.1 Lysobacterales bacterium
CGGTTGTAAAGGCCGCGACGGTCGCCGTACCGAAGAGGCGCTATCCGGCCGGCAAGCAGGCGCGACAGGTGCGATTCTTTCGCCGCTTCTTCCCTGAAAGCATGGTCGACAGGACCCTGCGGAAGGTCAACAAGCTGCCGGCGTGAAACGCCGATCATCGGTGGCTCCATTAGGGCGGTCCGTGACACCGTGAAGAACGGCGAGAAGTACCATGGACTGTTGTTTTCGAAGCCATCCGATTCCCGGCTCGACTTGCACTAAACTGGTGCAATGGATCCGCCCGCCCTCGATGCCCTTGCCACGCCGGTCGCGTGGACCGACAACGCGGGCTGCATCGTCGGCTGCAACACCGCGTTCGCGCGCTGGCTCGGGGTCAGCGGGCGCCGGTTGGAAGCACTGCCGCTGGATGACCTCGATGCCGAGAAAGGCCGTCTTGCCGCGCTGGTCGCCCGCCTGTCGGCCACGGACGAGCCGCTGCGCGCGCGGCGGGCGCGGTTGCGTGCTCCGAATGGTGCGGAGCGTTTTGCCGACCTGGTCCTCGCGCGCGATGAAAACGGCCTGCGCATCGAGGCCTATCCCGCCGACGAATTCCCGGGCGCCGATCCGGCCAGTGCCTTGCCGGCGGCGCTGCATGCCGCGCTGAAGGGACTTGCCCACGAGATCCGCAATCCGCTCGCGGGCCTCAAAGGCGCGGCGCAACTGCTCGCGCGGCGCGCGTCCGCGCGGGTCGGCAACGACGACGAGCGCGAACTGATCGCGGTGATCGGCGATGAAGTCGATCGCCTTGCCGCCCTGCTCGAGCGCCTGGTGAATCCGGCGCCGACGCGCCCTTTCGAGGTCCTGAACATCCATGCCGTGCTGGAACGCGTGCGCACGCTTGCCGACGCCGATGCGGGCTGGGCGATCCGCCTCGATCGCGACTACGACCCCAGCCTGCCCACGATTTCCGGCGATCCGGATCGGCTCACCCAGGCGCTGTGGAACCTGCTGCGCAATGCGCTCGAATCCGGCGCGAACACGGTCACCCTGCGCACCCGCGCCGAGCATGGCGTGCTGATAGGCGAGGTCGCGCACCGGCTCGTGCTGCGGGTGGAGATCGCCGACAACGGCCGCGGCGTGCCCGACGACCTGACCGAGCGCATCTTCCTGCCGCTGGTATCGGGTCGTGCGGAGGGCTCCGGACTCGGCCTGCCGCTCGCCCAGCAGATCGCGCGCGAGCATGGCGGCGCGCTGAGCTATCGCTCGCGGCCGGGGCATACCGTGTTCACCCTGATGCTGCCGGTGCCGGAGTACGACAATGCCAGCGCTTGAACCCCGCATCTGGGTCGTCGACGACGATCGTAGCGTGCGTTTCGTGCTTGCAGAGGCATTGCGTGATGCGGGCTTCGCGGTGCAGGTCTTCAATGGCGGGCGCGTCGCATTGGCTGCGCTCGACACCGAATCGCCGCCGAAGCTGGTGTTTACCGACATCCGCATGCCCGGCATGGACGGCCTCGCCTTCCTCGACGCGCTCAAGGCGCGCGATCCCGATCTGCCGGTGATCGTGATGTCGGCCTGGACCGATATCGCATCGACGGCCGGCGCCTTCCGCGGCGGCGCGCACGAATTCCTGTCCAAGCCTTTCGACCTCGATGACGCCATTGCGCTGGCCGAGCGCGCGTTGCCAGAATCTACGCCGCGCGCGGAGGCCATCGCACCCGAACGCAATGGCAAGCAGGAATTGGTCGGCAGCACGCCGGCGATGCGCGAACTGTTCCGTGCCATTGGCCGCCTGGCGCAGGCGCCGATCGGCGTGTTGATCACTGGCGAGACGGGCACGGGCAAGGAACTGGTGGCGCGCGCGCTGCACCGCGAAT
>JBBQHA010000234.1:0-1755 GCA_038323475.1 Lysobacterales bacterium
CATGACGCGAAAGACGTCCATGACGCGCAGGGTGTCGCGCACGCGGCGAAACTGTCGCGCGTCGTCGCTGAGGCTGTCGCCGACGATGCCGACGACCTTGATCCATGGCAGGCTTGCGTGTGCGTCGCCGAGCTTCACGGAGCGGCCCACTGCGCTGGAGCGTGGCCAGAGGGTCCAGCCCGACCCGCGATCCATGACAATGGTTGTTTCGACGTGACCGCCGTCGCTGAAGCCGTGGCCTCGTTCGATGGGCAGGCCCATGGTGCGGAAGAACGAGGGCGATACCGCCTGAATGCCGCGGCCCGGCAGCTGAATTTCGCGCACGCCGCCGTCGACGTCGTCGACGCTGAAGGTGTTGTTGTGGAGGCTGTTGCTCACAGCGACCGCGGCGTCGACGACATCGGGAATGGCGCGCGCCCTGTTGATCAATGCCGCGGAGAGCTCGGCGATGGGCGTGGGTGCGTCGGGTGAGCGCTGCAGCATGACTGACGCGACCACCAGGTGATGTGCGTCGAAGCCGTAGCGTTCCGTCTTGCGGTTCGACTCGCTCCCAAGGTGTGCCGCGGACACCGACAGCAGCACCGCGGCGCAGACGAGTGGCAAGGTCAGGGCGACCTGGGCGATGACGAGCGCGCCGTACACGCGTTGATTGGAGCGGTGTGCGCCGGTGCCCGCTCGGCTCTTGAGCAGCGAGTTGATGTCCACGCGCGAAACGCGGATGGCGGGAATGAAGCCGACGATCACGAGGCTGAGAACGGCCGCAACGGCGGCGAATGTCACCATGCCCCAGCTCGTGTGCGGAGCGACGACATAGCGACCGATGTTGGCCGGAATGGTGGCGTGGACAACGGCGTTGCCGGCGATGGCGAGCAGCACGGCAATGACCAGGGCGGCGGCGGCGATCACGCCGCTCTCGATCACGAGCTGGGCGACGATCTGCCGTCGTGATGCGCCGAGTGCGGAGCGGACTGCCAGTTCGCTGGCGCGTCCGAGTCCGCGGGCCAGCTGGAGGTTGGCGAGGTTGGTGCATGCGACCAGCAGGACGGCGATGCCGGCGGCGACGAGTGCCCAGTGGAATTGCTGCAACTCGAATTGCCCCGCACTGGGAGTGAGGTCGAAGCGGGCTTCGGACGTCGGTTCGCCCTCGGCCAGTGCAATCCGCGAGGCGAGGAGCGCGAGTTCCCGCTCGGCCGCTTCCTTCGTGGCGCCGGGTCGGAGGCGGATGATGTTGACCGGTGCGCCGCCTCCGACGCGCGGAAAGAGCCACGCGTCGTGGTCGAGTTGGGTGCTCGCGGCGTAGCGCTTGGCGACGCCGATGATGGTGAAGGGCTTGCCGTCGATGTCCAGCGATTGGCCGAGTGGTGACGCGCCTTCGCGGAACAGTTCCGATCGCAGCTTGTCGCTGATGATTGCGACGGCGGCGGCAGCGACTGTGTCGCGCGGGGGCACGAGCGTGCCTTCGATGGCGGGGACGCCGAGTGTGGCGAAAAAGTTCGGGCGGATGACCGTGACGCTGCCGTGGCGGGCGACGTCGCCGCGTTCGATCGTGCCGCCGTTGGCGTAGTAGAACGATCCGCTGTAGGCCGAGTAGGTTTTGCCGCCCGCTTGGAGGGTGCGGTCCGGGCCGGAGATGCCGAGTCGCTTGCCGAAGCGGCCGAAGTAGCGGAGGCCGTAGAGCTGTTCCGGGTGGTCAGCGCCGGCGAGCGGGTGGATCATGGCGTCCAGGACGCCGTACATGGTGGTGTTGACGGCGAT
>JBBQHA010000235.1:0-1712 GCA_038323475.1 Lysobacterales bacterium
GATCCTGCAGCCGGGACCGGCCGCGCTGACCGACGGGGTTGCTGCGATCGCCCGCATCGTGCATGGCTGGGACGAACGCAGGCGCAAGCGCGACGACGGCTGATCCGGCTTGCCGTTGCGCATCGCGCGAGTGCATGCTCGGGGCGACGATCCCGTGGAGGCAGCATGGTTCCGGTGGAAACGCTCCCGATTCGACAGCGGATCTGGGCGTGGCTGTTGCCACCGGCGCAATTCCCGCGCAGCAACGGGATCGCCTACCAGAAGGCGGCCGCGATGGTCCTGCTGGCCGCTGGCGGCGCGTTGATCGTGACCACTTTCGCGCTCGTCGAATTCTTTTTCGATGCGCGGATGCTGGCCGTACCGGCGGCGCTCGCCGCGAGCGGCACCATCCTGCTGCTGATTCCGTTCCGCCACACCGCGCGCTGGCGTTTGTACGGCAATGCGATCTGCCTGCTGCTGTACGGCGGCGTGATCGCGACAGAGCTGCTCAGCGGCGGGCGACTCCCGTCGCCGGTCATCGTGTTGCCGACACTGGTGTTCCTGACGGTACTGGCGCTCGATCGCGGCGACGCCATGGTCTGGGCAGGGCTGGCGGTCGTCTCCGCGCTGGCGTCCTACGCGATGTTCGAACTGCGCATGCACGCACTGGTCGAGCCGGTGCAGGCATGGGTGCGCGCCGCGCCGTATCGTGCTTCGGTGGCGTTGTGCATTTTCAACGCGTTGATCGCGCTGGTGATGGTCGGCGGCTTTCGCCTGCAGCAGGTGCAGATGGCCGGGATGGGCGAGCTGGAGCGGCGTCGTCGGCACGAGCTGGATGCCGAACGCGCCCGCCTCGCGGATTTCGCGGCAGTGGCCGCCGACGGGTTCTGGGAGACCGATGCCGAACATCGCTTGACCTATATTTCCGCCGGTTACGCCGAGATGTTCGGCCTCACCGACGAGCAGATGCTCGGCCGCACGCCGCTGGAGATCGCCCAGGCGATGGATCCGCGACGCGCGACCAGTCCCGACAAGGCCGCGGCCATGGTCCGCCACGAAGCGTTCGTCAACCAGCGGCTGGTGGCGCGCGGCAAGCGCGGCACCCTGGTGCTGAACAACAGCGGGCGTCCCGTGCATGACGCCGAGGGGCGTTTCGTCGGCTTCCGCGGCGCCGTCGTGGACATCACCGAGACGCATCGCTTGACCAAGGAGCTGCGTCGGCTGGCCGAGAGCGATCCACTGACCGGCCTGGCGAACCGCCGTTGCCTGCGCGCGACGCTCGATGCGCAGTTGCGACAGGAGCCGCCGGGCTGGTTGCTCTGCCTGGACCTCGATCATTTCAAGGAGGTCAACGACGCGCACGGTCACGACGCGGGCGATCGCCTGCTGGTCGAGGTCGCGCGCATCCTGCGCGAGAGCGTGCGCGGCGACGACCTTGTTGCGCGGATGGGCGGCGACGAGTTTGCGGTCCTGCTGCCGGGCGGCAGCCAGGTCGGCGCCGAAACCGTGGCGGCGCGCATTCTCTGGTCACTGGCCGGGCTGGCTGCGACCCAGCATGCGTTCCGGAATATCTCGGCGAGCATCGGCCTCGGATCGCTGACGGGCGTGACCGACGTGGACACGGCATTGATTTATGCGGATGGCGCCTGCTATCTGGCCAAGCGCTCCGGGCGTGGGCGTTACATGCTGGCAGGCGATTGATGTGGCGGAGAACAGGGAACGGGGAACGGGGA
>JBBQHA010000236.1:0-1529 GCA_038323475.1 Lysobacterales bacterium
CGCAGATTTGCGGGGATCTTTACGCGGGCGAGGCGCTTGGCGTCGCTGCGCCGTGCTACATCAAGATCGCTGACGGCAAGGTCTACCAGTCGAACGGCGCTGCGGCGAACGAGGCGGCGAATGTGCATGGCTTCGCGCCACGCGCCTGCGCGATTGGACAGGCCGTCACGCTGATTGGTCGCGGCGCGCGATTCCGCTACGGCACCGCGCTCGCCATCGGCAAAATCTACGTCGGCAGTGCGGCGGGCCTGCTTGCCGATGCCGCGACCACCGGCGGAACCACCGTCGTCGCTCACGCCATCTCAGCGACCGACATCATTGTCGGCGCTCCCCTGGCCTAACCGGAGACGCTGACACATGGCATCCAAGACCGGAACCTTCGATATTGGCTCGCTGCTCGCGGCCAACAATCAGTCGCTGGCGTCCTACGGGACGGACCTCATCGCGCCGATCCTCGCGGCGGACAACGCGCTCTTCAACGCGCAGGTCGACGACTTCCTCGCGGACTTCTCGATGAAAACCTCCGAGCGCCAAGTGCTCGCCGGATCGTCCATCGGCGGGAACATGATGGAGCTCGACGAGTTTTCGCGCCAGCCGACGCAGAAGGATCTGCCCGGCTATCTGGTCGGTGTCCCGCTGCGCAAGTTCGGATTCGCGACGGGCTGGACGCAGGACTATCTCGACAACGCCACGCCGGCCGATCTCGCGATCAAGCAGCAGGCGGCACAGGGCGCGGACCTTCGGCGCACGCGGTACGAGATTCAGCGCGCTGTGTTCCTGCCCACGAACTCCACGTTCCCCGACATGAACGTCGACAACGTGCCGCTGCCGGTGAAGGCGTTCATCAACGCCGACTCCACCCCGATGCAGAACGGCCCGAACGGCGAAGTGTTCGACGGGTCGACGCACACGCACTATCAGGCGAATGCGACGTTGACCGCCGCCGCCGTGCAAGCGACGGTCGCGAACGTCGCGGAACACCGCGTGGGTGTCAGCCTTCGCCTCTACATCAGCCAGTTGGACGCGGCGGCATTCGCGCTCCTCTCGGGATTCGTGCCGTTGCAGGTCCCGTACGTCACGCTCAACACGGCCGCGAACCAAGTGGCCAGCCCGCGCCTGAACATCGGCCAGGTGGACAATCGGCAAGTCGGATGGTTCAACGCGGCCGAGGTCTGGACGAAGCCGTGGATCCCACAGAATTATCTCGTCGTGGTCGACGTCGCGGCGCCGCTCAAGCCGCTCGCGCGCCGCGTGCGCAAGGACGACAAGGGCCTGTACATCGCCGCGCAGCTCGACACGCATCCGCTCCATGCCCAGTACATCCAGCGCTATCAGGGCTTCAGCGCTTGGAACCGCACCGCGTTGGCCGTTCTCAAGTTCAACAATGGCAGCTACGCCGCGCCGGTTTTGAGCTACTGATGACTCGCTTCGCCTTCGCCGTGGTGTGCGCTGTCGGCGTGCTGGCGACGCCAGTTCTTACCGCGCACGACGGTGTCGATCGCACCGCGGCTCACCCCGAAGCGCTTTCC